>JAUVVA010000091.1 GCA_030604905.1 Verrucomicrobiota bacterium | reverse complement strand
TCGAAGATTTTTTCGGAGGCGGTGAATTTTGTCACCGGCGTCTGTCTTTAAAGAACCCGTTGCCATCGGGGATTTCCCGGGGCCTTCCTTTTTAGGGGAAAGAGTTCAAATCAGACAAACCGCGCTGCCCTCGTCAACATCTTTTTCGAAGATTTTTTCGGAGGCGGTGAAAACTCACCGCGGTTTTTTCTAAAGAACCCCCTCGTTTCCGTCGGCGCTTTTGGCGCTCCCGGTTGCGAGGGAGTGCGGACAATGGAATTCGCGCCCCCTCCGACAAGACCTTTTTCGGATGATTTTCTTCGTGTTTCGCAACTCGCTCTAGGTTAACGTCTAAACCGCATCTCTTTACGCAAAACTTTTGGTTTTCGCGAGTTTGGATCGTGCGAAGCGAACAGTAGTTATTTTTCCACTACGGGCTTTGGGTCGCGAAACAGCGACGACGGCTTCGCCGCCCAATATCCACCCGGTTCGCTCCCCTTCCCCAGGGGAGACCGTCCCTTCCCCTTGGGGCCGGCCTAGCTTGCCGTTGTCGCCGCCGCGGCGCTTTCCGCACGATGCCGAACCCCTCTACTCCCGTCGCCACGCAAGCCGTCTCCACAGAGGGGATGAGCGGCGTTTCACTGGGGTGCAGCGGTGCCCGTCCTACCGGGTATGCGCGCCGAGGCGGTCCGAAGGCGCCTTTCCAAGCTGCGGCTCCGGGTTACCGCCGTTTCCGCTCACCTTCGTCTCCGGCCCGTCGCCTTCGAAGAGCACCCATCAGATCACCCTGCTCCTCGGCCTCGACGCCTTGGAAGCACTAGCCGGACGGGCAGGCTGTTTAGTTGCGCAGGCTGGCTGGCAGGCAGCGGTGACCGTGCGGTTCCCGGAGATACTCCCGGGCCTGGGCCTGATGATGCGCTTCGCAAACCTGGCGATGGTGCCGCACGCGAATCGGCGCTGGCGCGGAGCGCCGACCCGGAGCCCGACGTGCAGGCACTCCGGGCGCAAACCGACTCGGCGCTGCCGGACCAACCGCCGCCCCGGGTCAGAGCCGAGGCGGCGAAAGGCGGGTTGTCCCGACGGTCGACGGGCGCTGCGCAAGAGAGCAAGCGCTCACGTATCCCCTAAAGTCGGAGCAGCGTATGCTGGTATCCGGGGGGACAACTGGTCCAAGCGATGAACCCCGAGGCCCCCAGTCTGCGCCTCCCTGTTCCACACTCACCGCGACCACCGCAATACCCCGAGGGGCTCAAACGGTGGACGCTTGGCCGCCGACCAAAGAGACCGCTTTCCGTTTTCGCACCATCAGCACGCTCAGCACCGCCGCCATGGCCAGCACCTGCAGCCCCATCACGCCCTCTTGGTAGCGGTAGTAATGACTCACGAGCACATAAGGGCCCAAAACTCCAAGATAGAGCACAAGACCCAAGGCGATCCGCCGCCGAAAGCGCGGCGCAGCCAGGCAACAAGCGGCCACCCAAGAGAGGCTCGCCAGCCCGCTCAGGACCACTTCCCGAGGATTGAGCAGATCCCATACTGAGCGCTGGCCTTCCCGTTCATCGTGATAGGCCCAAGCCACGCGGAGGATCTCGGCCGCCTCGGGCGACAGGTTGCCGGCCTGCCTCGCCCGCTCCTTGTCGGTTCCCGCGAGAAACAAAAACCTCCACTGCCCCGGGTCAGGAGCAGGGATGAGAAGCTTTTCTCGCATCAACTCCTCCGCGGCCGCCGACGGTATCGCACCACCCACCTGCAACGAATCCCTCCGTCGCTCCATCAACACGAACGCGTTGACCGCACGATGGCGCAGCTGCGCGAGGAATCGCCCTGGGTTTTCCCGGATCAACCGCCACGCCTCCTGGCCATGGATCTGGACAAACGCCCGTTCGCCCTGCTCGACGTAGCGAGCCCGGGCCTCCTGATGAACGAGGGGATGCAGTTCGAAGGTCGAGTGGGTCGGCACCCCGCGCAGCGTGAGCTCCTGGGCCTGCCACAACTCATAGCCGCCGTTCGTCTTCACCGGTGCCAGTATCCCGACGCTGCTCCATCCACGCAGGCTCCACCCAACGAAACACGCCACTCCCACCAAGACCGCCGGCAACGCCGGGCCCATACCCATCCGCCAAAACGCCCGGCGCGATACCTTGGCCAAAATCAAGGATCGCCATCCGAGCACGCCGAGGGTCGCGGCGAACAACACCGGGCTCGACAGAGCCGCCAGGCCCATCGCGACCGCCAGAAGGAAGGATGGGCGGCCTTGCCGGAGCGAGACCACGCCCCGCAGGCAGAGCACCACCAGAAATGCCACCCACCAGCCATCGTGCATCATCGCCGTCACATGCTCCCACTGCGCCCACGCCACCACCAATCCCCAAGCGGCGGCAAAGCCCACCCAGCCACGCCCGCCCAGGCCCCAGTCCCGCAAAATCGACCACAACAGGCCGGCCCCGAAGCCCAGGCACAAGCACTTCAAACCGATCAACGCGGGGAAAAACCCAGCCGCATAATCGCGCCCTTCGCCGCCCGTCAGCGCATTGGTCAGCCACAACAAAACCGCAAAGCCCGGCGGCATCCATCCCGTGGCCCCCGTGCCCGCACCAAAGGGATCGGAGAAGCCCCGTCCGTCCGCCATCGCCACCGCAATTGAAAAATACTCTCCCCCCAACTCCAAGTGGCGCGCGTGCAGACCGTCGTGATTGCGCGCGACATTCATCGCGAGGCACAGAATGGCCACGCCGGCCCCGACCCACCATGCCTGAGCCGAAGCTCGGCGCCGACGCGAAACACCGGGGCCTTCTTGCACCGCATCCCTGTCTCCATTCGGCCGATACCCCGTGTTTCCCATGGCCGCGAGCAAGGCTCGCCATCCAACCGGGTGTCACGCGCCAAATTCTCACGGGCTCAGGAGCTCTCTCCCAAAAAGACCGGTGCGGCGCCGGGAACGCAGCCGGCAAGAGCACGGCAAGGACAAGGGTGCTGAACGCGGAGCAAGGACTCGGTTCGAGGAGACGTTGCGACGCCAACGACCTAAGCCCCCCGCAATCACGTCCGGCCCCTTGCTCGACCCGACACGCGAGTGCACGAGATTCACCATCTTGCTGGCGGAGCGACTGTTCGCCCGCCCGCCCGCTCCCACCGGCACTGACCTCCGAACTCAAAACTCGCTCCGACTCCGCCGATTCCCCGAGGAATCTAGCGGGGAAACTCTCCACCCCATTCTTGCGCAAGCTGCTTTGACCTAGAGTCATACGCCCAACTCAATGGCAGCGCCATGAAACTACGCACTACCCTATCCTCCCTCCTCACCGGTCTCGCCCTTCTCGCCGGCGCCGCCTCGGCGAAAGCCGACGCCGTCTTTCAGTTCGGCTTCTTTGCCCCCGATCTCCAGCTCGTCAGCGCCGACCGCGACGTGCGCGGCCTGCGGCTCAACTTCGTCTACGGCGAAAACGCCAACGTGAGCGGCGTCGACCTTGGCATCGTCAACTCCACCACCGGCGACTTCACCGGCTTTGGCTGGGCCCCCGGCGCCAACATCGTGCGCGGCGACGCTCTCGCCATCCAGTGGTCCTGGATTTACTCGCACACCCGCGGTCAGTTCACCGGATGGCAGAGCGGCGCCTTGTCGCGTGTCACCGGAGCGAACTCGCAGGGCTTTCAATCCGGCTGGGTGAATTTCGCCGAGAACGACTTCACCGGGCTCCAGTTCGGTCTGTTTAACCGAAGCGCGGCGATGCACGGGGTGCAGATCGCGTTCGTGAACTGGACCGACCAGCTCCAAGGCCTGCAGGTGGGCTTGATCAACATCGCCCGCAACTCCGCCATATACCCGGTCATGCCGATCGTGAACTGGCGCTTCTGACCCGCCTCGTCGGGGTCGGGCCGTTCGACCGGCCCGACACTCCGCCTGCCCAAGGCGGACCTTGGCCGCTCTGCGCCGGACTCAATCCGCCTTCTTGCCCTTGGCCGCGGCCTTTTTCTTCGCCACGACCTTGGGCGCCTTGGTCTTGGTGGCGGCCGCCTTCTTCGGCGCCACCTTCCCCTTGGCCTTCCCGGCCGCCGATCCTTTCGCGGCCGGCTTCTTCGCCGCCGCCTTTGATTTTACGGCCTTGGCCGCTTTGGCCGCCGGCGCCGGCTTGGCCGCGAGACTCTTCAGCTCCACCTCGGGAGCGTCTTTCCACAGCTTCTCCAGCGCGTAGTTTCCGCGCTGCTCGGCGGTGAAGAAGTGGATCATGATCTGGTAGGCGTCGACCACGGTCCAGCCGCTGTTGAAGCCACCCGAGTCCATGCCGGCGATCTTGGCCTTCGCGGCGTCGAGCACCTTCTCGGCCTCGATGCGCAGCGCGCGCAGGTGCGGCTCGCTGTTGCCCGTGGCCAGCACGAGGTAGTCGGTGATGTCGGAGATGCCGCCCACGTGCAGCACCTTGAGGTCCTCGGCTTTTTTGTCCTCCAGCGCGGTGATGAGGGTGCGCAGGAGCGCGGTCGTGGAAGCGTCGGGAACGGATGCGGTGGCCATGAGGGTTTTAGCGATGGGGGCGATAGAGCGCGTTTTCCAAGATGTATTCAACCACCTTGTCCGGCAAGAGCCCGCGCACATCCTCCCCCCGAGCCACGCGCTCGCGCACGGCGCTTGAGCTCAGATCCCAGACCGCGCCGCGCACCGGCTCCACCCTCCGCACGCGCAGGCCCTCGACGGCCGACACCGCCAACTCGCTCCAATCAAAGCCCGGTCGCGCATAGGCCGCCCACTCCGCCAGCCGAGCCAGCTCGGCCGGCTCGCGCCAAGTGCCGAGCCGCGCCAGCTGATCCGCGCCCACGATCCACACCCACTCGTCGCCGGGCCGCTCCGCGCGCAGCGCCCGCAGGGTGTCGACCGTGTAGCTCACGCCGCCGCGCCGCAGCTCGCGCTCGTCCACCTCCAGCCGGCGCTCGCCCTCGCGCTCCGCCAGCTCCTTGAGCGCCAGGCGCAGCATCGCGGCGCGTTGCTCGCCGGTGGCCCGCACCGCCGCGTCGCGCAGCGGAGCCTGCGCCGCCGGCATGAGCAACACCCGCTCCAGCCCGAGCGAGTCCGCCACCGCCCGCGCCACCCCGAGGTGACCGTGGTGCACGGGGTCGAAACTGCCGCCCAGGATGCCGATGCGCATGCCTCATGCTCTGCCGCGCCGCCGCGCCGCGCACAAGCACCGCCTCTGTCGCGAATGCGTTGCTCTCAACCGATCCGCCAGAGGCGATTGATGATTAGTGGTTGGTGGTTGGTGGTTGGTGGTTGGTGGTTGGTGGTTGGTGGTTGGTGGTTGGTGGTTGGCCCGCCGGCCATTCGTCATTGGTCATTGGTCATTGGTCATTGGTCATTGGTCATTGGTCATTCCCGCGCAGCGGGGGTCATTCCCGCGCAGCGGGGGTCATTCCCGCGCAGCGGGGGTCATTCCCGCGCAGCGGGCGTCATTCCGTGCCAGCGGCGCGGGGCGGCAATTCCGCCGCCTCGATCGACTTCAGCTCCGGTCCGCCGCCGCGGTTGCCGCTGCCCGAGGCGATGTAGAGCCGCCCCCCGTGCACGGCGACCGCCGTGCCATGGCGCCCACGCGCCAGCGGCGGCAGCGTGCGCCACTCTCCCCGCGCCGGATCCCAGGCCTCGACCTCGTCGTGCGCCCGCGCCTGCGTGCCGCTCTCGCCGCCCACCACGAGCACGAGCCCACCCGCCGCCACGGTAGCGTTGCCCGCTCGCGGCGTCGGCAAGGGCTCCGCCAGCGTGCTCCAGGTCCCGCTCGCCAGATCAAACACGTCCACCGGCGCCACCGTCAGCTCAAACACCTGCCCGGTCGCCTGCGAACTGGTGCGCCCGCCCGCGGCGTAGATCTTCCCGTCCAGCAACGCCGCCTGGAAATGATCCCGAGCCCGCGGCGCGTCAGTCAGTCGGGTCCACTCGCCGGTGCGCAGGTTCACCCGATCCAGCCAAGGCACGTAGCCCCCGCGGTGCCCGTCGACGATCCCGCCCACGACGAAGAGATCGTCGCCCACCACCACCGCGCCCGCCGCACCCCGCCGCCGATCCTCCGGCACCGCGGGCCCGCGCGACCAGCGCTCGCTCACCGGATCGAAGACCGGGATGTGGTCGAGCCCGCGCTCCCGCGGGTAGGGCCCCGTCATCGCGCCCGGCAGGTAGATGCGCCCCTCCCACACCACCGCTTGAAAATGGTGAATCTCCAGCGGAGGCGCAGGGGCCGCGCGCCAAGCCCGCGCCGCCGGATCAAACACGTCCACCGGCTGCACCCGCCGCCCGCCCAGCAGGTAAAGGTGATCTCCGCAGGCCACAAAGCCCGCCTCGTGCCGCGCGTGCGGCTCTCCCGTGCAGCCCAGCTCCGTCCAGCGCCAAGGCTCGGCCACCATGGTCGAGCAGCCGACAAACAGAGCAACCGAGCCGAGGAGCGTCTTGATCATAGGCCCACCCTGCGCGTCCGGGGCCCGCAAGTCGGGCCTTTTTTCCTAACCTACTCCGCCGCGAGGCACTCCATCGCAGGTCGAAAGCACCCAATTGCACCTTTGGTGCTAGGCGCGTGGCGCGGCGCAGGCTTCTCCCCTCACCCAAGCCTCCACATGCACGCACTCCCCGCCCTCCTCCGCGCCGGCTCCGCGCCCGCCCGGATCGCCCGCCTCGCCCGCGCCTGCACGGCGCTCGTCCTCCTCACCGCCAGCTCCGCCCTCTCCGCCAACACCGTGGTGCAAGCCTGGGAGTTCAACCAATCCGCCAGCACCTCCCTCGCCGCCTCGGCCAACGCCGTGAGCGGCGGCTCCTCCTGGAGCGGCACGATCAGCGGTGTCACCCAGACCGGCGGCGGCGACCTCCGCCTCGGCTACAACTCCACCTCCGCGACCCACCGCTTCGCCGCCCTCGGGCCCAACTCCGGCGGGCTCTACACCACCACCGCCGTCTTCTACAACTGGCGCATCTTTAACGGCTCCAACACCGGCAACACCCGCCCCATCGTCTACCTCGGCTACCGCAACGCCGCCTCCACCTCCAGCTCCCTCGTCGCCGACCTCGCCCTCACCGCCGTCTCCGGCGGCGTGCAACTCGCCGTGCGCGACTCCGCGAGCGACTTCATCCACGCCACCCTGCCCTCGCAGTTGCCCGGCGTGCTCACCCTCACCTTCACCGTCGACAAGGCCGTCACGCCCAACACCTACACGCTCGCCTACTCGATCGCCAACGGCGGCTCCGGCACCTTCACCGGCACCCTTGGCGCCACCAGCAGCGGCCGCGCGATCACCCAGCTCTCCCTCGGCGTCGTCGGCAACTTCACCGGCTCGAGCAACACGCCCCACCAGCTCGACCGCCTCCAGGTCGCCTACGGCGCCTCCGCCCCGCCTCCGCCTCCGCCGCCTCCTCCCGGCGGCATCCCGCCCCCGCCCGCCACGCGCGCCGCCAAACCCTCCGATCTCGTCACCTTCCTCACCGGCAACAACGCCTACTCCACCCGCCCCACCGTCGGCGGCCCCGGCATCCTCCTCATGGGCGGCGGCGCCGAGGTCGACTCCGCCTTCGTCAACGACGCCTACCCCATCGCCAACGGCGGCGACATCGTCGTCCTCCGCATCACCGGCACCAGCGGTTACCAGAGCTACCTCTACAACGACATTCCCGCTCTCATCCCCGCCGCGTTGCGCGCCACCCTCCAGCCCGATTCGGTCGAGACGCTCATCGTCGACACCGTCGCCAAGGCCAACAGCGCCTACGTCGCCGAGACCGTCACCTACGCCAACCTCATCTGGATCGCCGGCGGCGACCAATCCGCCTACCTCAACGCCTGGCAGGGCACCGCGCTCGAGACCGCCCTCCGCAACGCCTACTCGCGCGGCGCCGTGATCGGCGGCACCTCCGCCGGCATGGCCGTCAACGGCGAGTGGATCTACGATCCCGACGGCGTCACCGCCGCCACCAGCGCGACCGCCGTGGCCAACCCCTACAACAGCGCCATGCTCTTCAGCAGCGACTTCCTCGACCTGCCGCTCGGCTTCGACCTGATCAACGAGACGCACTTCGCCAACCGCGACCGCATGGGCCGCGCCCTCGCCTTCATGGCCCGCCTGCGCCAGGACGGCGTGCCCGCCATCACCTGCGTCGCGCTCGACGAGGGCACCTCCTTCTTCATCCCGCCGAGCCGCAACGGCGTCTTCCGCCGCCAGGGCACGACCGGCGCCGGCTACATCCTGCGCGAGGGCCCCGACACCCAGCGCGTGCGCGTGCAGCCCGGCCAGACGCTCATCTACCGCAACGTGCTCCGCACGAAACTCACGACCGACGGGGACGCCTTCCATCTCGACACCGGCGCGAGCAACCGCACGCCCACGCTGCTCAGCGTGGAGGGCGCGCCACCCGCCAATCCGTATTGAACCCGCCGATACGCTCCGGGCCTCGAGCGCCGCGCCCCCCCCGCCCGCCAGCCGCGGGGCGGGCACGGGGAGCCGGCGACCCCAGCTCCGGCACCAGCGCCGCAAAACACACCCACTCGCCCTACTCCGCGGGAATCGGGCTCGCGGAGAAACGGGGCGCCGCGTTGCATCCGTCCCGCCATGTCATTCCCCGACCACGCCCCGCGCGCCGCGCACCCCTGGCACGTCCACGGCCCGCTGCGCGTCTCCGAGAACCAACGCTTTCTCGTGCACGCCGACGGCACGCCCTTCTTCTGGCTCGGCGACACGGCCTGGGAGTTGTTTCACCGGCTAAACCGCGAGGAGGCGGACCACTACCTTGAGACGAGGGCCGCCCAAGGATTCACCGTCATCCAGGCGGTGGCCATCGCCGAGCTCGACGGGCTGCGCACGCCCAATCCCTACGGACACCTGCCGCTGATCGACGAGGACCCCACACGCCCCGCGCTCCATGAAGGCGGCGAAGACTACTGGACGCATGTCGATTACGTGCTCGCGAAGGCCGAGAGCCTGGGGCTCACCGTCGCGCTCCTGCCCTGCTGGGGCGACAAATGGGACATCAAGTGGGGCGTCGGCCCGGAGATCTTCACCCCCGAAAAGGCCTTCACCTACGCGCGCTGGCTGGGGCGGCGCTACCGCGCGCATCCGCTCGTGTGGGTGGCGGGCGGCGACCGCGATCCCGACACGGAGGCGGCGCGGGAGCTCCTCCGCGCCTTCGCCCGCGGCCTGCGCGAGGGAGACGGCGGAGCGCATCTCATCACGATGCATCCGCAGGGCGGTCGCTGCTCGAACGAATGGTTTCACGACGACCCCTGGCTCGACTTCAACCTGCGTCAAAACGGACACCTGGTGGAGTTCGAAGGGCGTTACGAAAAGATCCGCGCCGACTACGAGCGCCTGCCGCCCAAGCCCATCCTCGACGGCGAGCCCGTCTACGAGGACCACCCCCTTGCCTTCCACGGCACCGAGCACGGCTATGCCACGGCGGCCGACGTGCGACGCGCCGCCTACTGGGACCTTTTTTCCGGGGCTTTCGGCCACACCTACGGCCACCACTCGGTGTGGCAGATGTGCTCGGAGAAAAATCCTCCGATCGGCGGGGCCTTCCGCACCTGGCGCGAGGCCCTCCGGCGCCCGGGAGCGGCCCACCTGCGCCACATCCGGGCCCTCCTCGAATCCAGGCCCTTCCTCACCCGCATACCGGACGACTCCATCCTGCTGCCGCCCCCGGGCCAGAAGACCGCGCTCGGCGCCGGCATCCGGCGCCGCGTGGCGACGCGTGATCTGCTGGGCCGCTACGGCATGGTGTATTCCCCGTGCGGATACGAACTGCGGGTGCGTCTCGACTGGATCGCCGGCACGCACGCCACCGCGTGGTGGTTCAACCCGCGCACCGGGGAAGCGAGCCGCGTCGACGATTTCGAAAAGACGGCCACGCCGACTTTCTCGCCGCCCGACGACGGAGAACTGCTCGACTGGGTGCTGGTGCTCGACGACCGCGCGGCCGGCTTCGCCCCGCCCGGCAGCAGCCGCGCCTGACAGGCTCGACGACGCTCGCTCAGGCCTCGGGCAGGGCGCGGCGCACTTCAAGACCCAGCGCCTTGAGAGTGACGTTGATGTCGCGCAAAAAATACACGAGCGCGCCCAGCAGCAGGGAGATCGCGGCGACAAAGAGCCCGAGCAGAAGCGGCCCGGCCTGGAGGTGGAGCAGCGCGCTGAGGAAAATCACCACCACCAGCAGGCCGGAGACAAACATGCTCAGCGTCGCGAGCGAGACCGCCATCCGCACCAGCTTCGCCCGGCGAAACAAGATGCGAAGCTGCGACTCGATATGCGCGCGCTCCTCGCCCGCCGCCGCGACCCGCGCCTGGCCGGCGAGGATGCGCGTGCGGTCCACGACGCGCCCGAGCCGGTTGGTCATCGTGAGCAGCAAGGACCCGAGGCCGGTGATCAGGATGACCGGCGTGATCGCCAGTTGAATCATCGGGAGAAGCGCGTCCGAGGCGAGGGCCATGGACTGAGTCCGGCCCAAGCGCCTCCGCTTGGCAATCCTCGTCCCCCGGGGGCGGCCGGCCAAGATCGCGTCTCTCCGCGCTTCTTGGCCCCCCCCCTCACCGCATCATCATGTCTTCGCCGTCAGACTCCTCGCTCGCGGCAGTCTCGGCAGGCTGCGTCGTCCCGGCCTTCGCGGCCGCGACCTTGGCGGCCGCCTCGCGCTCGGCCTTTTCCCGCTCGGCCCGTTGCCGCTCCGCACGCTCGCGCATCCGCTGGCCGTCGCGATCAAGGCGCTCGCGCTGCATCTCCAACTTGGCGGCGGCGTGCTCCTCGGCGCTCAGGCGCCCGTCGCGATTGGTGTCGAAACGCTCGAGCATCGCCTCTCGCTCGGCGCGGTAACGCTCGCGGCGCGCGGCCAGATCGGCCTGCCAGCGCGCGCGCTCGGCCTCGTCGAGCTTGCCGTCGCGATTGCGATCATACCGCGCCAGCACCGAAGGCGGCACCTCGGCGTCGGCGCTCTCCGAGGCATCCTCGGCCGACATGGCCGACATGGCCTCCTGGGCGTGAAGAACGGGAAGGAAGAGGCCGAGGACGGCCACGAGCGCGAGGCGCGGGAAGAGGCGGTCGGATTTCATGAGATTTGAAGGAAAAGACTCCGCGGAGGCTGGTCCGGTTTCACCTCGGGCTCAAGACCAGGCGCTGCCGCCGCTCCGCCGCGAGCCAGGTGCGGGCGAAGCGCGCGAGCTCGGGCGCGCTCACCGCGGCGAGCCGCGCATCGGTCTCCTCCAGCGTCTCGAGCGGCAGGCCGAGCAAGGTGCGCACGGCCGCCTCCGCCGCCCGCGCCGCGTTGGTCTGCAGGCGCATGCGACGCGAGGCCTGGAGCCGGGTGATGGCGCGCGAGAGCTCCGCCGGCTCGATCTCGCCCGCGGCGAGGCGCGCCACCTCCGCCTCAAACTCGACGAGCACCTCGCGCTCCTTGCCGGGCTGGGTGCCGGCGTAGAGGTAAAACAGGCCGTCTTGCACGCCGACCACGCGGGTGGCGCTGACGAAGTAGGCCAGGCCCTTCTCCTCGCGCACGCGCTCGAAGAGCCGCGCGGCCATGCCGCTCAGGATCTCGTGGAGCACGGTCGCTAGGGTGTCGTCGGCGTCGAGCGCGGAGGGGCCGGGGAAGGCGTCAAAGACGAGGGCCTGCGCGCACTCGCGCCGCTCGGCGTGCTCGGCCGCGGGGCGCGGCCGGTGGGGCGCGGGGCGGGCGGGCGCCTCGCCGCGCGGCAGCTTGCCAAGCCAGCGGGTGAGCGCGGGCACGAAGGTCTTCTCGTCGAAATCGCCGGCCACGGCCACGACGGTGTTGGCGCCGACGGCGAGGCGTTTCCAGAGCGCGCGCAGGTCGGCGGGCTTGAGCGCGCGCACGCAATCCTGGTCGCCGTGGGCGTCGAGGGCGAAGGGGTGCCCGCCGAAAAACTTCCTCCGCGCGAGGCGGTGGCCGGCGCTCACCACGTCGTCCTCGTCCTGCTGCAAGTGGGCGAGCTCGGCGTCGCGCTCCACCTCGAAGGTGCGGGCCGCGAAGGCGGGCTGGAGCACGGCCGCGCGCAGGAGCTCGTTGGCAAGGGCGGCGTCGCCGGGGAGCACCTCGACGGCGAGGCCCACGCTGTTGTTGCCGGAGAGCGGGTTGAAGCTGCCGCCCACGCCCTCGATGGCGGCGGCGACCTCGGCGGCGGAGCGTTCCCCGGCGTCCTTGGTCAACATCGTGGCGAGCAGCGCGGTGGAGCCGCGTTTTTCGGGCGCCTCGTGGAGCGGGCCGCCCTCGCAAACGAGGTGGACGTGGAGATTGGGCTGACGCTCGTCGCGGCGCAGAAGCAAACGGACGCCGTTTGGCAAGGTGCGGAGCTGCCAGTCGGCGGAGCGGGTGGCGGGCTTTTTAACGGAGGGGCCGACCCGGGGCTCGGCCCGCCCGGGCACGGGGTCGAGCGAGACGAGGTTGACGCGCAGCGGCGAGAGGTGGCGCTGGAGCACGGCGCGCAGCGAGGCGGGCGTGGCGGCGGCCACGCGGGCGAACCAGGTGCGGCTGAAGTCGAGGTCACCCGCCACGACCTCGGCCGAGCCGAGGCGCGAGGCGCGGCGCGACACCGTCTTGCGCCCGCCGATCTCGCCGACGACGAGCTGACGCACGGCGCGTTTGAGCGCGGCGGCCGTGAAGCCGCGGGTCGCGAGGCGCGAGAGCTCGAGGCGGATGGCGCGCTCCGCGGCCTCCCTTTTGTCGGGATCGGCCGTGAAGAAGATCGCGAAAAGCCCGGCCTCGCCCGGCGACCAGTGGTGGGCGTCGATGCTGTGGACGAGGCGCTGTTTCTCGCGGATCGACTGCCAGAGCGGGGAGCTGTCGCCGTAGCCGATCACCACCGCGAGCAGGTCGAGCAGCGGCGCGTCGGGGTGCGTGAGCGGCACGGAGGGCCAGGCCACGGCGCCGCGCGAGAGCTCCACCTCGGCCGTCTCGCGGAAGATGCGCGGCGCGAGCTGCGGCGCCTCGGCCGGCTGGTAGACGGGAGCGAGGCGACGGCGCGGCGCCGCGCCGAAGTGTTTCTCGACGGCGGCGCGCGCGGTTTCGGCCGAGACGTCGCCGGCGATGACGACGACGAGGTTGTTCGGCGCGTAGCGTTCGCGGTAGTAGGCGAGCAGCTCCTCGCGCGAGACGGCGGAGAAGACGTCGCGGTGACCGATCACCGGCTCGCGAAGCGGGTGCGCCTTGAAGACGGTGCGCGCGAGGGCGTCCCAGTGGCGGCGGTCGTGGTCGTCCTCGCCCATGGCGATCTCGCGCAGGATGACGTCGCGTTCGCGCGCCACCTCGTCGGCGGGCAGCGTGCTGCGCAGCACCATGTCGGCGAGCAGGTCGACCGCGACCTCGAGGTGCGGCGCGGGCAGGTCGATGTAGTAGACGGTTCGATCGTAGGTCGTGTAGGCGTTGATCTGCCCGCCATGGGCCTGGACCGTGGCGGAGATTTCGCGGCCGGCGCGCGTCTCGGTGCCCTTGAAGAGGAGGTGCTCGAGGTAGTGAGAGAGGCCGGCGCCGAGCAGGGCGCCCTCGTGTTGCGATCCTGTTTTTACCCACACCTGCACCGAGACCACGGGCGCGGCGTCGTCGGGCTGCACGAGGCACACGAGGCCGTTGGGCAATTCGGTGCGGTGGACGGGCTGGGCCCAGAGGCGTTCGAGAAGGCGGCGGTCGGCGGGGGCGAGGAGCGAGGGCATTCGGCGCTTACGCTGAGTGCCCCGCGCCCAATGTCCAACGACCATTGCACGCGGCGGCGCGGGGACCTTCGCCCGCGCGCGGCGGCTCTCCGGCCTACTCCGCCTCCGCCAGACTCGGCATCGGCAGGCGCCGCGAGCGGGGGCGGAAAGGCGCGTCGAAGGCGTCCGCGAAGGAATACACGTCGGCGAAGTCCTCCCGGCGGTCGGAGTCGGTCTTGCTGAATACGTTGTATTCAATAAAATTATACACGATGTCGCCGAAGTGGATCGTCTCGCTCAGGCCCCAGGCGTTGAGCACGGTCTTGGCCAGCGGGCCGAACTGCTCGAGCGCGTAGTCGCGCAGGCCCTCGGCGAGCTCCCGGCCGCTCACATGGCGGGAGATGCGGGCGCGGGCGGCGTCGCGTTTCTTGAGTTCCTTGACCGTATGCTCGAGCCCGTCGCGCACGAAGGCGTAGGCCTGCCGGTCGAAGCGGGGGTCCTCTTTGAGGATGAGGGCGATGATCTCGTTGACGTCCAATTCCGGCATCTCTGCCGCCACTGAAGGCAGCTTGGGCCGCGGTGCAATCTCACAGGAGGGGAGTGCTACTGAGCCCGAACAGGCCGGTGGGTCGAACCGTCCCGTAATACTACCCAGCCCTACAATTCCTTTACAGTTTGTGTTTCAACTGGGTGACAACAGTTTCGACCGCGTCCGCTTCCTTCCCCCGACAGTCCACCATGATTGCCTCCACTCAAACTAACCACCCGCTAAATTCCGGCGGCGAAACCCTCGATCCGCATGCCCGGGTCGAGGCGGCTTGTGCGCGCCTGCGCGAGGCCGGCCTGCGCATCACCCAACCCCGCATCGCGATCCTCGGCGTCCTCATCGCGCGCGGTCAACCTGTCAGCATCGAGCAAATCCACAACGAGCTCCGCAACCGTTCCTGCGACCTCGTCACGGTCTACCGCTGCCTCGCCGCCTTCGAAGAAATCGGCTTGGTCCGACGCTCCTTCTTCCACAACGGCACCAGCCTCTACCAGCTCAGCGACCGCAAGGAGGCCGTCTACCACGTCGTCCTGAAAGACGGCAGCGAGATCCGCCCCCTGGACACCGCGACCAGCGAGCGCCTCGCCGTCGCCCTCAAGGAGGTCGAGGACCTGCTCAAAGGGCAGGGCTTCACCGACGTGAGCCACGTGTTGGAGTTCTTCGCCAAGACCCCCGGCGCCTCCGCCGAGCGCGCCCGTGCCGGGCAAGCCGCGGTGCCCGCCGCGGTCTGATACCGGGCGCCGAAGCATCGGCGCAAAAAAGCCGCCCGCCACCGCGGGCGGCTTTTTCGTGTCCGGCCCCGAGGCGGCCCGCGCGCCGATCACGAGAGCGCGGCGAAGCCGGAGCCCCCGGCCGGGCCCGGCTCGGCCGCCGCCCCCGGCCTTTCGCGCCGACGGAGGCCCGCCTTGCGTCCGCCGCGACGCCGCTCCATCACCTTGGCCCTTCCCAAGACCAGCCACGATGTCCGCCCCCGCCGCCAAGCGCACCGTCGACATGCAGATCCTCGCCGACTGGATCGAGCCGGGCGCGCGCGTGCTCGACCTCGGTTGCGGCCGCGGCGTGCTCCTCGAGTTTCTCGCCCAGACCCGCAAGGCCCGCGCCTTCGGCGTCGACCTCGATTTTCTCAAAATCTCCGCCTGCGTGCGCCGCGGCCTCTCCGCCTACCAGGGCGACATGCTCGGCTACATGCGCGCCCTGCCCGAGAACCATTTCGACCACGTCATCTGCTCGCGCACCCTTGAGGAGGTGCCCGATCCCGCCGCGGTGATCGCCGAGGCCCTGCGGGTCGGCCGCGCCGTCACGGTAGGCTTCGCCAACTACGGGTATTGGAAAAATCGCTACGCGGCCCTTCTCCGCGGCCGCAAGCCCCAGAACCCCGTCTACCCCGCGCCCTGGCACGAGAGCCGCCCGGCCAATCCCGCCACCATCGCCGACTTCGAGGCCTTTTGCGCCGCCGCCGGCTACCGCGTGGCCCGCCGCGCCCACCTCTGCGGCGATTGGAAAACCCCCTCCCGCCACTGGCCCAACCTTTTCGCCGGCTACGCCCTCTACCAGCTCGCCCGCTAGCCCGGCGCCCCACAGCCCCGCCCCACCGCGAAGGGGCGTGAGGTCACGCCCGCTCCGTCCGCAGCCCCGCCCTCCGTCACCCGACCACCGCCCCCCGCCATTGGTCATTGGTCATTGGTCATTGGACATTGGTCATTGGTCATTCCGCGCCAGCGGCCATTCCGCGCCAGCGGCCCCTCCTCGGGCCGCCTCTCGCCAGCCCCCGGCGCCACCTACGCCAAGTTTTGCGGCGCTTGAGCCAAAATTTCGCTCGCACCGAGCCCGGACGGACCAACTAATGCGCGGCTTTTACGTCCATCCAAGGCTGCTCGCGCCGGCTCGCTTCCTGCACTCCGCGCTTCGTGCGACCCGCCCGCCGCCCGCCCAAGCCTTCAGCCTTTCAGCCCTTTCCGACATGTCCGCCACGTCCACGCCCGCCATCATCCCGTCCCCCCTCTATTCTCCCGACCAGGAGCATGACGCCTGCGGCGTCGGCTTTATCGCCAAGATGAACGGCGAGCGCTCCTACGACGTGCTCAACCGCGCCCTCACCGCCCTCAAGGCCCTCGCCCACCGCGGCGCCATCGACGCCGACGCCGTCACCGGCGACGGCGCCGGCATCCTCACCCAGCTCCCCGTCGAGTTCTTCAAGGCCCACCTCGCCTCGATCAACAAGCCCCTCTTCCGCGACACCG
>JAUVVA010000031.1 GCA_030604905.1 Verrucomicrobiota bacterium | reverse complement strand
GTTGTCGCGGGTCGTCTCACCCAAGCTGGTGGCCGCCAGCTCGCCGCGTCATCCGCTCCATGCACCTTCTCCCGCAGAACGGGACACGTCGGGATTCCGCGACGACCTTCCGCCTCACCACCTCGCGCGATACTCCACCGGGACAATCGCGGAATCCGGGTTGAACCCAGCGGCTACAGCTCTGCGTGCCTTTATCCGCGCTCTCCGCGCGATCCGCGGTCAAAACCGATGCTTGATCCGGCTAGAGCAGGGGCGCTCCGGTCAGGGCCCAGCGCTCGTCGGTCTCGCGGGCCGCGGCTTCGGCGGCTTCGCGGAGTGCGGGCGGCAAGACGCCTTCGGGAGCGAGCAGGAGCACCGCGGCGATGCGGTGCCGGGGGAAGGAATCGATGTCCTTGTGCGGCCACTCCTCCTTCGGATCGAGGAAGCGGGCGAGGTGGAGCATGGCGAGGCGCATGCGCTCCTCCCTCCACCAAGGCGCGCCGATCGCCTCGCCCAGGTTGGCCAGCGCGGCCAAGCCGGAGAGATTGATCGCGGTGTAGTAGAGGCCGCGGGTGCGGGCGGCCTCCTTGGGCTGCGCGCCGCTCGCGTCCACGTGGGTGAGCAGACGCGACTCGACGCCGCGGCCCAGGCGCTCGCGCGCGAGCTCGTCGCGGCCGAGGAAGAGCGCGAGCTGCGCGACTTGAAAATCGTAGAAGGTGCCATGGTTGTTGTGCTGCCGGTCGGCGAGGGCGCCGTGCCCGCTGTCGAGCAACCATTGGAGGTAGCGGGCGAGCCAGTCGGAGAAGGCCGCGTCGCGCTCCGCCGTCCAGGCGGGGTGGCCGCGGAGGGCGCGCACGCTGTCGAGGACGATGGCGACGCGGCGCAGCCCGATGATGCCGATGCCGCTGCCGGTGCGGACGCCCGGGATCTCCTGGGCGTATTCAAGATGTGGATTCATGCCGGTCTTCTCGTCGAAGAACCAGGTCTGGATGAGCTCGGCGGCGCGGGCGCCGGCGGCCTCGTCGCCAAAGATCCACCAGGCGAGGGTGAGCGATTCGACGCGGTCCACCATGGTGCGGAAGGCCGGGCTGTCCGTGCCGACGAGCGCCTCGGGGTTCACGGTGCCGTCGCGCCAGATGTAGGGCAGGCCGGTGGGCGAGGCGGGATCGGGCCACCAATAGGGGGCGAGCGAGTAGAAGTCGCGCGGATCGCCGCTCGCGCCGCGCTTGCTTTTGTCGAGCACGCTGAGCGCGGGCGCCGCCCCGGCCTCGCGGGCCTCGGCCTTCAGGCGCAGGAGCGCCGGGTGTGTGCCTGGTCCGGGGGCGCCGTGTGCGCTTTCGCGCCAGGCAAGCAGGCGGGCCTCGTTCCAGGTGCTGAAGCCGGACTTCGGTGGCGAGGTCGTCCCGGCCGTCGCGGGCAGAGCCCATGCGAAACCGAGCGCAAGGACGGGGAGGAGGAGAGAGATTGGGCGGGGAAGGGGGCGCGTGCGTTCGCGATGGGTCGGGGTGCTTGCCGGGAGGGTCATTGATCGAGGTCGAAAATCTGCGGCCCGGGCCAGGACGGGATCACCCGGACGCTGCCGTCCACGAAGGCGTAGTTGGCGGGATTGCTGCGATGATCGCGCACCGTGCCGCCGCCACCGTGGTTGGAGGCCACCCCCGCGCTGCGTTCGGGGAAGGGGGCATCGATGCTGAGCGCCGGGCCGGCGCTGCCGATGCCATCGGCGCTGCGGGCGGATTTGTCGGCGAGGAGCGCGGTGCGAGAGGGCGTGCGCACGCGATTCACCGGCACGCCGAGCAGTTGGTCGTCGGGAATGAGATTCCGATTCATGCCGAAATGCCCGTTGGCGTTGCCGATGCCGTCGGCCGATTGGAACTCCTCGGGGCGGGTTTCGGAGCAGTGAAAAACAGGGAAGGAGTAGGCGCGGCGGTCGACCCGGATCGTGACACCGCCTTGGGACGCCTCGCGGTCGGGCACCGTGCCGAGGTAGGGCGCGACTTGGTGCGGCCAGCGTGACGTGGGGCTGAGGCCGAAGCCCGGGAAGCGGTCTCGGTTGTCTTGGGCGAAGAGCGTGATCGCCATGGCGGATTGGCGAAGGTTGCTCAGGCACTGGGCTTGGCGGGCCGAGCTGCGAACGCGACCAATCACGGGAATCAGAATGCCGGCCAAGACACCGATGATCGCGATGACGGTGAGGAGTTCGATCAAGGTGAAGCCGCGGGTGGGGTGACGAAACGCGGTTTTGGTGTGGGGCTCGGCGAGACGCGCGGGGTGGGCGGCCTTGGGGTTCATGAAACACTTTGTAACGCAGTGGGGCGTGGTGTCAAGTATGTGCGGTGTGGGTTTGCGGGAACTTCGGGCTTTCAGAACACCCGAGATCAGTTAGTGTGCTGGCTCGGGTCCCGCCCTCGCACCACTGGATGAAAACCGCTCCCTCAGCCGCTCGCCGCCAGCCTTGGCAGAAGCAAGTCTATGACTTCCTGATCAATACGATTATCTCCGAGGGGTATCAGGTGGGTGACTATCTGCCCTCGGTGCGAAGCTTGGCCAAGCAGTTCTCGGTCAGCATCACCCCGGTCCACGTGGCGATGACGGAGCTCGAGGCGGCGGGTTATATCGAGCGTGTGCATGGTTCCGGCGCGGTGCTGAAGCGGCTGCCTACGGTTCCGGGGTCGCCGCAGTCGACAGTCTTGCCCGTGGTGGATGTGCTGGGGAACTCGGAGGACGCGAGGGCGGCGGCGGCCGGTCAGCCGGCCAGGCCCCACCGTTTGGAGACGCTGATGCAGAGCGTGGTGCACCATCTGGGTCACCAGTCCGACTTGCGGCTCTCGCTCTCGCTGGTGCCTGCGCGGGCCAAGGCGGACGCGAGCGATGGTCCGGAGGCGCGGCTGCGCCTGATCATGCGCTCACAGCCCAAGGTCATCGTGCCCCTCCTGCGCGCGGACGGGGAGGGCTTTGCCGCGCTGCTTCGCGAGGTTCGCGCGGCGGGGATCGCGGTCGTGCACTACGCGGCGCGATTTGAGGCCAAGGAGTGCGACCGGGTGTATTCGGACTATGCTCAGGGGCAGCGCGACTTGACCTGTTACCTGCTGGCTCGCGGGAAGAAGCGGATCCTGCGCATCGTGACCCGGGCCGATCTTCCCTACGAGCTCGCGAAGACGCGCGGTTTTCGCGAGGTGACGAGCGCGGCGGGCTTGTCGGAGGAAGCCTGTCCGGAGGTGGTTTACTCGGCCAGGGCGGGGGGCTCGGCGGAGACGAAGCTATTGCAATGGGTGGAAGTGCTGAAAGCCGCCGGGGTGCCCGAGGGGCGCTTCGACGCGATCTGCGCGCCCAGTGACGAAGTGGTGGCCTTCACGCGGATCGCCCTGCGCCTTTTGCAGTGCAGCGGGATCGAGGTGGCGGGTTACGACGGTTTTTGGACCGAGGTGGATTGGGCGGCTCCCGACACCCTGGGGCAGCTGGCGCAAAACTTCGCCGAGGAACTGCGCCCGGAACTGCGCCCGGTATCGGTGGACGCGGGTCTGCCGGCCGTGGGACGAGAAATCGCGGACGTCGCCAAAATGCGCGCGTCCGAGGCGGCGGTGGGCGAGGCGATCGTGCGGACGGTTCCGCAAGTGCTTCTTCCTCCGAAAGGCTAGGGGAGCGACCGCCCTCTGTGACGGGGAGGCGGGTCGGGCTTGACAAAATAACAGTTTAAAACAACTGTTGTTCTGTCGGGGTTAAGAGGCTGCTTTAGCCTCGGCCTCCGGCTGCTCGCCCCCACGGGCGTTGGTGTTTTCCGCTCTTCTACCCTGCTCCATGCCCAGTTCTCCTCTCTCCTTCTCCATCCCGATTCTCGGTTTCGCCTTGGCGGCCGGGTTTTGCGCGCCGGCTCTCATGGTCTCGGCGCGCGCCTCGGTGGCTGCTCCGCGCCCGGCGCCCGATCTGGTGGCGCATTTTTGGGAAGTGGAATCCATGACCGCGGAGGGAACGCGCACAGGGTGGGGCGAGCTGCGGGATGCGGCTCTCTCGGGCGGGCTCGGCCTGCAGACCGACGCACGCGAGGCGTCGCCCCTGTCTCGGCGGCTGGTGCTGCCGGAAGGGGGCGGCCTTTACTATTTGTGGGCGCGGATGCAGGGCCCGGACGAGCGGTCGGACTCCTTCTCGCTCGACATCAACGGTCGGCCGCTGGGCGGGGGCAACTTTGGCCAGACCACGGGCGAGCGCTGGGAATGGGTGCCGATCAGCACCGGCGCCGCCGACTCGGTCGAGCTGCCCTCGGGCGAGCTGGTTTTCACGCTGCGTCCGCGTGAGCGCGGCGCCCGGATCGACGCCTTCTTCCTCACCAACCGACCCACCTATCGCCCGGAAAATGGCGGCGACGTCGGCCTGGTGGTGGCCGTGGAGACCGGCGACGAGTTGCACTGGCTTGATCCCGAGCGTGGCGAGGCCCGGTTGATGGTCGTGAACACCGGCGAGCGCCCTGCCGCCGGTTCGCTCACCTGGGGCGTGCGCACTCGCAGCGACGTGCCGGCGGAGAGGCCGCATGAGAAGCGCTTCACCCTCGCGCCCGGCGAACAGCTTGCCATCGACGCCACCGCAGCCCTCGGGCGGGCGCCGGGCCCGCGCTACATCGACTGGCAACTGCGCGTCGACGGGCGTCCGGCCGCGGCGGCGGGCGTGCAGTCGGTGGCGGTGATGCGCCCCGTCGGCCCCGCTCCCAGCCGGCCCGGCGCTTTCGTGCTCGGCGGCACGGGGCCCAACATCCGCGCCCACGTGCCGGAGGACTTGCAGCGGCGGCATCTTCGCATCGGCGCGCTCGTGGGCATGAACTCGGCGCGCACGGGCGGCGAGTGGCGCTATATCCAGCCCGAGCCCGACGTGTGGCGCTTCGAGGGGCTCGACCGCGTGGTGGACCTCGCGGAGCAGCACGGCCAGGAGATCCAGTTTCTTCTCGCCTACGGCGGCGCGGAGTGGGCGCGTGCGGAGGCGCACCGTGAGACCGCCCGGGCGATGCTCGAAGCCCGCAACACGCGGACTTGGCGCCTGCCGCCGCGCCTCGACGCGTGGCGCGCGATGGTGCGAAAATACGCCGAGCGTTACCAAGGGCGCATTCGTCTGTGGGAAGTCTGGAACGAGCCCGACATCGGCTTTTTCCAAGGCAGCGCCGAGGAGTATCTGGGCTTGCTGCGCGTGAGCCACGAGGAGCTGAAGGCCGTGTCGCCCGACAACATCGTGCTGACCGGCGGCTTCGCCGGGCTCAACCATCCGCGGCACAAGGCGGACATCGTGCAGGTGACGCTCAAGGAAGGGCGCAACTACTGGGACTACTTCACCTGGCACTTTCACGCCGACTTTCGGACCTTTCAGGAAAACGTGGACCGGCGGCTTCTGCCGCTCATGCGCGAGCACGGCATCGAGGACCGGCCGCTCTATTTCAACGAGTCCGCGATCGGCCGCCCCTTCGAGTTGGAGCGCGAGCAGGCGGCGATCCTCGCGAAGCGCGTGCCCTTCGCCTGGGCCCGCGGCGCGGTCGGCTACCACTGGTTTGTGAATCACGTCCGCTGGAAGGACGCGCGCGCCAGCCTGTGGAACTACCGGATGTTCAACCCCGATTTCACGCCGCGCGCGGTCGTGCCGGCTTTCAACACCCTCTCGCGGGCCTTGCGCGGTCGTGAATTTGCCACGGAGCTCGCCGGCTCCGACGGACTCTGGGCCTTCGCGTTTCGCGGGAAAGGCGATTTCTCGGGCGAAACCGAGAACGATCTCGCGCTGGTCGGCTGGCACGAGGACGCGAACCGGCACGAGGCGCGCCTGGTGCGAGTCGGCGCCGGCGCCCGCGCCGAGCTGTGGGACCTGATGGGCGCGGTGCAGGAGGTCCCGGTGCGGGACGGCCTGGCGCTGTGGCCGATCCACGGCGAACCGACCTACCTGCTCATCTCCGGCGGCGATGGCCGGGTGGAGTTTGCCGACGCCTTCCTCAGCCCCGGCACGGTGGCGGGAGTGTCGCCCGGCGGTGTAGCCGATATCCGGATACGCCTGAAGAATCCGCTGCAAGACGAGGTCGAGGTGCTGCTCGCCTGGCAGCCGCAGGCGCCGCTGCGCGCGACCGGCGCTCCGGAGCTGCGCGTCAAGCTGGCCGCGGGTGAGGCGCGCGAGGTTCCCTTCCAGGTCGCCTTGCCGGCCGACGCGGTGGTGAGCAACGGCGAGGGCGTCGTCCGCGTTTCCGCGACCATGACGGCCGGCGGTTTCTCGGCGGAGGCGGTGCAGCCGGTCCTGCTCACGCGCACGCTGCCTGGCACGCCCGCGGCGGGGCGTGCTCCGGACTTCGTGTTGGACCAAGCCGCCCAAGTGGTGAACCGCAACGACATCGACCCCGCGACCCACCACCTGTCCTGGCAGGGACCGGACGATCTTTCGGCGCGCGCCTGGCTCTCGCTCGACGCGGATGCGTGGGAAATGCGCTTTGAGGTCCGCGACGACGTGCACCGTCAGCCGCACGCGGGGCATCACCTTTGGAAAGGCGACAGCGTGCAGATCGCCTGGACCGTGCCCGGCCAGACCGGGCTCTGGGAAATGGGCCTTGCGCGACGCGAGCCCGGTGGTGACACGGTCTATTTCTGGTCCGTGCCCGACGGCTTCGATCTCGCCGCGGTGAGCGCGGCGGCGCGCCTGCGCACGGTGCGGGAAGCGGGCGTGACGCATTATCAGGTTCGTCTGCCGCGGGCCGCGTTTGGCCTCAGCCGCGAGGCGCTCTCCGGCCCGCTGCGCTTCAGCTTCCTCGTGCAAGACCTCGACGCCCCCGGAAACGCGGAGCGCGAGGGCTACATCCAACTCTCCGAAGGCATAGCCGAGCGCAAAGATCCGCGCGCCTTCCCCGCCATCCTGCTGCGCGAAGGCGGCACCGGCGCCAACACTTCCCGATGATCGCTACGCTTCTCGATTCTCCTCCGGCGCTCCTCCCGCCCACGCCCGCCCTCCTGCCTCGCTCCAAGCGCCTGGCCGCCTACCTGGCGCGCTGCGCTCCGAGCTTCGACTTCGCGGCGGACATGCTTTGCCTCACCGCCTCGACGCCCGGCTACCATAGCCGCGTGGCCGCCGGCCAGCCCGTGCACCCGACGCGCGAGTCGCTGAACTACGCGCTTGCGCTCTGCGAGGAGGGGTCGAAGGCCTCGCTCGAACGAGCCGAGGCGATCATCACCGCGGTGTGCGCCTTGCGCGACGGCGATCCGGCCTCGGCCACGTGGGGCGTCTGGCCCTGGTATAAGGAGGAGCCGGTGGAGCGCATGGCCCCGCCGGATCTCAACTGGGCCGACTTCTGCGGAGTTCGCCTCGCCCATATCCTGATCGTCCATGGCGCCCGTCTCACCCGTGGCGTTCGGACGACCATGGAGACGGCGCTGCACGACGCCGCTTACGCGATCTTCCGCCGAAACGTCCACCTCGGCTACACCAATATCGCCGTGAAAGGCTCGATCGTCTGCGCGGCGGCGGGCGAGCGTCTAGCGGATCCGCGGTTGCTCGACTACGGTCGCGCGCGCTTGCGCCGTTTCCTCCGGCACACGCGCGATCAGGGCGGCTTCAACGAATACAACAGCCCCGTTTACACGCCGCTCGTGCTCGGCGAGATCGAGCGCGGTCTGCTCATGGTGCAGGACCCGGACTGCCGCGAGGTCTTGCGGGACTTGGTCGAGTATAGCTGGGAGGCGATCGTGACCGCCCTGCACCTGCCGACCGGCCAGCTCTGCGGCCCGCACTCGCGCAACTACGCCGACATCCTGCGCGCCGAGGTGACCAGCTTCTTCGAGGATCGGCTGGGCTTTGCGCTCTTCCGTCCCGCAGGCGCGGGGACCGTGCGCGATTTCGACCCGGCGCACCTCTTCATGGTACCTCCCCAGCCCTGCCCCGAGCACCTGAAGAAGGGCTTGAACCGACTCGCGGGCGAGGCGGTGTTCACCCGCCACGTGCATCAACGCGGCGCCACTCCCGACGCCGAGCGCGTGGGCTCGCGTTGGAGTGCGGGCGATGCCTGCCTCGGCTCGATCAACCTCGACAGTTTGTGGACGCAGCGGCGGCCCTTGATCGGCTACTGGCGCGTCGGCGACGGCGTGGCGGTGCTGCGGGTGCGCCTGCTGCACGGTGATAAAGATTTCGCCAGCGGCGTGCTGCGCGCGGTGCAGGACGGTCCCGAGCTGATCTACCACGTCGGCCTCGCGAGCGATCAAGGCGACTTCCATTGCGGGCTCGACCGCCCGGCGAGCGGAGGCTTCGCGCTTTCCTCGCTCGCGTTGGAAGTTTCCGTCGAGGCCCCCGAAGGCGCGGACATCAGCGTGGAGGAGCTTGCGCCGGGTCTGGTCGGCCTGGCGTCGGGGGAGTGGCGGGTCCTGCTGCGTCCCTTGATCAGCGAATTTGGTGGCCTGCCGGTGAAGAGCACCTGTGCCGTGAGCGGCCGCAAGGCGCTGCTGCGCCAGACGATCAACCACGGGGAGGCGTTCCGGCTCGACCCGGCCGACTTCGGCCCGGTGGCCTTGGCGGCGCATCTCTCGCTGGTGCCGCGCGCGCAGCCGATCGAGCCGGTGGCGCTTTCCTGCGAGCGTCACGCGGAGAGCATCGTGGTCGGCTCCACCTCGGCGACTCGCAAGCTCGCGCTCGAGGCGCCGCTGCTCGCCTGTCGCCTCGGCTAGGAGCGGTCTTCACATTAAAGGGCGGGCGCGGCCATCGCGCGGGAGGGCGTGGAAAGGGGGGGGCGCGCCGGGCTCAATCGCCGTAGTAGCGGCGGCGGGCCTTCACCTGCACGAAGCGGCGCTCGGGCAGGATGTAGGCGGTGAGGTGGCCGCCCTGGCAGCAGGCGGTGTCGATGCCGACCGACCACTTGAGCTTGAAGATATCGTGCCGCGGCGTGTGGCCGTAGACCACGAAGGGCGGGCCCGCCCAGCGCTCGGCCCAGGGCACGCCGTCGGGACACTCGGCGCGCTTGCGGGGCCGGCCATCTGAATCCAAAACCTGGATACGCGTGACGACCGAGGCGGGTTGTTTTTGCCAGGGCTCGTGGGGCAGGAAGCCGCCGTGCACGAAGACGACGTTGAACTCCGGCTCCACGTGGGTGAGGGGCATCTTTTCCAGGTAGTCCCAGTGCTGGGGCTCGAGGCGGGCGAGGGTTTTCTCGTCGTCCTCCTTGAGCTGGGACTTGTCGCCGCCGCGGCGAAAGGCGAGGAGGCGCGCCTCGTGGTTGCCGAGCAGGGAGAGGGCGCGGTGCTGGATGGCCAGGTCGATGACCTTGTTGCTATCGGGGCCGCGGTTGACGAGATCGCCGACGAGGATGAGCCGGTCCTCGGGGGCGAGGGCGAGGCGCTCGAGCAGTTCGGCGAATTCCTGGTGGCAGCCGTGGATGTCGCCGATGGCGATGATGCGTCCGGTCATGCGGGGCGGGTGGAAAAGAAGCGGGTGGCGAAAGTGCTAGCGTCGGAGGAGGCGGGGGGTAAACAACAAAGCCCGCTTATGGAGCTCTCGCTGCAATCTCTTTCTTCACGTTGTCAGGTGTCGGGTCGCGAATTTGCGGACGGGGATCGGGTGGTGAGCTTCCTGGTGCGCAACGCGCCGGGTTCGGGCGATGCCGAAGGCATTCTGCGCCATGACGTCGCGGCGGAGGAGCAGGGCAAATTCGAGCCGGCGGGTCCGGTGGTCTGCCGATGGGTGCAAATTTTCAAACCGCGCAAGGCGGGCGAGAACCCCGAGCGTAATCTGAAGCTCACCGCCGAGAGCCTGTTTCTCGCCCTGAGCGACCCGGCGACGGAGCGCACGGTGGAGAACGAGCGCCTGCTGCAAGTGCTGGCGATGATGCTGGAGCGCAAACGCGTGCTGCGACCGAAGGGGCGCACGGGCGGCGGCGCGGGCGCGAAGCAGATCTACGAGCACGCGAAGTTGAAGTCGCTGCACGAGGTGACGGCCGCGGAGCTGAGCCCGGAATTTTTTCTCTCGATCCAGGAGCAACTGGCCGCGCTCGTGGGTGGCGGCGGCGGCGGCGGGGCGGCCGCGAAGACCAAGGGCGAGGCGGGCGGGGAGAATGTGCCGGCTTAGGCTTCAGCTATTGGCTCCGAAGGACCGCATCGGGGTGTGCTGACGTCGGAGTAGCCGTAGAATTGTAGCCGGAGAATGGCCGCAAGAAGGCGCAAGCGGCGCAACTATCAGGCAGATCATCCGGAGCCCTTTGCGACGGTGGGGAGTGACGAACGCATCCTCTCGGCCCTCACGGCATCGTGCGCGTGCCGGCGCAAACTCGCGCACTGTTCGGGAGTGAGCTTCGGGTCGACATAGCCGACATCAGTGACATCGGCGCCGAAGAGTATTTCGTAGAGGACAGCGCCGCCGAGGTAGCATCCGGCGGCATTGGCATGGAACCCATCGAGTTTGAATACGGTCGTCCCGTCTTTTCTCTTATCCCAAATCCACCCAAGAAGAAGGTCGCCCGGTTCGTTTGGGACGGCGCCGGCCGGCGGGTTTTGGTAATCAAAATTCGGATCCGGCGCCTGCAGCGTCCACATCGGCGTGCGCTGGGCCAGATGGAAGGCATCGCCGACCGGCGCGATTCGTAGCCCGTGACGCGCGCTCAACTCGTGGTAGGCGGCGCGGAGTCGCTCATACATTTCCGTCGGGGTCATTCCTGCGGCGACCAAGGTCGGATGGTCGGGGCGGTAGGCCCACGTCTGGATGATCACGACTTCGGCCTGCGGAGCGTGGAGATGGATGTAGGCAATCAATTCCGCGGCGTAGGGCTCGTAGGTCTCGGGGCGATAGCTCGCGCCGCTCGCCTGCTGGATCGTGACGACGTCCCAAGTGTCCGCACGGAGGGCCTCCCGGAGACTGAAATCGCGGATCTCCCCCGTCCGCGGATCGGTGCGTCGGGTATAGGGACGTCCTGCCGGGTCTTCGTTGTTCGCCTCGTGGGCGCGCAGGTGGCGAACATGGCGCTCGAGGGACGCTCCGCCGATGTTGGCGCCAAAGACTTTCGCCGACCGTCCTCCCGCTTGCGCCAAGGCCGGCAGCCTGGAGGTCGCGTTTAAGGCAAAACTGTTGCCCACCGTGAGGACCTTGACGGATTCACGCGGCGGAGGCGCCTCGGCGAAGACCCGCGGCAGGCCCGCGAACAGGAGCGCGAACGCGAGGGAACAGGAGCGAAGAAAAGCGCGACGGCAGGTCATTTTTGGGGGGACGGGAAATCGGGTTTAGGAGCCGGTGGAGGCGGTGTTGCCCGCTCGGCAGGTTTGCATGAAGGCCGTGATGCGGGGCCCGGCAGAGTCACCGGGCTCGAAAAGCCGGGAGCCGATCGCTCCGTGATCGCGGTCGGCTATGACCTCCAGCGAGACGTTTGGATTTGCCGCGATTCCGGTCATCGCGGCGGCGAAGAAGCGATTCTCCTCCAGACGGGCCGGGAGATCCCGATCTCCGACCAAGAGCAGCATCGGGCGGCTGTCGCCCCGGATGTGGTGGATCGGAGCGGCTTCATCGGCGCAAACCGCGAGCCCGTTCCAGTTGCCCCGCTCGCGGCGCACGGTGAAGTGGGTCGTCATCTGTCCGCTCACCAGGATGTATCCCGCAACCTGCTCTTCCAATACCGCGACTTCGTTCAAGCGACGGCGGTCGAGCGCCAGCATGGCGGCGAGATAGGCGCCGGCTGAGACACCGCCGACGAAGATGGCGCGAGGATCGCAGCACAGGCTTTTCGCATGGGCCAAGAGGGTGGCCACCGCGGCGGCGGCATCCGCCACGTAAGCGGGGTAGCCGACGCGCGGGGATAGACGGTAGCCAGCCATGGCCACGAGAAAGCCTTGTTTCGTCATGCGTCGGGCCAGGACAGGATCGCGCCGCGAACCCGATTCCAAGCCGCCCCCGTGAAACCAAATCAAGGCGGGATAACCGGACGCCGGGGCGATCCCGTCGGGAAGATAAATGTCAAGGTGGCGAGCCTCGTCGTGCTCGGCGGAGCCGCCCAAGGAAAGATAAGGCAGATCGGGCAGGTCCACAGGCCGGGGGTCGGAGGGCGGGACACTAGAATGTGAACCATGCATGGTCGGTCTGGTTAGTCTTTGGCCGCGTGGCGGCAGGCGCAGAACGTGGCGCATCGCTCCAGAAGCTGGCGGCACTGGGCGCGGTTGTCCCCGACGACGCCGTGCCCGATGTTGGGCAGAATCATCGTTTCCGCATGCGCTCCCACGGCTCGCCAGGCGGCGGCGGCAAGAGCGGCTTGGCGGGGATGGACCACGGGGTCGGTGCGCCCGTAGATGAAGAGAGCGGGCGGCAAGCCCGGCGCCATGGCGTGGGCGAGGGGACTGAGCTGGTGATAGGCCGCCGGGTGGGACAAATAACCGCCGGGGCCCAGGATGTTGGTCTCGGCGCCGTTGCTTTCGCCGTTGTCATACCAGCGAGCGACAAAGTCCAAAGGACCCCACAAGGCGTAGAGCGCGGCGGGGCGCGGCAGACCCGCGACGGCGACCAAGGGGCTTTGCACCGCGAGGTGACCGGCAAGCAGGCAGCCGGCGGATTCGCCCTCGACGGCGATACGATCGGGATCGATGCCGAGCTCGGAGGCGTGGGCGTGGACCCAGCGCCAGGCGTGGACGGCGTCTTCAAGAATCCCGAAGCCGCAGGGCTTGTCGTGAGCGCCGAGGCGGTATGAGGCGGAGATCGTGACCACACCCAGCGAGAGGGCCAGAGTCTTGGCGATCGCACCGCAGCCGTGCGGGTGGCCGAGGCAGTAACCTCCTCCGTGGAAGGCGAGCAAAGCGGGCGCGGGACCGGGGAGGCGCTCGGACGGCTCGTAGATGGCCACGTGCTGCAAGGGGGCCCCATCTCGGGCAGGCCGAATCTCCACCTCGGAGCGCAAGGTGACGCCGGGGCATGGCTCGTGGCCGGCAAGGTCCAGAATTGCGCTAAATGCTTCGTCCGAGATCGGGCGTGAGAAAGCAGGCATGAAGGAGAAGGCAAAGAGCAGATCCGAGGCGTCGCAATCCGCGGCGCGTGCAAGCGGGCGGCAAACCGACCAGAATCAACGAATGCGCCAAAGCGAGGGGTCGAGCGTCTGGGCCGGGCGCAGACGACCCACGCCGCCATCCACGAATGCGGCCTGGCCAAAACCCGCGCTGGCAAGGACCTCGTCCGCTGAGGCAAAAGCAGTGGTGCGGGCCCCGTCACCGCCACCGTGACGAAACGCCACCTCGGTTCTGATGCCGTTCCAGTAGGTCATAAAATAACGCTCCCACACCCCGTTTCCGGAGTCCGCGATCAAAACAGTGCGGGAGGGATTTCGAATCGTGGAGAGACGCGCCCCGTATCGGCCGTGGGTGGCGTCCAGCGGCCAGCGGAGTTCTTGGTTGATACCGTAGCTGGTGACCGCGGCGGGTCGAAGGTCGGCGGGGCAGCGCCAGATGGTGCGCCCACTGCCTTCCACCGTGCTGGAGCGGCGCTCCGCGTAGCGTTCCACCAACTGCTGCCACCGCGGATAGTCGCCAAAGCCCGGCCAGTCTTCCGCGACTGGCACGGAAGGCGGCAGGGTTTCACGGTTATCGGCGGCGAAGAGGAGGCAGGCCACGGCCTGCTGGCGAAGGTTGCTTAGGCAGGTGGTGGCCCGGGCGTTGTCGCGCACGCGGACAACGACCGGGATCAGGATCGCCACGAGCACGCCGATGACGGCGATCACCGTCAGGAGTTCTACCAGCGTGAATGCTCTGCTCGATCGGCTCATGGGCGCACCGGGCGGGGAAGGTTGACGTCGAGCAGGGCGCGCATCTTGGGCGCCTCCGACAAGGGCTGGTTGTAATCGCTCAGGTGACCAAAGGAGCCGATGCGGTTGCCTTGGTCGGTGATGCTGCTGTAAGCGACGAACAGGTGAGTGCCGACTTCCTGGTGAATACGAAAATTGCGGATGTAGAGGTCATACATCACGGGATGGGACTGGATGGCGGCAAGGGCCGGCATGTAGGGAGCCTCTTTTTGCTCGCGCGGCTGGATGTGCTGACCGCCTTCGTAGATGATCAGGCGGACGTTGTGCTGGCGAGCGAGATCACCGTAGAAGCGGGCCCAGGGAGCGGTCTTGTTTTCCAAGGCCCCCAGCATGTCGGCGGCAACCTGGTCGACGGTGAGGTTGGCCCCGGCGGCGTCCCAACGATCAAAGATCTCCCGGTCGGGGCCGAAGTAGCCCGCGGGCGAGACGGCGTCGGCCCCGCCGTTTTCCATGACCATCCTAAGCGTGCGCCGACCGGTGTCGGGCCAACCGGCCTGCACGCCCACGATACGCACGAGCCGCTGCGGATAGGTGTCGCCGAAGACCTCCTCCCAGATTCGGAAGGTGCGCACGCTGAGCGCGGCCATGCGCTCGGGGTGGGCGCGGCCTTTCGCCCCGCGAGCGATTTCACCCTCGTCGTCGGTGGGCGGCCGCTCCCACGGTTCGACGCCGCGGGCCTTCACAAAGTCGGCGGCGAAGCGGTTGAGCAGCATCCAGTGGGACTGGACGAAGGCCCAGTTCCAGACCTCGTTTGAATATTCGAGGTGGATCTTCAGCGATGGGTCGAGACGGTCGCGGAAGAGCACGGCCATCTGGCGGATGTAGTCGTCGGTGGCGCGATGGGGAACGTTGATCCAAGGGTCGATCTTCAGTTTGTTGGCGAGGTCGATAATGACTTCCCAGGCGACGCCACCTGACAAAAGAAAGTGGGCGTCTGGGACGCCACGCCAGAACTTGTCCGCGTCGCCGCCCAGGCCGCGCATGGTGTAGAAGGTCGGCTTTTTGCGCCGCTCCCAGTCGCGCTCCAAGGAGAAGTTGGTCGTCGACCAGTTCATGTATCGAATGTTGTGAAAGGGGCGGCAAAACTCGATGAAGTCGTCGCGGAAGGGATTGGCGGCGAGATCGGCGTGTTCGTCGGCCAGAGCGAGGATGCGGACGTTGCGCACGTGATTGCCCCGCACGCTGCGGGTGATGTAGAAGCCCTCGAGATGCTTGCCGTGGGTCATGCGCAGCACGACACGGCCAGGACTCTGGCTCACGATGCTCGTGCCCTGAAGGCCGCGGAAATCGCCCTCGCCGTCGTAGAGCAACACATACTCGCCCGGGGTCATCCGGTTGGGAAGGATGGTGCGAACAACTTGAGGAACATCGAGGTCCGGCACCGTGAACGGCAGCTCGAGGGGATAACCGTTTTCGTCGAGCGGAATCTGCATGAGCTTCTCAGTATCCCATGGGCCGGGACCTCGGACGTTGGCCGTCATCCAGAGACGCGCGCCCCACATGAGGTTCTTGAAGGGGAAGCCCGGTCCCCAATCGCTGATGCCGGAGAGGTTCATGCCGATGGGCATGCGCGGCAGCGGTTCATTCGGGGATGAGGCGACGCCCGACGGGGCGGCGATTATGAGCGCGGTCAGGCAGCCGAGGAGCGCGCGGAGGCGGGGGAGGCGGGGCAGGATTTGCATGGCGAAAAAGCGGGAGGGGGCGAACGGCCACCGGCGTAGTGGCATTGAGGATACGTCGCGGTGCCCGGCCCGGATCAATGTCCGGTCCAACGGGGCTGGGTGTGGGTGCCGACGAGCAGGCGTCCGGTCTCGGTGGCGACGCTGCCGTCGTAGAGGAGGATGTTCACGCGGCCTTCGTGGCGCGGCTCGATGCGGACGATCTCGTTTTCCGGGACGGACGACATGCCGTCATGGCGGTAGTCCATCGCGAGCACGGTGCGGCTCGGGTTGGGGAGGCGGCGGATGTTTACGACGGTGGCAGTGGGAGCCGGGGCGCTGCGCACGCCGTTTTGGAACACAACCGGAGGGAGCTGCCGGTAGTTCGCGTGGACCATGGCGTTCATCCCGTAGCCCATGGCGCCGCCAAGGCTCATCGTCGGATGGTCCGAGATGTCGGTGCGGGTGCCCGCCGGGCAAACATCCCACTCGCGTTCGCGCCGCTGGAGGCCCGAGCGGTCGACATAGTGGCGCAGCAAGCTGCTCCAGGGCATCTGGCCGCTGACGTTGTTTGGCATCCCCTCGACGATGGGAAACCCGAAGTGATAGGGCATGAGGCCGCGGGTCTCCTGGGTGAGCAGGAGCGCCGCGGCGCCCAGTTGCCGAAGATTGGAGACGCACCCGGTCTGGCGGGCGGCGTTTCTCACCCGGCCGAGCACGGCGAGCAAGACAGCCGCGAGCACGCCGATGATCGCGATCACCGCCAGCAGCTCGACGAGGGAAAAGGCCCGCCGGTTGCGGGGTGAACCAGAAGCGGCGAAGCGCGGGGACTGGAGCCGGAAACTCATGGGGTGAATGGGGGGGTAGAGCGACCTTCCGAAAGCGCCGGTTAAGAAGCAGGTTCCCCGCCGGCCGGTAAAGGGGGCGTGATTTCACACCGGTGAAATCATCGACGATTGGCGGCGCGGGAAATCGGATTCTTGCGCGGAGTGCCGGCGTCGGCGCGCCTCAGCGCCCGGCGTTCTCCGTCGGCGAGACCAGGGCCCCGGCGGCGTGCGTGGCGTGGCGCGGCACGCCGGCAAAGTCCCGTGTCTGGGGTCCGTCAAACTGCCAGGCGTGCAACTCCTCGATGGTGGTGCGCGCATCGGCGAGCGTGCCGCGGGCGACACGAAGGAAGTCGAAAGTCGCGGCGAGAAAATCGTGGCGCGGTCCGCCGCCGACGAGAAAATCGGCCTCGTTGGCGAGGCTGCCGCGCGGCATGATGCCGGACGACGACGACTCCACCCGCCGCCCGTCCACATGGAAGCGCACGGCTCCCGCGGCGCGATCCACCTCGACGAGCAGGTGGCGGGGCTCGCCGTCGTTGATCGTCAGCTCCGAGAGCGAAACATGCTCCGCGCCCTCCGCGCGCAGCCTCAGACGCGGGCGCCCTTCGACGAGATCGAGCGCGTAGCCGGCGGCGCTCGTGAGCTTTCCGACGACCAAGCCGCGGTCGGCGCGGGTGGAGAGAACGGCTTCAAGGATGAAGCTGTTCTCCTCCATGTCGACGTCGCGACCCCGCGTGGAGACGCCGTCCGGTCCAGACGGCGAGGAGACGGGTTCGAGAACGAGGTGTTGTGTGGCGCCATCGAGACGAAGCGCGCCACGGGTCCAATCCTCGAGAGATCCCGCGATAAAATCGGCGGCACCCACGCCCACTCCGCGAAGCGGGTGGCGCGGGAGGAGGCGATAGCGCGAGCGGTCGCCGTGCGCGGGCCCCATGAACCAGTGCTCGTCCATCACCGTTCCAGGCTCCGCGTGATTGAGGAGAAAGTGCCACTCTCCGACCACAGCGTGCAGGGCCCAGGGGACGAAGACGCGGTGTCCGCGGCCGAGCGCGGGGCTCTCGGCGACCGGGCGGAAGTCGCGCGCGGCGGGATCGACCAAGGGGGCGCGATCGGCGATGATCCCCACCGAGTCGGCCAGCGGGCGCACCTTGGCCAGGGCGGCGCGGAATCCCTCGAAGTCGGAGTAAACGACGCCGGTTTCCTCGAACACTCCGATGTCGCCGCGGATCTCGTGCAGCACGTTGTTCGAGTAGGCGAGAGTGGGGTAGTCGAAGCGACCGCCCTGGGTGTAGTGGGAGGCGTTGGGATCGGGCTCGCCTTTCTTCGGATCGGCATGCCGGAAGAGGATGGAGCTGCTGTCGGCCATGACGTTGGCGAGATAGCGGAAGCGGCCGGCGTCGGGCGACTGTTGGCGCGTCATGGCGGCGAAGCGCACGAAGCTGTTGTGAAAAAACGTGTTTTCGAAGCTGTAGATGTTTTGAAGCGCGGTTGAGTTGACGGAGCGCGTGCCGAGCTCGTTGTTGCGACCGAGGGCGAGGTTGTTGAACAGGTAGTTCTTGAACGAGCCGTCCAGGTAGTAGGCGTGCCCGAAGCTGCCGATGTTGGCCGGATCGCCGGGCTTCCAGGTCCAGTGTTTGAAGCCGACCGGGTTGATCACGAGGTTGTTGAAGACGTAGAAGGGGCCGCCCTGCCAGGTCTCGATGCCGCCCCAGTCGTTGCTTTTGAGCAGCACGTCCTCCACGCGATTGTGGTGGATGAGGTGACGGCTGAAGGGGACCGTGACGGTGTGGATGAAAGAACCGGCCCGGTCGGTGCTGGGCTTTCCGCCAAACACGGAGATGCCCCAGCCGGCGATGCGGTGAAGAAAGTTTCCGGCGATGTGGCTGCTGACGGGATAGGTGACGTCGATGGCGTGGCCGTGCTCGCCGCTGATGATGCGCCAGCCGATGTGGTGAAGCTGGTTGCGGAGGATGTCGACGTGGTCGATGTGTCCGCGGCCGCCATCGGGGCGGTCTTCGAACGCGGTGCGTATCCAGATCGCGCCGTGGTCGGTGTGGCGCATCACGTTGTCGGTGACGGCGACCGTGCCGATGCGGGAACCGGCGGTGGCGTTGATGCGAACGGGCTGATGAACGTGCTCGAACAGATTGTTGCGGATGCGAATGCCGTCTCCGGATCCGTTGAGCCTAATGACACCGGCTTGGAGATCGGGGTCCGCCCATGAGGGGACATTGTAGCGCCATGCGACGTTGGTGAAGCGGAAGCTCAGACCGCTGATCTCGACGTGGTCGAGGCGGCGGGCGTCGAGGATGTGGTGGTGACGACCGGCTTCGACGACAAGGTTCCCGGGATCGCGGTCCCCGGGGAGACGCAGGTGGATCCGTGCGCGAGGGCCATCGCCGATGCGCTCCACCCAAAACTCTCCGGGCTCGTCGAGCCATTGCGGCTTGTTCTCGAGGAAAAAACGGTTGCCGCGGATGATTTTCTCCAGCGCGGCGAAGGTCCAGGGGCCGCGGAAGGCGACGCCCCGCTCGTTTTCGCTGAAGCCCTCGATCTCGGCCGGATAGGGACTGCCCATCACGATTCCCCACTCGGACCACACCGTCCCGCCGACGTAATCTTCGGCGCTTCCCACGAGCTGCCGCCGGTTGATGCCGAGATGGAGCCGCACCTTGCCGTCGCGGCGCTCGACCTCCATCTGGTGGCCTGCGCCACGCCACCACTCCGGGTTGTCCCAAGTCCACCACTCGCTCATCACGTCGTTCGGATCGGGCTCGTTCCAGTTGGGGGTGCGGGCGAGCTTGAGGCGCACGATCTGGTTCGCCTCGTCGACAACCCAGAGCGTGCGAGGGAGAAAATCGACCTCCGCAGTCCAGACGCGATCGGCTTCGGGAATGCGCGGGTGGGCGGCGCCGCGACGCCAGCCCGAGACGCGTTCGGAGCCGACGATGGCGGCCTCGCCCACTCCCCATGCGGGATCGCTGGTGAGTTGGATCGGCAGGCCTGGCTCGCCCGCGTCGTCCCCTGGACGAAGCACACCCCGATAGACCACGCCTCGTTTGAAGACGTAAGTGTGCGGGCCACGGGTCGAGCGCGCCAAGCCGCCGGCAGCGGGATCCCACGGATGATGTTTCCACGCGCTTTCCGGCGAAGTGCCGGACCGGCTGTCGTCGCCGTGTTCGAAATCGATGTAGCGCAGGGGGGATCGGGGCGTGAAAACGAAAGGCTCGGGTGTCGGCTCCAGCTCCCCTTGGGGCAAGACGCGAGCGTGGGGGGCGCTCCAGGGGAAGGGCTGCGCGGAGGCCGGCGCGATGGCCGCCAAGGCCGTGGTCAATGCGAGGAAGGCGAGAAGCGGGAAGCAGGAGGGGCGCATGGGAAAGGAGCGGAGCGTTGCACGGCGCGAGCGAGCCGACCCAATCGCGCGAAAGGGTCAACGCGAGCGGATGTCGATTTTGAGGGCGCCCGACCACGAGACGGGACGAATGCAATAGTCCGCGCCCGGCGGTTGGTGGCGAGGAGCCGCAGCTCGCCAACTGGACGGGTGCGCGATGCACCAGGTGCCGGGCTTGCCGACCATCCGCCCGTTGTGCGCATGGTGAGGGCCGAGCAGATTGCGCATGTTGCCAAAAAGCTCGATGTCGAGGCGATGCTCGCCGACGCCGAGATCGGCGCAGGTAAACTCCGCGACGTCGTCGAAACTGTCGCCGATCCAGACGCCGTCGAGGTGGGCGCGAAGGAGGCTCCCCTGCCATTCGCCGGCCTCGATGCGCGTCGCCCGCGCGGCCTGGTCCAAACGAAGGGAAAAGGCGTAGCGAAGGGAATCCGCGTAGAAGGGAAGCCCCTGCTCCGCCCAGTTTCCAAGCTCGAGGGCGCGAGCGGAACGGACGACAAAACCACGCGGGCCGGGAGCGAGGGCGAAGTCGCCGAGCACATATACCGGCGCAAGCTCGCGGCATGGATGGTAGCGGGCCGAATAAAGCACGATCTCGTTTTCGCCGGCTCGGACCGCCTCGCCGAGGGCCAGCACGCGAAAACTCTCGTCGCGCCACGGCTTCGCGCCTTCGAGAACGAGGGGCCAGCCGTTGCAGCACACCTTGTCCACCCCGGCGACTTCGACGAGAAGCGACAAGCCGTTGAGAGTCGCACGGTCCAGACTCGGATCTACCATGAAGCGGTAGGTTATGCGGTGCCCATCCCGTCGGGCTGGCTCCGCCTCGAGGGTGTTGCGGCGAAACTGAACGGCAAAAGACCAAGGGTTGCCGGCAAAGCCGTGCCAGCGCCAAAGGTGGTCGTCGAGTTGAGGAACAGGACGATCACAGAGAACGGGATCGGGAGGAGTGGCGCCAAGTTGCAGATCAGCGTAATCGAGAAGCAACGCGTTGGGCTCGGCTCGGGTGACGGCGACCAAGCGTGCGTGAGTCCGCTGCCACACGCCGATAGGCGAGACGGGCTGCGCGGGCACCTCGTGTTCGGGCAACAAAAAGAGCCTGAACTCCCCTGAACGCAGCCGAAGTCGGGCGGAGGGACCATCCTCGACCCGCCCCTCGTCGGCATGCAGCGCAACCGAACCCTCGGGCAGCCGAAGTTCCCCGCTCCAGTCTGCGGCCCAAGGATTGGTGAGAAAGAGGGCGGACCAGTTTTGGTCGAGCCGGACGCGGCGCCACACGAGGCCCGGGCCCGGAGGCTGGCCGTCGCGCAGGCGAAAGGCCGGGGCGATGTGGGCGCCAACGGCGAAGATCAACTCGGCCGGATCGCTCACGGTTCGCCACTGGCGTCCGAAGCGGCCCGCCAGATCCGCAGGCGAGCGATCCGGGCGTCCGTTGACGAGATCCGGCACGGCGGCCGCGAGGACATGCCCCCCGCGTTCCAAAAACGCCTCCAGAATGTCGAGCGCGCCTCGCTCAATGTTGCGCAGCCCAGGAGGAAAAATCACTAGGTCGTAGCCCACCTGTCCGCACCTGAGCCGACCGTTCTCCGCGGCGCCATGCTCCGCCAGCAGCAGTTCATCCACCAGATCGAAGAGCTGCCCCGCGGCGTGCAGCGCCGCGTAAAACTCGCCGACCTGCCGGCGAAGCAGAGGTAGGGGATCCGGGCCCTCCTCGGCCTGCCGGGCTTCGCCGGGCCGGGCAAAGCACCAACCGGTGGTGGTCGGGTGGAGAACCGCGATGCGGGTCTCCTCGAGCCCCTGCGTGAGCACGGCGAGCAGCCGAGCCATCGCGTCGGCGTGCCGGCGATAGCCGACGAACCAGGAACTCTGGGGACCGATGCACTGGGGGAAGTCGTGCTTTCGCGAGCCGGCAAGGGTCTGCAAGACCATGTGCGGATTGAGCAGGGTGACTCCGAAGGCGATGGCGAAACTCTCCAGGCGGCGAAACTCCCGGGGGCCCATCTCGTAGCTGCCGGCGCCGCTCGATTCGCAGAGCACGCCTTCGCGCCCGAACTGGCGCGCCACCGAAGCGGCCTCCTTGAGATTCAGGAGCCAGAGCGTGTTGTCGGCCAGGCAAGTCGGAGAAAACTGCAACCCGAGCAGGTCGATACCGGGCAGGTGCATCCAGCGGAGCGCCGCCATGGTGGACGGACACGCATAAGGGCTGGGCCAACGGTGCTCCATGAAGTGGCCCGTCCACGCGAGTTTCATCTCCGCGCAGCGTTCGCTCATCGGGCGGCAGAAATTCGCCTCGAAAAGGCGCTGAAGAGTGCGGCAGTAATCGAAGCGCACGGCCGGGCTCTCCGGCGCCTCGCCGACCAGTTCCCGCAGGCGGGGCCGCAGGGCGTAACCGTGTTCCGCCTCGAAAGCGGCCTCGAAATGGGAAGAGAGGAGCAGCGGCGTCTCCGGATTGGGCTGGGGCTCGTCGCTGAAGGCGAGGCGCACCGTCTTGCCGAAGTGTTCACCGATGCGGGTCCGGTAGGCCTCGTGCGTGAGACGGAGAAAGGCCGCGGTGCTCTCCGGACGGCAGATGTCCGCGGCGGGGAGTCGCGCAAAAAAGGCTCTGGGCTTGGGGGGAAGCCGCCGGACGGAGATGCGACGCGCGGAGGCTTTGGCCGGGGAATCGGCGCCGCCATTACTCCACTCGCGGGTCGAGGGATCGAAGAAAAGCTCCGCCATGAGTTCGCCGGTTTGCTGGGCCTCGGCGGGACCGATGTGGACCCCGGGCAGCGCGAGCGCCGGATTCTCCGCGACGACGTGCCCGCCAGCCAAGCCGCTGGGGAAGGTGTTCTCGTCGTAGAGGTGGCAGAAGAGACCGAGGCGCGAACAGGTTTCCAGCGCTTTGGTCCAGAGCCGAAACCATTCCTCCGACAGATACTCCGTGAGCATGCCCGGTCGTGGGTGGATGAATACGCCGCCACAGCCCGCCTCGGCCAGCTGGGTGAGCGATGTCTCGATCCAAGACTCCGTGACCGCTCCGTTCCAAACCCACAGGGGCTGGGGGCGGACCTCGGGAGGCGGAGTCAGGAAGCGGGCGAAGTATCCCTCGAGCGCCGCGGCGGCCTCGGCGGCACGGAAAGGGGCTGTGGTCATAAGACGGGTTTCCCAGGCACCCGGGTCAAGCGGAGCCCGGGGAAACGGCTCGACGGAGAAAGCCTCCCGGCCAGTGAAGCTCCAGCGTGAGCGGCAGGCGGGACCGGACGTGGACCAGCGGCTTGTCGCGAGGATCGCGCCGGGCTTCGACGGCGATATCCAGACTTTCGTGCAGGCCGAAGGGATAGCGCGCGACTTGGTAGGCCTCGGTCAAGCGGACGTCGATGCGCAGAGTGCGCCGAGGCGCGTCTGGACGCAGGCCGAACACGCATTCGAAGAGCGTGGCGATCGGCCCCAGTCCTCCCCAGCCGACCATATCCGCATGGGCGCTGGCCCCGTGAGCGGGCCGGTCGGGACGGTAGTTCTCCCAGAAGGTGCCGGTGTCTCTCCACACCTGGAGGACATTTTCGAAGTGGTTGCGCCCGATCTCCGCGGCGAGGTCCTCGCGTCCGCGCGTCTGGAGCCCGCGGACGACCATATGATTGGTCGGAGGCCAGACGCAGCCGCGCCAGTAATTGCCCTCGAAGTAGCCATCCTTGCCTTCCTGGTAGCTCGGGTCCGACGCGGAGGTGGACGGGACGCGGTGCGGGCGCTTGAAGTGGGCGGGATCCTCGAGAGGAGCCAGAAAGCGGTCGAGCCGATCGGGCGGCACCGCTTTCGTGAGAAGCAGCCAATAGGCGCCGATGGTCATGCAATCGTGGAGTTGCCCGTCGCGATAGGCGTCGAAGTAGAAGCCCTTCTCCTCGTCCCAGAGCCGCCGGTCGATGTAGTCCACCAGGAAGGAGGCCTCGCGGCGCTCTTCCTCCACCTCCGCGTCGCGGCCGATGATGGCGGCGATGCGGAGCAGGGTTTCCGCGGAGAGAAGCGCGTGCGCCATGGCATCGATCCACGTCATGAAGTTGTGGTGCCAGAAGACGGTGGAGGGGCTGCCGTCGTCGCGGCGCTGGTTGTCCATGCCGCTGGAGATGGTCGTGTAGTAGTAGCTCCCGTCGGGCCAGGAGCGGTGCATCCGAGTCCAGCGGTGGTAGGCGAGGAGACGGGGAAAGACGGCCCGCAGGCGCTGCTCATCACCGGTGTGGAGGTAGTGTTCCCACTCGCCCCAGGCTAGCACGTTGGGCCCGCTCGAGTTGATTTCATGCGGGTTGTGCACCGCGACACCGCTCTCCTCATCGATGACGCGGGGAATGAACCCGATCTGATCGCGACCGGACTCCTGCTTGAGGTAAAAGGCATCGAGTGTGTGGCTGAAGTCGCAGGCTCTCCGTCCGTATTCCGCCCAGCGCGTGTTGAAGACGCTGTCCCAGAGGTAGAGGCAGTTGTCGAAGGCGGTGCGCACGAACGGTTGCTTGAAGCCGTTGCGTCCGGTGGGTTGGCCGATGTTGCGCCAGGCAAGCTCCCACGCTTTCCAATAGCAGTCGGCGACCTCCGGGCGGCCTTCCCACCTGGGCACGGGCAGGAGTCGCTCGCGGGCTTCGTGGAAGAACGGGAGCGGACGGCGGTAGCCCGTGATGGACGGCGGCAGCTTCTCGGTGGCGAGGGCTTTTTGGACCTCTTGGTCGAAGCCAAGGGGACGCCTGGGGCGAGGATGGACGGCGGACTGCGGCGGCGACCGCACAAGACCGGGGCTTGTTTTCATCGCTTTAGCACCTGGACCATCGCGTCGCCGAAACGGCGGCCCATCTCGACGTATCCCGCGACGAAGAAGTGCCACCCATCGATGAGGTCCAGGTCGTCGAGGTCGACCCAGGCGGCGCGAGACCGTTCGGCGACAAAGGCCTCCTGGTCGGCCCGCACCCGCATCAACTGCTCGTGATACCACACCGGCCCGCGACGCTGGCCGTCGTTGACATGGTCAACCTCGTCGGGGAGCGGGCCGGGCGGATTTGCGCTCTTGGACACGCGGAGCATGCCCCGCTCCCGCACCACGTTTGGCGAGACCTGGATGCTGATGCGTCCGAGCACGACGGGAATATCCCGGGTTTCGAGTTTCGACTCGATGTAGCGGACGAAGGTCCGGAGTTTTCGCAGGTAGGTGCCGGGCGGGAGCATGATGCCGTTGGAATCGGCTTCGCCCTGCATCCAGACGAGCCCTGCAACCTTGAAGCCGGGAATGGAGCCGGAGGCCACGCGGTCGCGGAGATCGGCCACTACCTCCGGGAGCAAGGTCTCGAGCTTGAGGAAGCCGGCCCGCGAGTTGAAGCGCGAAGGTTCGCCGGGCATCCAATATTCAATCGGTGTGGCGGCGCGCTCCACCTTTAAGATGGCGATCGTGTGTTCAGGAAATGCCGCGGCCATTCGCAGGGCGAAAACGATCTCCGGTCCGTGCTGCAACTGGGTGCCCAAAGCTCTCCAGCCTCCGGTGTCGGTCTCCACGTTGGATCCGCGGAACCAGATCTCGGGGCGCGGCAAGCGAGCGTCCGGGTAGGCGGTGTTGTATTCGGCGGTGCTGCCGGAGCCCCCCATGTTGCTCTGGCCGGCGCACAGGAAAAGGAGCACGGGCTTGCTCGAGACCAGCTTCTCCGCGGCAAGCGCGGAGGAGCCTAACGCGATGAGGGGCGCGACAAGGACCAAGAGGCCGCGACAAAAGGCCCCGGCGAAGGAAGGAAAAAAACGTGGCGACATAATGGGTGGGGGGGAGCAGTCGGAAGGCGAAGGCAGGCAAAGCCCGTCCGGCGCCGGTCGGAGCCGATCCAAGGGAGAAGAGTTGGCCGGAACGTCGGGAAGCTCAGCCTTCGCACCGCCGGCGGCGGGTGGCGGCGAAGCCGAGACCGAGGAGGCCGAGGACGGCGCCGGCGGTGGCCGGCTCGGGAATGACGGTGAAGGTGAGATCGATCCGGTCGGCGTGATACAGGAGGCTCGGGCTTTCGATCCCCGGGGCGAGGTTGTTCAGGGTCAGCCCGCTGGTGATTCCGATGGACGCGGCGGCGGTCGATCCGTTGTCCGAGAAGAAGCGGAACAGCGTGAAGGTGTAGTCGCCGGGGCTGAGGAGACCGCCGGCCACACTGACGTTGATCGCGTTGTTATTGAGCACGAACTCGCCGGCGGTGAAATTATAGAAGACCATCTGGTCGCTGCCGGTCCCGTCGGCGGAGACCTTGAAGTTGAAGACCGATCCGGCCAGCATCGTGAACGACGTGGCCTGGGTGCCGCCCCGGTCGTTGATCAAGGTGCCGAGCGTGCTGGCGTCGCCGAAGCTCACGGATCCCGAGATGCGGGTGCTCACGCCGGCGGTGGTGGCATTGCTCTGCAGCATGCCGTCGCCGGCGAGGTGGGCGAAGGTTTCGCTGAAGGTTCCGGTCAGAAAATACCCGCCGCGCTCGATGCGGACGGTGGAGCTGTCCGCGATCAAGTTGGATTGCTGGAGGACCAGTGAGCCGCCGTTGCGGACCACGACGTCTCCGGCGATGGCGGTGACGCCGGTGCCCGTTTTGTTGAGCAGCAGGCGGCCGGAGTTCACATAGGTGACGCCGGTGTAGGTGTTGGAGGCGGTGCCGCCGAAGACGAGGTCGCGGTTGCCGGCCTTGGCGACGTCGATGTTGCCGGTGATCGGGGTATTGATGGTCAAGGACCCCGAGGCGGTGGAGGTGCCGGTGCCGATGAAGAGCGGCGCGTTGTTCGCGGTGGTGAGCGAGCTTCCGCCCGTGATGGTCAGGGCCGAGTCGTTGTTGTCGTTGCCCGCCGCGAGACCGCCCGAGGTGAGGGTGAGCGAGTCGGTGACGGTGACCGTTACGGGGTTGCCGGTGGTGCCGCGGTAGAACCCGAGAGTATTGGCCTGCGCGCCACTGGCGAAGGTGGCGGCGGCGCCGGTGACCACGGTGCTGTTGCCGACCACCCGATAGTCCACGGTGGAATCGGTGATGGTGGAAACGTTCGAAGTGTCGGTGGTCGCGGCGGCGACAAGATTGTTCGAGCCATCGACACGAAGGAGGCGGCCGCGGATATCGGCCGCCCAAGGCAAGGTGCCGGAGCCCAGGCCGTGGGAGCTCCCGAGGTTCACGGTGGCGGTCGCGACGCCGCTGGTGCTGAGCCCCAGCATGAGCTGGGCGCGATCGGTGCGGTCGATGCCATTCGTGAAGGTCAAGGTGCCTCCGCCACCATCGCCAACCCGTAGAACGCCGGAGGAGCGCAGCTGCAAGGCCCCGACCGTCTCGTTCCGGCCGGAAGCCGAGCGGTAGTCGAACATACCGACGCCCGCCAAGCTGATCACCGCGTTGTCATTGAGCTGATCCGTGGTGTCGTTGCCGCGCGTGACGACCAGTCGAGAACCCTCGTTGCCGCTGATGTTGTGGGTGGAGATCTCGAAGCGGGTCGCGCCCGCGAGGGTGGCCCCGGAGGTGACGGAAAGCGTGCCCGGGGTGTTGCCGGCGGATTGCGTGCCGTCATGGACCACGCGCACCGTGCCCGTCACGCCATTCTGATTGTTGAACAGGAAGAGACCTCGTTCGCCCGTCTTTGAGAGCCCGTTGCCCGAGAGGGTGGAGAGCATGCGGACGCCGGAGTTGTCGCTATACACCCGGGGATCTCCGGACACGTGGATGCGCGCGTTGTCGGACAGGTTGATGGTGCCTCCCGAGAATGCGACGAGCTTGTTCCCTGAGTTGGGCGAGGCGGTGTTGTTGACCAAGGCGTGAATGCCTCCCGCCGAGACGGAGCCCTCGACCGTGACGGTTGCCAGTTCAGACGTGAAGTTTCCGCCCCAACCCGAGGCGTTGACATTGAAAATCGCGCCGGGACTCCAAGCCTGGTAGACAGGCGAGGCCAAACTGCTGGAGAAGTTCTGCGTGCTCGCGTTCCACGTGCCGGAAAGGCTGCTCCATAGGGTGGGAACTGGGGTGTCGTCGGCGATGTTGGAGGAGCCTCCCGCCCAGAAGAGATTGGTCTGGGCCTGGGCCTGAGCGGCCAGTGCGAGAAGCAGCGGTGCGACGGAGAGCGAGCGACGGCAACGAACAACAGCAGGCATGCCGGGGGCGGGAACGAGGCGACGAGGTGAGCTCATTTTTGGGGCGATTTGGAGGGTAACGAGGATCCGGAACGGTCCGGTGAGAACCCGTTTTCGGGCAGCTTCCCTTTCGTAAGGGAGCGGTAAAGGCTTGCTGTTTTCACGCCGGTGAATTAAGCGGATCGCCATGGTGTCTCAAAAAGACGTGGCGCGTGCCGCGGGAGTGGATCGCTCCTTGGTTTCCTTGGCGCTGCGGGGACACCCGAATGTCGCCAAAGCGACGGCGGAGCGGATCCGGGAGATCGCGGAGCGCATGGGCTATCGCCCCAATGCGGCCTTGGGCGAGGCGGCGCGCAGCCGGTGGCGGCAGCCCGCGGACGGGATAAGGGAAATCGTCGCCTTCGTCCTGACTCGTGCGCAGGACGATCATCCTATCCAGAAAGCGGCGCAGGCGCGCCTTGCCGAGCTTGGTTACGGGATGACCGTGATCGAACCTTGGACCTACACCAGCGACGCGGCCCTTTCGCGAACGCTCTACAACCGGGGCATCCGCGGATTGCTGCTGGAGCAGGTCACGGAGTTTGACCGGGAGCGGAACTTGGATTGGCAGCATTTCAGCGTGGTCCAATGCGGGCTGCTGAAACGCACGATCCGCACCCATCAGGTTACGCTCGATTTCCCGGAGATGGTGAACAGCGCGCTGCGGCGGGTGAGCGAACTGGGATATCGCCGGGCGGTGCTCGTCCTGGCCAACGGCAACAAATACTACTCCGACCACTTGCTCCTCCAAGCGGCAGCCGGCGCGAAAGAGATCCCCAGCTTCGCGAAGATCGTCAAAGGCGTGATCGGCGTCGATTACACGATCGATAACATCGCGAAGGCCGTGAAAAAAATCCGCGCCTTTCGGCCTGATGTGATCATCGCATCCGGACCCTACATCGCGGGCATATTGGAATCCTCTCCCGGCTGGCCCGACGACGTGGGGATCGTCGCTTTGGTGGGGTCGACACTGTCGCAACGCTTCGCAGGCTACGCGCCGCACAACCACTTGATCGGGAAACTGGCGGCCGAGCTCCTTGACAGCCGCTTGCGGGCGCACGCCTACGGATTGCCGGACATCCCGTATCTGCTGACCTTCGTCCCGGAGTGGCGAGATGGAGAAACGCTCCGTACACGCTGACACGCCGTGCCGCGCGTCCATCGGGAGTGTGCGACGCTAACGCCGGAACAGCCAGCCAAGCCACCTTGGTGGTGGGCAAAAACGACTACGTTCACGCCGGTGAAATTGCCCGCCGCGCGGCGGTTTTGGGTCGCGTCCGACACGACGGCTTCGCATGCATCGCCGCCACGATGGCCGGCACCACGTCCACCCTTGCCCTGTTGAAAGAAGAATTTGTGCAGCGTGCCGACGAGGGCTGCGTGATCCCGCCGGAGCTGCGCCGTCTCTATGAGGCGCTCGATCCCAAGCTTGATCGCTGGAAAACGGAGCTCGCGGACCCGATCTACGACGCGCTCATGCGACTGCCGGAGGATCCGGCGCTCGCCGCCCGCGAGCCGAACGATCTGGCCTCGATCCGTGCGCTCGCCCCCGCAGCTCCTCCAATGCCCGAGTGGTCGCCGGACGAGGCGACGCTTCACGATCGTCTGCACGGAGCCTGGGTCGGACGCGCCACCGGATGCGCCCTGGGCAAGCCGGTGGAGGTTCGCGCGCTCTCGCGCGACGAGCGGGGGCGCTTGAACGGTCGTCGACGCGTTCGGGAATATCTCGAGAAACGCGGCGACTGGCCGCTCGCCGATTTCTTCTCCAGCCGCGACATCGGCGATGGCGACCTTATCCCGCGGTTCCGCTCCTACCGGGAGAACATCGTATCCATGGAGCACGACGACGACATCCACTACACCTTCGTCGCGCTTCTCGCCTTGGAAAAACATGGACGTGACCTCACGTGGATGCAGATCGCGCGCACGTGGTTCGAATGGATCCCGATCGGCTATCTCTGCACGGCCGAGATCAACGCGGCCACCAACCTCCTCGCGCGGTCCGCTTGCGCGAGGGAAGGCGATGCAACGCCGGAATGGTGCCGACGCCATCGCAATCCCTACCGCGAGTGGATCGGTGCGCAGATCCGGGCCGACGGTTGGGCCTACGCGGCGGCGGGCAACCCCTCGCTCGCGGCCGAGCTGGCTTGGCGCGATGCGCACTGGACCCACGAACGCAACGGCATCTACGGCGAGATGTTTTTCGCCGCCCTCATCGCCGCCGCCTTCGTCGAACGGGATTTCCATCGCTTGGTGAACACCGGGCTGGCCCACATTCCGGCGGAATGCCGGCTCGCTCGCTGGATTCGGCGCTGTCTCGCCTGGTGCGAAACATACCCGAACTGGGAGGGCGCCATCGAGCGGCTGGAGGACGAGCTGAACGAGATGCACGCGGTGCACACGATCAACAACGCGCTCGTGGTGCTTATCGCGCTCTTCTACGGGCGCGGTCGCCTGGATGACACGATCTGCATCGCGACGATGTGCGCGTTGGACACCGACTGCAACGCCGCCACGGCCGGCTCCATCGTGGGAGCGCAGCGAGGACACGCCGCGCTCGAAAGCCGCCTTGCTCCACGTTTGAACGACCGGGTGGAACCGGTGCCCCATGCCCGAGAGCATCGCTTTGTCGAGCTCGCCTCCCGCCACGCCGCTGTCTGGCGCATGCTGCGGTTAACCAAGTAGGGGCGCGGCGGGCACGGCGTCGACGGGCGTCTCGGCTCCCGGCGGCGCGGTGTCGGGCTCGTCGGAGAGGCGCACGGTGACGGGCGCGCGCTCGAAGTCGGTCGCGGCGAGCAGGGGCTCGGGCAGCAGTTTGCGCAGGGCGGCCACGAAGCGGTCGGGCACGATCTCGAGGCGCGTGGCGAAGTGGGTGGCGATGTCGTTGTAGTAGGCGCGGGCGAGGGCGATGCGCTGCTCCGTCTCGACGAGTTCGCGATGCAGGGCGGCGAAGCCTTCGTTGGCGACGAGCGTCGGGTAGCGCTCCACCACGGCGCGCAGGAGCGGCGCGACCGCGTGCGGATCGGGCCCGGCGAGGCCGGGGCGGGTGGCCTGGGACTGGGCGCGGAGCTCGGCGAGCGCGGTCTGGGTGCTCTTTTCGTGGGCGGCGAGGGCCTCGACGGAGCGGGCGAGGGCGGGGATGAGGTCGTGGCGACGCTTGAGTTGCACGTCGATGAGCGACCAGGCCTGGCGCACGCGCTCGCGCAGGCCCACGAGGCTGTCGTGCACCATCCAGACCCAGCACGCGGCCCAGGCGCCGAGCCAGGCGAGGGCGAGGAGCGTGCAGTAGAGCGGCAAGGCGGCGGGGCGGTAGGGCGAGTCGCCGTAGCCAAAGTAGAGGCCGAGCGGGAGGGAGACGATCCCGAGCAGCCAGGTGAACCAGGAGCCGGCGGCCATGCCGCGCTTCACCGATTCCTCGCTGCGGCAGGAGAGAATGAACTCGGCGCCGGGGGCGGAGGCGATCTCGGGGGCGACGACATCGCGGCGCTCGCGCGCGGTGCCGACGAGGTAGAGCGGGGTGTGGAGCGGGATGCCGCGCTCGGTGAAGCGGCGTTCGCCGGTGGAGCCGAGCACGACGGCGGGCGGGGCCTTGCCGTGGTAGAGCGGGCTGGCGCGAGTGACGGTGCGGGAGAACATGCCGACGGTGTCGATCTTGGCGCCGGCGGGGCGGACGAGGATGGGGCCGGTGTCGTCGCGCAGGTAGAAGTCCTGGGTGTCGCCGCCCTGCGCGACGGTGTCCCAACCGGTGGTGGTGACGGTGCGGGTTTGGGTTTTTCCTTTCGAGTCGGTGTAGGTCTCGGTGCGGGTGCGGCGCCAGTGCTCCTCGACCCGCCAAGCGTAGTGCACGCAGGGGCGCTCGGCGAGGTGGCTGCGGAGAGGGGCCTCGCTCTCGGCCGTGCCCTTGAGCTCGACGAGGCCGATGAAGACGCCGCGGACCTTGGAGGTCGGCAGGTCGTGCAGGAGGCGGTGGCGGCGGCGTTGCCGCAGGCTGAACCAGAGGAAGAAGAGCGCGAAGAGCCCGCCCAAGACCGGGCCGGCGGGGTGGAGGGTGGTCACGCGCGGGAGCGTGGAGGGCGGGGCGGGGGAGGTCGAGGCCGAGCTGGCCCGCATGTTTCACCCGAATCGGGTCGGCCCGCGCCGATCTACGGGGCGAAAACGACGGGGCCGCGCGCGACGTGCTGCCAGAGCACGCCGTTGGTCGGCCGCGCCGGTTTCACCCTCGTAGCTCGACGCGTTCCTCCGCCTCTTCGCGTGAAACATGCGGGCTGGGGCTCGGCGTTCCCGGGGGTGGGGGCGGTGGCGATGAGCGGGACGCCCGTGCCAGGTCACGCAGCGAGGCCGGCGGCGAGGGCGAGGGCGCTGCGGGCGCGGTTGAGGATGTAGAGGTGGTAGCCGGGGGCGCCGTGCGCGAGGAGATCGCGGATCTGGTCGAGCGCCCAGTCCACGCCGACAAACTCGACGACGTCGGGCTCGTCGCTCGCGACCTCGAGGCGGCGGGCGAGCGCGGCGGGCAGCACGCTGCCGGAGAGCGTGGCGATGCGCTGGATCTGTTTAAAGGAAAGCACGGGCATGATGCCGGGCACGATGGGCACGGTGATGCCGCGGGCGCGGCAGCGCTCGACGAAGCGGTGGTAGATGGCGTTGTCGAAAAAGAGCTGGGTGGTGACGAAGGCGGCGCCGGCGTCGACCTTGCGCTTGAGGGCGTCGAGGTCGGCGTCGAGCGAGACGGCCTCGGGGTGTTTTTCGGGGTAGCCGCCGACGCCGAGGCAGAAGTCGGGGTGGCGGGCCTTGAGGAGCGCGACGAGTTCGCTGGCGTAGCGCAGGCCGTCGGGCGCGGGGGTGAAGGTGCTGGAGCCCTTGGGCGGATCGCCGCGGAGGGTCATGATGTTGCGGTAGCCCTGGGCGTGGAGGGTGTCGGCGATGGCGTCGAGCTCGGCACGGCTGTGGCCCACGCAGGTGAGGTGGGGCATGACGGTGTAGCCGAGCTCGTCCTTGAGGAGGGCGGAGACTTGCGCGGTGCGGTCGCGCGTGGTGCCGCCGGCCCCGTAGGTGACCGACACGAAATCCCAGGGGACGCGCTTGAGCGCGGTGGCCGCGGCGCGAAGGGCGGCGACGCCGGCATCGTCTTTGGGTGGGAAAAACTCGAGCGAGCGCAGGGGGCGCCGCTCCGCGAAGAGCGCGGAGATGGGACGGTCGGCGCGAGGAGTGGCGGCGGGAACAGCGGTGGCGGGAGCGGACATGCAGGACAGGTATTTAACCGCGGATTACGCAGATGGGCGCGGATAAAAGGCAAGAAACATATCAATGAATCCGTATTCGATGATATGTATTGGACCCGTATCCGCGCTTATCAGCGCCATCCGCGGTTTAAGAACTTTGGCTCAGCCGAGCTTTAGCAGCTCGCGGCTGAGGAAGGCAGTCTGGGCGGCGGCGAGCTCGCGGATGCCTTTTTGGGCGAGGGCGAGGAGCTGTTGCAGCTCCTCCGGGGTGAAGGTCGACTCCTCGCCGGAGCTCTGCACCTCCACGAAACGGCCTCGGCCGGTCATCACGATGTTGGCGTCGACCTCGGCGTCCTTGTCCTCGAGGTAGGGCAGGTCGAGGAGGGGCTGGCCCTTGAGCAGGCCGACGCTGATGGCGGCGACGGAGTCGGTGAGGGGGTTTTCCTTGATCTTGCCGGTGTCGAGCAGGGTCTGCACGGCGAGGCGGGCGGCGAGATAGGCGCCGGTGATCGAGGCGGTGCGCGTGCCGCCGTCGGCCTGGAGCACGTCGCAATCGATCCAGAGGGTGTTTTGGCCGAGCTTGTCGAGGTCGAGGACGGCGCGGATGGAGCGGCCGATGAGGCGCTGGATCTCGACGGTGCGGCCGTCGAGCTTGCCGCGGGAGATGTCGCGCTGCTTGCGGTCGTGCGTGCTGTAGGGGAGAAGTGAATACTCGGCGGTCAGCCAGCCGCCGGGCACCTTTTGCTGCTTCATCCAGGTGGGGACGTTGTTCTCGATGGTGGCGGCGCAGATGACGCGGGTGTTGCCAAAGGAGACGAGCACGGAGCCGGTGGCATGGGGGGCGATGCCGGCCTCGAATTTAATGGGGCGGAGTTGATCAGGGGCGCGGCCGTCGGAGCGGGTGGTGGGCAGGGTGGAGAGAATGACCATTGACCAATGCCCAATGACCAATGGTCAAAGGGGAATCGCCGAGGGCGCGGGAGCTTCGCGGCCTCAGCCGGAGGCGGGTGCGGGGCGGGGCGGGTGGCTGCGGAGGAGCCCGAGGTAGGTCTCGAGCGCGCGGGGCTTGAGGCGGCGGGCGGCGGCGGCGGTGACCGGCTCGACCGGCTCGCCGCGGGCGGCGGCGAGGTGCGCGGCGAGGTGGAAAAGCTCGGCCTGGGGGCCGTAGGCTTCGCTGAGCGCTTCGAGCTGCTGCACCACGGCGGGAAACTGCCGGTCCAGGATGCGCATGTGCAGGGCGCGCAGGAGCGATTCGGGCGGGGCGGTGAGGCGCTCCTCGGGATAGAAAAACTCGCCGAAGAAGGAGGTGAGGGGGCGGGCGACAAAGCCGACCAGGCCGGGCGCCACACAGATGCCGGCGCCGATGCAGCAGCCGATCGCGAGCAGGCCGTAGCCCATGATGCCAAAGCTGAAGGACTGGGAGGCGGCGTAGGCGAAACGAAAGGCGAAGACCATCAGCACGGCCGCCACCACGGACAAAAAGATGCGGAGGGCGCGGGACATGGCGGGCGCTGGGTGTCGGCAGGGTGAGCAGGGAGAATGAAACCCGGGGGCGCGCGCGTTTGGGCGGAGGGGCGGAAGGCCCCAACCGCTTGGATCAGTCGTCCTCGGTGGGCGGGATGGGGGGGCGGGTGGCGTTGCCGGCCACCGGTTTGATGATGCGCTCGGGCTCGGGCGGCGTCTGCGCGGCCATGTGGGCGATGAGGCGGTCGTTGAAGGTGTGCGCGGGGTCGTGGCCCATGCGACG
>JAUVVA010000166.1 GCA_030604905.1 Verrucomicrobiota bacterium | reverse complement strand
GTCCAGCACGAGCACGCCGGGGAATTTCTTCAGCAGGTCGGCGATCTCCGTATTGGAAAAACCGATACCGGTGGGGGCGTTGGGCGAGGTGAGGAAGCAGGCGCGGGCCGGCGTGGCGGCGAGCTTGTCCACCGGCAGCTTCATCGAACGGTCAAACTCCACCGGGGCGCAGCGTCCGTCCTGGATGGCGACGAGCACGGGGTAGAGCGAATAGCTCGGGAGCGTGAAGGAGGTGGGCGCGGCGGGGCCGCCGAAGACGCGCACGAGCAGGTTGAGCACGTCGTCCGAGCCGTTGCCGATGAGCACGTTCGCCTCGGTGAGCCCGTGGCCGTGGAGCTTGGCGACGAGCTGGCGGAGCGGCGCGGCCTTGGGGTTGGGATAGAGGCGGAGCTTTTCACCCTCGCCGGCGAGCTCGGCGGCGATGGCGGCGGCCGCGCGCGGGCTCGGCGGGTAGGGGCACTCGTTGGTGTTGAGCTTCACCCAGCCGGGCTCGGTGGGCTGGAGGCCCGGCGTGTAGGCGTGCATCGCCGCGACGTGCGGCAGGGCGAGGGCGGAAATGGCGGACATGGAGAAAGTCGAAGGTCAAAGGTCGAAAAGTCGAAAGTCGAGTGCGGCGGCCTCCGGCCGCAGGTGTCGACCCGAGACTTTCAGACCTTGGACCTTCGACCCGCCGCGCGGCGCGGCTGCGCCGCCTCAAAGCGCTCGGATCTTCGCGCTGCGACCGTGGGCGTCGAGTTTTTCGAGCGCGGCGAAGGCGGCCACGATCGGCGCGGCCTTCTTGATCGAGGCCTTGTCGTATTTGATCACGCTGGTGCGGCGCTGGAAATCGGCGATGCGCAGGCCGCTGAAGAAGCGCCCGGCGCCGCCGGTGGGCAGCACGTGGCTGGGGCCGGCGGTGAAGTCGCCCACCGCCGTCGGCGTGTGGTTGCCCAGCATGATCGCGCCGGCCGTCGTGATGGTCTTGAGCAGGGTCTTTTGCAGCGTCTCCTTGACCATGAGCTCGAGGTGCTCGGGCGCGACGAAGTTGGCGGCCCTCGCGATCTCCTCGGCGTTCTTGGCGACGATGCCGACGAAGCCGGTGGCGAGCACCTTGGTGATCTTCTCGGCGCGCGAGACGAACTTCAGCTGCGCGGTCACCTCGGCGCGCACGGCCTCGAGATCGGCCTGATCGGGGGCGACGAGGTAGATCTTTTCGCGACCCGAGCCGTGCTCGGCCTGCGCGAGCAGATCGGCGGCGGCGAAGGCGTGGTCGGCCGTGTCGTCGATGACGACCATGACCTCGCTGGGACCGGGGAGCGAATCCACGCCGACGGTGCCGAAGCACTGGCGCTTAGCCTCGCAAACGTAGGCGTTGCCGGGGCCGAAGAGCTTGTCGACCGCGGGCACGGTGAGCGTGCCGTAGGCGGCGGCGGCGATGGCCTGCACGCCACCGATGCAGTAGATCTCGTCGATGCCTACGAGGTGCAGCGCGGCGAGAATGGCGTCGGCGACCTTGCCGGAGGGATTCGAGGGCGTGAAGACCGCGATCTCCGGGCAGCCGGCGAGCTTCGCCAAGGTCGCGGTCATGAGCACGGTGGAGACGAGCGGCACCTCGCCGCCGGGCACGTAGAGGCCGACGCGGCGGATCGGATAAAAGTTTTCCCCGACCTGCGCGCCGTGCGGGTTCTTGGCCGACCAGTCCTTCGGAAGCGATTTTTCGTGGAAAGCGACGATGGCCTCGTGCGCGGCCTTGAGCGCCTTCATGTCGGCGGCGGGAAACCGCTTGGCCGCGGCGGCGATGTCACCCGCCTTCACGCGAAAGTCGCGCGCGCGGAGTTTGGCGCCGTCAAACTTCGCGGCGTAGTAACCCACCGCCTCGTCGCCGCGCAGACGCACGTCGGCGATGATGGCGGCCACGGTATCGGAGATTTCCCGGGGAACGGAAGCGCCTCGGCAGAAGGCGGCGATGTCGGATTCGAAGGTCTTGGAGGAAGCCTGGAGGACGCGCACGGGAGGAGGTTTTGTTGAGAAGCGGACGGCTGGACGAAGCTCCGAACGTGGCAGGAAGGTGACATTCGCGCGAGCCGGTAATCGCGCAAATTGGGTGCAATAGCGGGCCGCGGGGCCGGAGTTGCACAGCCGGAGTCGCGCAGGGCCTGGACCTGTTCCCCGAGCGGCCATCAGGACACCGATCTTCGATCGGGGCTTTGGGGGCTCGCGCTCCGAGGGCACCGATCGGCGGTCGGGGCTACAGGATGCCACAAGCGACCGGTGACCCAAGTTTGGTGCAGAACCGGTCGGCGACCGGTTCGCCCCTCGCCTCAGTTGATCAACACCGGCACGGCGAAAACCGACGGATCGATGGTCGGGTTGACCGAAATCTCGTCAAAGGTGACGCGGATGGTCCGGGTGCTGCCATCGGGCAAGGTGTTGAGCGTCACGATGCGCTTGGGGAAACGGAGGCCGCCGGAGCGGAGCTCGCCTTCCTCCCGGATCTGCGTGCCGCTGTCGGTCTCGGTCAGCACGAGGCGGCCGGTGGCGACGTCAAAACTCCGGGTGAAAACGATGTCGGGGCCGTGCACGAAGGCGAGTTTGCGGCAGGCCACGCCGTCGACGGTGGCGGTGCCGCGGTCCTCGATGCGAGCGCCGCGGGTGCGAAGGCCACGGTAGAAAGAGAGGTTTTCAAAGGTGTTGGCGCGGAGACGACGGATCTGATCGGGGCCGAGCAGGGTGACCTGCCATTGGGAGGGATCCCGGGGATCGGAAACGCGGCTCCAGGCATCGTAGCCGTCGAGGGCGGTCACCTCGATCCGCGCGTCGCTGATCGCGGTGATGCGTTGGCGGTCGGGCTTCTGGAAAAGGATCTCGATCTTGGCGGTGCCGGGGGTGGCTTCGCCGGACTCGACGACCTCCAAGCTGCCCACCATGCGAATCGCTTCCACGCCGTTGAGCGCAGCCTCCGAGCCGATGAACGCTCGCGCCTTGGTGATCAGAGCTTCGTCAGCACGCAGCCCCGGAAGGAGCGCAAGGCAAACCAGGGGAATAAGGACGCGAAGCAGGCGGGAGGCAGATATCATAGACGGGGAACGATGTGGGGTAGGAAAGCGGTGAAGGGCCGGAGTTCCCGTGGCAAGATTGCGCATGCGTTAAGTGTAAAAGCGAGCCCTTGGAGGAACCCGGGGCCAGACGGCCTGATTAGATCGCGCCCACGACGCGGGCGGCGAAGACGCGAGCCAAAGCCGAAACAGCCAAACGCAAACCACCATCGACCCTACTCGCCCGACCCGCCGCCCGACCCGCCGGGCAACTTGCGAATCTGATGGCCATGACGCACGAGCGGGTCGCGCCCCTTGGCGTTGAGCCGGTCCAGCACGGCGGCGAGTTTGCGGCGCTTGTCGTCCGCCTGCGTCTGGAAGAGGTCGAGCTGCGCGGCGGAGGCGTCCTCGATGGCGGAGAAGCGCACGCTCACCAGCCGCAGGGGGCGACGGCGTTTGCTCCAAGCTTTTTCCAGCAAGGGCGCGACGAGCGGGTAGAATGGCGCTTCGAGGTCGGAGGCCTCGGGCAGGCTGCGGCCGGCGCTCTCTTGGGAAAAATCGCCGTAGCGCACTTTGACGGTGAGCGTGCGGGCGCGTTTACCGTCGGCGCGGATGTCGGGCATGAGCTCGTCGATCATACGCTTGGCGATGCGCTCGATCTCGGCGAAGTCGCCGATGTCCTCGCCGAAGGTCTCCTGTTGCGAGTAGCTCTTCGCGTCCTCGCGGTCCACCTCGACCGGGCGGTGATCGATGCCCAGCGCAGCGTCGCGCATCTCGCGCCATCCGTCGCCGAAGATCGCGGCGAGGCGCGGCTCGGAGAGCTCGAGGATGTGGCCGATGCGCAGCAGGCCGTGGCTTTTGAGCGACTCCTCGGTCTTGGGTCCCACGCCGGGCAGCTTGCCGATGCCGAGCGGCGCGAGGAAGGCGGCCTCCTCGCCGGGCGGCACGACCACGAAGCCGCGCGGTTTGCGCAGCTTGCTCGCGATCTGGGAGACGAGCTTGTTGGTCGCGATGCCGAAGGAGACGGGGATCTGGAGCTCGTTCCAGATGCGCTGCTGAAGATCGCGCACGACGGCCTCGACCGCGGCGGCGTCGCGCAGGCCGCAGGGCGTGAGGTCGAGGTAGCCCTCGTCGATGGAGTTGCGCTGCACGAGGGGCGTGAGCGTCTCGCAGAGGTCAAACATACGGCGCGAGACCTTGCCGTAGAGCCCGCTGGTGTGCGGCAGGAGGATGAGGTCGGGGCAGACCTTGAGGGCGCGCGAGGTCGGCATGGGCGTGTAGACGCCGCAGGCGCGGGCCTCGTAGCTGGCGGAGGAGATGATGCCGCGTTCGCGTCCGCCGACGGCGCACTTGGTGCCGCGCAGCTCGGGTTTCAGCGCCAGCTCGCACGACACGAAAAACGCGTCGGCGTCGAGGTGGACGATGGTGGCGAGCGGCGCGGGCATGGGGCTGAAAGTGGCATGGGCGTCCCGCCCATGAGATCGGGAGACGAGCGGGCGAGACGCCCGCTCACCAAGCAATCACGGGCGAGACGCCCGTGCCACGGGAAAAGGCGCAGCAAACGTTAAGACCACAGGGCCTCGGCAGCGGCACGAACAACGGCGCCCAAAGCCCTCCTTGACTGGTGATATCATTGATAGCAAACTGATCGAATGCCCCAACTTCTCGTTCGCGACATCGAGCCCGCCGTGATTGCGAAGCTGCGCCGTCATGCCGCAGCGCAGGGCATCTCCGTGGAGGAAGCCCATCGGCGCCTGTTGCGCGAGGCCCTGCTGGGCGATCAACCCGGCCCGCAGGAGGATTTTCTTGCTTACCTCCGCTCCATTCCGACCGGTGAATCCATCGACTTCGCGCGCGCCTCCGACCTGCCCCGCGCCGTGGAGCTTTGAGCCATGGGCTATCTGCTCGATACCTGCGTCCTTTCCGAGCTGCGCAAGCCGCGCCCGAACGCCAAGGTGGTCGCATGGATGACGGGGCTGCGGCCTGACGAGGCATTTTTGAGCGTGATCACACTGGGGGAGATTCGTCGCGGCATCGAGCTGCACCGCGCCAAGGACGCGCAAGCGGCGGGCGCGCTGGAACGCTGGTTGCGAGGCCTGGAAACCCACTACGCCGACCGGATTCTGCCCATCACCGCCGAAGTCGCCGATCGCTGGGGCCGCCTGGCGCCGCAGCAGCCGCTTCCCGTGTCGGACGGTCTGATCGCCGCGACCGCACTGGTGCATCAACACACCCTCGTCACCCGCAACGTCGCGGACTTCGAACGCTCGGGGGTCAATTTGCTCAATCCCTTTGTGTAGCGAGCGCGGCACTGGGACGCGCCGTGGGATCGGAACACGAGCGGGCGAGACGCCCGCTCGCGAAGCAATCACGGGCGAGACGCCCGTGCCACGGGAAAAGGCACCGGACCGACCAGCGGCGCCATGGGGCGCGAGGCGAACACCGTGCCGGGAGCGATGGGGCTGCCGCGCAGGAAGTCTGCGGCGGGGAGCATCTTTCCGCCGGGCTTTTGGAGGCGACGGATGCGGAGGAGGCCGGCGGCGGTGCCGATAAGCAGGCCCTCGGCGTCGGCGCCCGCGACCAAGCCCGGGGCGGCGGAGCCCTCGATGGCGTCGGCTAGGCCGAACTTGAGCGGCTGGCCCTGCCACTCCACCTGCGCGGCGGGCCAGGGGTTAAGGCCGTTGATGCGCGCGGCGAGAGCGGCGGCAGGCGCGGCGGTGAAATCGAGCGCGGCGTCGTCCTTGGTCAGCTTGCGACAGAAGGTCGCGGCGGCGTGGTCTTGCTCCACGAAGGCGAGCTGGCCCGCGAGCAGGCACGGCAGGGCTCGGGCGAGGAGCGGCACGCAGGCGGCGGCGAGCTTCTGCTCAATCTCCAGCGCCGTATCCAGCGGATCGATACGCACGGCTTCGCGGTCGGCCACGGGGCCGGCATCGAGCTGGCGCACGATGCGCATGAGGCTCACGCCGGTCTCGGCCTCGCCGTTGGCCACCGAGGTCTGGATGGGCGAGGCGCCGCGATACTTGGGCAGGAGCGAGGCGTGGAAGTTGAGCGTGCCGAGCGGCGCGGCGGCGATGAAGTCGTCGCGCAGGATGTGCCCGTAAGCCATGACGAGCGCGAGTTCGGGCGCGGAGGCGGCGTAGGCGGCGCGGACCTCGGGCGTGAGTTTTTCCGGCTGGTGGACGGGAAGACCGCGGGCGAGGGCCCATTGCTTGATCGCGTTGGCCTGGATCTTTTGTCCGCGGCCAACCGGGCGGTCGGGCTGGGTGTAGATCGCGGTCAGTTCGACGAGCGCGGAGCCCTCGGGCCCGACAAGCCAGTGGAGCAGCGGCAGCGAGATGGCGTCGGAGCCTAAAAACACGACGCGAGGACGCGTCGTGTTTTGGGTCGAAGGTCGAACGTCGGGAGGTCTTAAAGTCACGTGCGGCGCGCCGCAGGCGCGCGGTGGCGACCTGCGACTTTGGACGTTTAGACTTTCAGACCCGCAACCCACTTCGCGACCTCGTCGCGGAGTTTGGCGAAGGCGCCGTCGGTGGCGGGCTCCTTGAGGCCGTCGAGGATCGTCCAGTGTTCGACGTGCTGGATCGACGCGCCGGGCTCGATCTTGGTGAAGGGGCTCAGGGTCTCGAGCTCGACCATCTTGCCGTTGGTGAAGGTCTCGAAGGCGCTGCCCATGTCGGGATAGGTGGCGCCGGCCACGACCTTGGCGTGCTTCACGAAGGTGGTGCCATCGACGAAGTAGGCCGACCAGCCGGGGTAGTTGCTCAAGCCCAGCTTCTGCGGCGCGGGCGCGGCGTCCACGTCGATGCCGATGTAGTCGCGGTGGAGGTCCCAGCAATCCTCGGAGAGGTCGGTGAAGCTCCATGGGATCATCGTGTAGGTGGGCAGGAAGTCGCCCGCAGCGTGGTTGCCCTTGGGGAGCAGGGGCACGACGGCGTAGCCACCGGGGCGGAACATCGTGAGCGCCCAGCAGGCGGTCTCGACCGGCCAGAGGCCGTGGTTGGTGAGGGCGTGGGTGACGCGCACGGTGCGCTCGCCGACGAGCTCGATCTTGATCGCCTTCTGGATGCCGGTGCGGGCCTCGGTGGGCTGCGCGAGGGCGACGCCGTTCTTGAGCGGCTTGATCGCGAGCGGGTCGGCGTCGGGCTGGTAGGTGCGCTCGATGTGCTCGGGCGCGTGCCAGAGGCGGTGGCCGCCGTAGAACACGAGGCCGGTTTCCTTGTGCGGCACTTCCTCGGGGCCGAAGTCGATAAAGAGGTTGCCGGCCTTGCCCTTCTTGGAGGCGAAGGAGGTGATGCGCGGGCCGACGCCGGTGGTGACTTCGAGCGCGAGGGCGCTGGTTTCGAGGCGGAGGGCGTCGCCGGAACGGTGCTTAGTCTTCGAGAGTTTCATAATCGAAAGCTTCACCGAGGCCCTGCGCCTCGCGGTCCTCGCGCACCTTCCACTTCGGGGTCGCGTTGTCCTCGTTCTTCGCGCGGCGCTTCTCGGCCATGGCGGCCTTGCCGGTGTAGGGCGTGCCGGGCGTGGGCTTGGGCTTGCCGAGGAGGTCGAACTACACGGGGCAGCCGTCGAGGCCGAACTCCTTGACCATGCCGGCCTCGAGGTAGCGGCGGTATTGTTCGGACAACTTGTCCTCGCGGTTGCAGAACAACTTGATGCGGAAGGGGCGCACGCCGGTCT
>JAUVVA010000072.1 GCA_030604905.1 Verrucomicrobiota bacterium | reverse complement strand
GCCCCAGCTCCAGGTGTTGCGAAACCAGAGGGTGGGGAGGAGGTGGAGCGTGGCGGGCTCGGGGCCGCGGTTGACGACGGTGACGCGGATGAGGAGGTCGTCGGGCGCGGCTTTGGCGTATTCGGCAAAAACGTCGAAGTAGCGGTTGTCGTCGAAGACTCCCGTGTCGCTGAGCTCGAACTCGGGCTCGTGGCGCGAGCGGCGGGCGTTTTCCTCGACGAGGCGTTGGTAGGGGAAGGCGGCCTGCGGGTATTTGTAGAGGGCCTTGAGGTAGGAGTGGGAAGGGCTGGATTCGAGGTAGAACCAGTGCTCCTTGGCGTCTTCGCCGTGGTTGCCTTCGTGGTTGGCGAGGCCGAAGAGGCGCTCCTTGAGGATGGGATCGCGCTCGTTCCAGAGGGCGAGGGCGAAGCAGAGGCGGCATTGGCGGTCGGTGATGCCGAGGAGGCCGTCCTCGCCCCAGCGGTAGGCGCGGCTGCGGGCCTGGTCGTGCGGGAAGTAGCGCCAGGCATCGCCATCGGGCGAGTAGTCCTCGCGCACGGTGCCCCATTGGCGTTCGGAGAGGTAGGGGCCCCAGCGCAGCCAGTTTTCCGAGCGGGCGGCGGAGGCGGCGAGGCGAGCGGTCTCCGGGTGCTCCGCGTGCGGGACGGGCGCGCTGGGGTGCGGCGCGGCGTCGGGCAGGTCGGGGTTTGAGCCGGGCTGCAGGTGGGGCTGGGAGTTCGCCATGATGGGCGAGACCTTGCGCGAAACTCAGCTGCGCGCCAGCCAGTCGGCGAGGTCGGTGTCGGTGAGGACGTGGTGGCCGAGTTGATACTCGGGAGCTAGGAGCGTGGCGTAGGCGGGGTCGGCGAAGCGGCGGCAGTGGAGAACCACCCGGGCGCGTTGCCCCGGGGCGCGCACGAGGCGGCCGAGGGCCTGGTTCACCTTTTGCAGGCCCGGCACGAGGTAGGTGCGGCGGAAAGCCTCGGTGTCGCCCACCTGGCGGGCATGGGCCGCCTGGCGGGCGCGCTGGAGGGCGTTTACCTCCGGCAGGGCGGGGCCGACGACGATCGCGTGGCTGATACGGCCGCCAAGGTGGTCGATGCCCTCGGCGAAGCTGCCGCCAAGGACGAAGACGAGGATGTCGGCGAGGGCGAGTTCCTGCTCGATCCACTCGTGCTGCGCGGCGAGATCGGCGGAGCGGGGCTGAAGCGCGGCACGGAGGGCGGGGTGGTCGGTTTCCAAGCGCGAGATCACGGCCTCGGCGTAGGCGTAGCTGGGAAAGAAAGCCGCCACGGGCGCGAGCGGCGAGGCGGCGCGGAGCGCGGCGAGGGTAGCGGCCGTGGTGCCGTGGTGCTCGGCGCGGCGGCGGTAGGTCGTGTCGACGCGGAGATCGAGGGCGACGTCGTAGGCGCCGGCCCGCCAGGGGGCGGGCGGAATGACCAATGACCAATGACCAAGGTCCAATGATGGGGAAGCAGGGGCGGGATGGGTGCTTCCGGCATCATGGGCGGGACGCCCATGCCACGCCAGATCATCACGGGCGGGACGCCCGTGCCACGTGAGGCCGAGGGCGGCGGCGAAGACTTCGGGGGGCGGCGGGGTGGCGGTGGCGAGGACGACGCCGGCGAAGGCGCGTAGTTGCTCGCCAATGACAGGGGCGGCGTCGAGGCAGGTGAGGCGGAGCTCGGCGGGGCGCGGGCTCCAGAGAAGTTTTTCGAGCGAGTGATCCTCCATCCAGGCGAGGAGCGCGGGAAGGCGCCAGAGGAGGTCGGAGGCGTCGGGCGAAAGCGCGTCGTGATCGGGAGGAGTCTTTTGGAGCTGCGCCGCGAGGCTGCGGTGCGTGGCGGCAAGGTCGTCCTCGGTGTCGAGGTCGAGCGCGTCGGTCGCGGGGAGGGCGGCGAGCAGGCGCCAGAGCGATTCGAGTTCGCGACGGAGCGGGCGGGCGGTGCCGTCGGGCAGCTCGGCGAGGAGCTGGTGGAGCTCGTCGGCGCTGAGGGCGTGGGAGTGCGCCTCGGCGACGCGGGCGGGAAGGTGGTGGGCCTCGTCGATGACGAGGAGGGTGCGGGCGGGATCCCAGGTGGGTTGATCGACAAAGACGCCGCGGTTGGCGGGGGCGAAGAGGTAGTTGAAATCGCCGAGCCAGACGTCGCAGAAGGGAAGCGAGGCGCGGGAGATTTCGTAGGGGCAGATGCCGGCGGCCTGGCCGGCGGCGCGGAGGGCGGGAAGATCGCGGGCCTCGGCGGGGAAGAGGTGGAAACGGGCGAGCCCGGAATCGCGCCAGCGGCGGGGGAGGTCGTGGAGGAAACGACAACGCTCGCGGGTGCAGTGGAAGACGTCGTTGACGCAGTGCTCGCGCTTGGGGCGGAGGTGCCAGGCGACCAGCGCCGGAGGCGCTGGAATGTCCAATGACCAATGACCAATGTCCAATGAGGGCGAGCCATCGGTGATGGGGGATGAGAGGCCTGATGGGGCACTGCCAGGGCCCAGCATCTTTTGCAGGGTGGCGAGGACGTGGAGTTGGCCGGTGGATTTGCCGGTGAGGTAGACGAGGCGGTCGGCGTGGCCTTCGCGCAGGGCGTGGAAGGCGGCCTCGAGGAGCACGCCGGTTTTTCCGAAACCGGTGGGGGCTTGCAGAACGACCGGCGCGGGCGGGGCGCCGTCGGCGGCGGGGCGGAGCGTGGCGACGAGATCGGGCACGACCGTCTCCTGGCCGGGGCGCGGAGCGGCAAAGGCGGGGGTCCAGCGCAGCGCGCGCAGGCGGGCGAGGGCGGCGCGGCGTTGCTCGAGAAAATCCGCGACGGCGTCGAGGTGGGCGTCGAGTGCGGCGCGGTCGGATTCGAGGAAGGCGACGCTTTGCTCGAGGCCGGTGCCGGCCTCGATGTAGAGGACCTCGCCGCTGAAGCGACGGGAGGGCTCGGCGAGGGCGGAGAGGGCGAGGTAGAGGCCGAGCTGGTGGAAATGCTCGGGGTGGGCGGCGCGTAGCTCCTCGGCCGGGCGGGGGAGGGGGGAGAGGGTGGTTTTGAGTTCGCGCAGGTGCGCGCCGCCTTCGGGGGTGGGGAGAGATTGATCGAGACGGCCCTCGAGCTGGAACAGCCAGCCGCGGTGGGCTAGGGCGCCGCGGATGGGGACTTCGAAGGAGGCGGGCGCGAAGGGTGCGGAGGCCGAGCCGGGGCCTGGCGTTCCCAGGGGGAGGAGCTCGGCGGAGGCGGCTTCGAGGGCGGCGCGTTTTTCTCGGTGCCAGTGGGCGCCGAGCTCGGCGCGCCAGCGGCCGGCGGGGCCGGTGTCGGCGGAGCGCGGCCCGGTGCGGAAGGCGGCGAGCTCGCCGAGGGCGAAGGTGGCGGAGCGGCGCTCGTGGTCTATTTGCACGGGTCGGCGGCGGGGGCCGGGCGGAGGCGCGCGAGGACGAGCACCGCGGCCACGCCGACCGCGAGCCAGAGAAGGGCGGGCGGGATGGCGGACCAGTCGGGCGGGAGGATGTTGACCTGCTCGACCGGCACCTCGACGCCCTTGCTGTTGATGCGGGTGGAGACGGTCTCGCGCCAGGGCCAGATGCTGCGTAGTGCGCCGGCCATTACACCGGTGAGGGTGATGAGGGTGGCGCGGTGGAAGCGGCGGAGCAGGTAGGAGACGATGCGGACAAAGGAGAGGACGCCCACGCCGACACCGGCGACGAAGACGCCGAGGGCGACGAAATCGCGGGTGTGGATGGCCTCGAGGACGCGGTGGTATTGGCCGAGGATGACGAGGAGGTAGGAGCCGGAGATGCCGGGCAGGATCATGGCGCTGATGGCGATCGCGCCGCAGAGGAAGAGGTAGGGGAGGTTGTCGGGCGGATTGGCGAGCATGGGCAGGCCGACGACGACAAAGGTGGCGGCGGCGGCGCCGAGGAAGAGCGCCCAATCGCGCGGGGCCCAGCGCCAGGTCTCGCGGGCGAGGATCACGATGGAGCCGAGCACGAGGCCGAAGAAGGCGGCCCAGAGCTGCACGGGGTGGGTGAGGAAGAGCCGCGAGATCAGGCCGGAGAGGGAGACGATGGCGGTGAGCAGGCCGGCGCCGAGGCAGGCGAAGAAAAGGAAGGGGGCGGAGGCCCAGGTGCCCGCCCAATCCCGGGCGAGGAGGCGGCGCGCGAGGCCGAGGTCGAAGGCTTTGATCCCGTGGATGAGGCGGTCGTAGATGCCGCCGACGAAGGCGATGGTGCCGCCGGAGACGCCGGGCACGAGGTCGGCGCAGCCCATGAGGAAGCCGATGATCGCGACGCGGACGGCGTCGAAGAGGCCGCGGGGATTGCCGTCGGTCGCGGCGGAGGCGGCGGGCGAGACGCGAGGGGAGGGCGAGGGTTGGGCGGGAGGAGCGGGCTGGGAATGCATCGGGTGGGCGTCGGAGGCATCGGACGCAAAAAAGGCAGGCCGGCACAAGGCCGGCCTGCCAAAAGTGACAGGGACGTGTTGTCGGGGAAAACCTTAGACGTCGGGCTTGGTCTTGCGGAGACCCATGATGCGGTCCCCTTCCTTCCACTGGCCGCGCTTCTTGAGGGTGGCCACGCGCTCGAAGCGCTTGAGGACGTTGCGTTTGATGACGATGCCTTTGGCACCTTGGAGGCTCGCGTGTTGGGACATGGCGGAAAAGAGTTGGAGGGTTGGAAACGGGTTAAAGGTTGACGGAGCTACGGGGTGCGCGGGCCCATGACAAGTATTTTTCTCCCACGCGGGCGGCTTCGACCACGATCCATTGCGGGGTGTCGTAGGGATGGGCGGAGTGGATGTAGGCGGAGAGGGCGGAGGACTGTTCCTCGAGAAACTTGAAGGTGACGCGCCACTCCTGGGCGGCGGTCTTGCGTCCTTCCCAGACGTAGTGGGAGTGGATGGGGCCCTCGACCTGGGCGCAGAAGGCGAGGTTTTGCGCGATGCTGGCGTCGGCGAGACGTTCGGCTTCGGCGGGGGTGGCGACGGTGGTCCAGGCGATGAGCATGGGAGGGCGGTGAGGCAGCAAAGTCGGTGCCACCGGGGCGGCGAGGCGAAAGCGCGGGCGGAAGGGCGCCGGGCGAGGGGGTGGTATCCCGGCTCGCGGCTCAGGATGGGCGGGCGTAGGCCCGGGCGGCGCCTGCGGCCGAGACGAAGGCGGAAGGGGCGGGGCGGGCCGGGCCGAGGCTGCAGCGCAGCAGGAGCTGCTCGTTCTCGCGGTCGAGGTGCAGGATCTGGAGGTGGCGCTCCCGCGTCCGTTGGAGGAGCTCGCCGCCGCGTTCGTGGGCGTCGACCGGGCGCGCGCGGAGCGCGGAGAGGCTCTCGTCGAGGCGGGCGGCGGTGGCGCGTTTGCGTTCGCGCCAAGCTTCGTCGGGCGGACGGCCCTCGTGTTTGAGGATGCGGTTTTCCTCGAGACAGAGGCGGTGCAGCTCCTCGGAGAGGGCGAGGTGGCGGGCGAGGTGGTTGGCGAGGCTCATGAGGGAGGCGGAGTGGCCGTGGATGCGGAAGGAGGAGAGGGCGGGGCGGGGTGTTCGAGCTCCCGGAGGCTTTTGCCCACGCGGGCGGCCCAGTCGATCTGCTCGGCGCGCCAGCGGGCCATGCGGAGCAGGTCGGCCTTGGCGGGTTCGGGCGAGGGGCCGAGCAGGGCGACGAGTTCGTCGTAAGCGGCGCGGGCCTCGAGGGGCTGTTTGAGGCGCTCGAGACAGAGCCCGATCTGATAGAGAAGGGGGGCGCGCCCGGCGGCCCGGTCCTCGTGGAGGGCCATCGCGCGGTAGAGCAGGAGGGCGGAGTAGGTCTCGCCCTCCTCAAAGAAACGGGAGGCGAGGAAGTGGCCGGCGCGGCGTCGCCACTCCTGCCAGACGGCGCGTTCGGTCGTCGCGTGCGTGGTGCGGAGCAGGTCGAGGGTGACGCGCAGGGCCTCGTCGCGGCGCCCGTCCTCGGCGTGGAGGCGGGCGAGGAGGAAGCGGGCTTCGGCGGCGTCGGGCGATTCGCCGTCCGAGGCGATGAAGCGGGCGAGGCTGGCGAGGGCGGCGGGGCGGTCTCCGTCGAGAAGCTGGGCCTGGGCGACGCGGAAGCGGGCGCGGGCGCGGTCCTCGGGCGCGAGGTCGAGGAGTTCGAGGCGACGGAAAAAGCGGGCGGCCTCGGCGCCGTTGCCCTCGGCGAGATGTGTCTCGGCGATCTCAAACTGCGCGGTGCGGACGATCTGGCGGTAGTTGTCGGTCTGCGCGCCGGGCAGGCGCAGGGTGGACTGGATGACGGCGTAGAAGCGTGCGAGGGCGAGACGAGGCGCGCCGAGTTCGCGCAGGGTGCGCCCGAGCTCGAGGAGGGCGAGGGGGGTGCCGTCCCAGTCCGGGTGCTCGCGAAGCAGGTGTTCGTAGGCGGCGACGGCCTTGACCCCGTCTCCGCCGATCCGGTGGGCGCGGGCGAGCGCGAGCAGGGCGGGCGGGCGCTCGCTTTCCTGCTGCGCGAGGCGCAGGGCTTCGCGGGCGGCGATGATGGCGTTGGCCGAATCACGGGCCTCGAGTTTCCGCGCGGCGATCCGTAGCAGGCCGGCATACTCTTCCCTGGCCTGATCGACCGCGGTGAGCCCGGTCTCGGGCCCGCGTTCCGGGGCGGGCTCGGGCGGAGGGATGGCCGAGGCGGCGGCGAGGAGCGGCGCGAGCAGGAGGAGCAGGGGAGCGGGGGAGCGGAGCGGCCTCATCTTAGTTCATAGACGGCGCGGCTCGTGGGCCGGGACGCGGGCAGGAAAAAGGGCAGGAAGTCCTGCACGGTCACGGTGGAGCCGGGCGCGTAGGTGTCGGGCAGGATGGGCGCGGGCGGCGTCGGGCCGGGCGAGTTGCGGGGCGGGGCGGAGTCGGGTGGCCGCGGGGACGCGCCATCGCCTTTCGTGGCGGAGGCGGGTGCGTCCGCTCCGGCGGGGAGGTCGGGGTCGGGAGCGGGGTCCGAGGAGGAGGTCGGGGCCGCGGGGGATGCGAGCGGCGGGGGCGGGGGCAGGCGGGGAGGGGCGGGTGCGTGGCGCAGGGGGGCGGGATCGGCGTGCGCGAGGTAGGGCAGGGAGGCGGGGGCGGCGCGGGCGGCGGAGTGGTTGGCGGCGAGGATGGCGAGGAGGAGCCAGGGCGCGGAGGCGCCGGGGCGGGAGGGCGACGCGCGGCCGGAGAAGGGCGGGCGCGGCGGGTGGGATTGCATGGCGAGGCGGGAGGGAGTTGGTGAGGGTGCGGTCCATCCCGACGAAGGGTTCCGAGGCTGGTATCGGCACGGCGCGGCGCGGCTTGAGCGCGAAACGGGGGGAGCCGGGCCAAAAGCAAAAACCCGCGTCCCCTCCAAGGGACGCGGGGTTGCAGGGCCCGCGCGATTCAGGTGCGTAATCCTCGCGCGGGAAAGCGGTGGGAGATCAGGCGGCGGGGGCGGCGGCGGCCACGGCGGCCGGCGCGCTGACGGAGCCGCCGGGTTTTTGGAAGCTCTGCCGGGCGTCCTCCATCGTCTCGTGGAACTGCCAGCCACGGGTGTCCTCGTAGCCGCGGCACTCGGCGACGACGGCGCCGGAGCCGACGAGCGTGTATTGCAGCGCGACCTCGCGGCAGGTCTGCATGGCGGTGAGGAGGAGCTTGATGAGCGGCATGTCGAGGCGTTTGACCTCGTGCAGGTCGAAGACGGCCTTGCCGATGCCGCTGTCGACGGCTTCGGAGACCTTGGCGCGGAGATAGGTGCTCACCTCGGCGAGGACTGAGGCGGTGCAGGCCTCGGGCAGGCGCATCACGAAGACGTCCTCGGCGATGCGGAAATAGCGTTCCGAGGTGTCGAGGTTCATGGCGCGGGCCATCTTCGCCTCGAGTTCGGGGAGATCCAGGGGCTTGGTGGCGACTCCGGTGAAGCCCACCTGCTGGGCCTGCTGCTGGGCGGCGCCGTCGGTTTTGACGACGAGGCCGAAGACGGGCGTGTATTTGGTCTTCAGCGTGGTGCGGAGCACGCGGAAGAGGGTGAAGGCCGCCTCGTCGGGCAGGGAGAGCGAGATGAGGATCAGGTCGACGGCGTTGGTGCCGCAGTAGTCGATGGCCTCGCCGGTGGTGGCCACGCCGTGGATCTGCCAGGGGGTGTGTTTGAGGCCCTCCTGGATCTGCGCGAGGATGGCGGGTTTGTCCTCGACGACGAGAATCTTGGCGGGATCGAAGATCGACTTGCCCTTGGCGGGGGCGTCGGTGATCGGCTTGAGGTCGATGATGCGGCCGACCTTCTGGACGAGCAGGTCCTCCTTGAAGGGCTTCACGATGTAGTCGCGCACGCCGATCTTGGCGATCTTGAGGACGTTTTCCTTGCCGCCCTCGGCGGTGAGCATGACGACGGGGATGGTTTTGAGCGCGGGGTCGCTCTTGAGCTTGGTGAGCATCTCGACGCCGTCCATCACGGGCATGGTGATGTCGAGGAGGATGACGTCGGGCGGCTCCTTGTTGGCGAGGGCGAGGCCCTCCACGCCGTTCGCGGCCTCCAGGATCTCGCAATCGTAGTTCTTGAAGGCTTTTTTGATGATGATGCGGACGGTCTTGGAGTCGTCCACGGAGAGGATCTTGTAGCGCATGGGCGGATACGGGATGGGGACGAGTCGGGTTTATTCGCCGGGCTGCATGAGCAGGTCGGCGGTGAGGGCGGAGCCGGCGATGTCGAAGCGGTAGATGCGCCGGGTGGCGGAGCTGATGGGCTCGATGCGGAAGCGGCTGCCGCGGAGGATGGAGGGAATGGTGAGGCGGCAGGGAAAGCCGCGGTCGGAGAGCTGGTTCTTGAAGGTGCCGACGGTCATGTTGGTGAGCTCGCCAATGGCGTCGTTGACGGCCTCGTCGCCGAGTTCGGCGAGTTCGGCGGGCGAGACGCCGAGGAGGCTGGCGGAGCAGCGCTGGGCGAACTCGACGTCGAGGTAGAGGTAGATGAGCCCGTTGATCGCGCCGATGAAGCCGACCGTGCCGACGACGTGGGGGTGGACGAGTTCGAGCGAGTCGGGCTCGGGGCGCTGCGGCATGGGCACGAAGCGCGCGGGTTGGCTGAGCATGGTGCTGAAGACCTCTTTCACCGCGCGGGTGATGGTCTCCTCGAAGACGGTGTCGGGGATTTCGTTGATGGCGGGCATGGCGTCGGGAAAGGGGGCGGATCAGGCGCGGGCGGCCAGCACGGGCGGCAGGGCGGAGAGCCCGGCGGACGCCTCGGCGGGCGCGAGCTCGGCGACGGCTTCGGCGGCGCGTTGCCAGTCGAAGCCGGAGGGGCCGCAAAAATAGGTTTTCTCCTCGAGCAGCCGACCGCTCTGGTCGGTCCAGCGCGCGAGCAGGCCGTGGCGGTCCTCGGTGACGTGGCTGACCCGCAGGTGGAGGCAGAGCCCTAGCCGGGGATGCCAGGCGAGGGCGGTGCCGGAGTGGGGGCTGACGCGCCGCCGCCAGCCCACGGAGTCCTCCGGGCGCAGCACCGCGAGCGTGGCCTCGACTTGAGTGAGAAAGGAAAGGAGGCGCATCGGTGGTTCGAGTGGCACCGGAAGCTATCGGACACTATCGCCCGCGATTTAGCGCCGTCGGGGGAAATGATTCGCGAACGGCGTCGCGTTGCGCGGCCGCGTAAGCGCCTCATTCCGCTCCGGGAGTCCCCCGAGACCTCGGGACGATGGCACTGGGGTATTTCCGCCAGATTGGCGGTTGGCATACGGATGCCCAAGCGCAACTCTTACGCGCTCTCTCCTCCGCACATGGCTTTGGACAAAATTTTGATCGTTGACGATGAACCCCTCGTGCGCCGCTCCCTTGAGGAGATCCTTCGCGCGAGAAAAGTGCAGACGGTCAGCGTGGGGACGATCGCGGCGGCCGAGGCGCAGGTGGCGGGGGACGGTTTCGACCTCGTGCTGCTCGACGTGCGACTGCCCGACGGCGACGGCCAGCGACTGCTCGAGCAGGTGATGGCGCTGCCTTCGCATCCGCCGGTGGTGATGATGACCGGGCACGGCTCCATCGAGAGCGCGGTCGGCTGCATGCGCGCGGGCGCCTTCGACTATATCACCAAGCCTTTCAACGTCGCCCAGATCGACCTGATCCTGCGCAAGGTCGACAACTACAGCCAGCTGGTGAAGGTGAACCGCTACTTCAACGAGCGCGGCGGAGACGGCGACAACGAGCCGATGCTGGGTCGTTGCCCGGCGATGCAGCGGGTGCGCCAGCTGGTGGAGCGGGTGGCCCCGACCGACGCCACGGTTCTGATCGTGGGCGAGCATGGCTCGGGCAAGGAGATGGTGGCGCACGAGATCCATCGGCACTCGCCGCGGCGAAACGAGCCCTACATCAAGGTCAACTGCGCGGCGCTCTCGGAGCAGTTGATCGAGAGCGAACTCTTTGGTCACGAAAAGGGCGCCTTCACGGGGGCGGTGGAGCGGCGGGAGGGACGCTTCGAGCTGGCCAACCGGGGCACCCTGCTGCTCGACGAGGTGAGCGAGCTGCCGCTCAATCTCCAGGCCAAGCTGCTGCGCGTGCTCCAGGAACGGGAGTTCGAGCGGGTGGGCGGGACCAAGACGATCAAGGTCAACGTGCGCATCCTCGCCACGTCGAACCGGGACTTGCAGCAGTTCATGGAGCGCGGGCTCTTTCGCTCGGACCTCTACTACCGCTTGAACGTGTTTCCGATTTCCGTGCCTCCGCTGCGGGAGCGGCCGGAGGACATCGAGTTTCTCGCGGAGAATTTTCTGCGGCGTTTCTCGCGCAAGCACGGCGTGAGGCTGCCGGGCTTTGGCGAGCACGCGGCCGAGGCGCTGCGCGTCTACCCGTGGCCCGGGAACGTGCGCGAATTGCAGAACACCATCGAGCGCGCCGTGATCCTTTCCGAAGATCATCGTCCGGTCACGACCGCGGCGCTCAATCTTCCGGCCTTGGGCGCGAGCGCGGCGGTGGGCCGGGCCGTGGCGCATGTGGGCCTGGTGCCCCCGCCCGGCGCGGTATCGGTGGCGGGCCCGGCCGTGGCGCCTCCGGCCGCGCCGCCGCCTCCTCCTCCCACGCCGCCGCCTCCCACGCCCGAGCCATCGCCGACCGTGATCGCGGCCGCGCCGCCGGTGTCCGCGGAGGCGGAGGCGCCTGTTGCGGTGATCGAGGAGCCCGCCTCCGTGGCGGCGTGCGTGGTGCCGCTTTGCGAGGTCGAGAAAAAGGCGATCCTCGACGCGCTGGTCTCCACCAAGGGCAACCGGACGAGGGCGGCCGAGCTGCTGGGCATCTCGATCCGCACACTGCGCAACAAGCTCAACGAATACCGGATCGACGAGGGCGTCGCGGCGGGGCGCTGAGCGATACCCGTCAGCGTTGCCGGTAGGCCTCGCGCACCGCGCTCATGCGGCGGCGGGCGGAGCCGAGCGAGGAGAGTTCGGCGTGGGCGGCGGCGCGAGCCGCCTCGATCCGGCGGGAGAAGTCGGAGAGACGCTGCTCCAGCCGCCGCGCCGCGGAGGAGTCGGCCGGATGTTCCCGCGGCGGGCGCTCGCCCGCGTCGCCGAGGCGGGCGAGGACCGCGAGTTCGCGTTCGAGCAGCTCGGCTAGGGCGGGCCAGTCCTGGTTGGCCAGGGCCTGCTCCTCCTCGAGGCCGAGGGCTTCGGCGCAGGAGAGCAGACGTTGTCTCGGCGACAAGGGGGCGGGCATGGCTGGCCGGGCGTCTCGGGATCGCAGTCCCTTCGGGCTGCGGTTTGGCGGCTCAGGCGACCTTCGCCTCACGGCCGTGAAGCATCTCGGCCCAGCCGTCGCGCAGGCTGCGGACGAGGGACTCGACCTCGATCAGGGGCGCCTCGTCCTTTCGCAGGTTGGCCTCCTGGAGGCGGCGCAGGTGGTATTCGTAGAGACGGTCGAGGTTGCGGGCGAAGTCGCCGCCGGCGGAGAGATCGAGGTTGGCGCGCAGCTCGGTGAGCACGGCCTGCGCGCGCAGCAGCGCGGTATTGATCGTCTGGATACGGTGGAGGTCGTCCGGCGGGAGCGCGAAGCCGGCCCGGGCCTGGGCCATGAAGCGGAGGGCGCCGTCATACATGAGCAGCACGAGCTGGCCGGGGCTGGCGGTGAGGATGGATTGGGCCTGGTAGGCCCGGGCGTAGGGATGCGCGGAGGGCATGGCGGCGAACGCGTTCGGGTCGCGGTTTCTAGTCCCGGGCCTCGCTGGGATCCTGGGAGTTTGCCAGAAGGCTGGCGACGCGCTCGATGATCTCGAGGGGCGGGTAGTTGGGATCGACGGCCAGGGCCTGCGCGCGTGCCACCACCTCGGGGCGGATCTCGGGGGTGGCCGCGAGCGCTTCGCGGAGGCCGTTCGCGTTGGCGGTCGACAGGCGTTCACCGCCGGCCGCGGGGCCGACGGCCGGGGCCTGGCTCGCGGCGGCACGCCGGGGATCCGGGCCGAGGGGGCCGCCGGTTCCGAAGGAGGAGTGGGTGGGTGTGATCATGGCTTTTTGGTGGGTTGCACGGTCAGCCCTGGATCAGGTGGAGGGAACGCCGTTGGGTTTTCGCCCGGGAACATCGGCACGAACCGGATGGGATTTAGCACGAAGTTTTGGCGTTTCGGCGCAGTTTTCGGAAAGGCGCGGGGGCAGGAGCGTGGCGACGGCCTGGAAGGCGTGATCGGCGAAGCGGGAGGGACTTTGCAGGATGCCGGCCGCGGCGTCGCCGGGACCGCGGGCCGAGGCCCGCGCCTCCAGCCGGGCGCCGCGGGCGGTGGCGGGGTCGCGGGCATCGAAGATCTCGTCCGCCATCCAGAGCGTGGCCGCATCGGCCGGAGTCACGAGACGGGAGCGGAAGGCGAGGGAGAGGGGCGGGTAGGGGGAGACCTGCGTGAGGTCGAGGAAGAGGATCGCGTCGGCCCCGGTGGCTGCGGCCAGGGATTGGAGCAGGCGGGCTGGCAGCGGCGCGCTGGAGTCGAGCGTCTCCCGCCCGGCGAGGTCGAGGAGGGTGGCGCGGGGCACGGCGACAAATTCCGCCCGCTGCGTCGCGATGAGGGCGCGGGTCCAGCTCTGGTCGTAGGTGGCGACGAACTCGGCGGGGAGGCGGCCGGTGGCGTCGTGCGCCGGCAGGACGGCGACGCGGCTCAAGCCGGAGGGCCATTCGGCGGGCCCGCGGACATTGGCGGGCACGCGCACCGGGCCGGCGTCGGCGGGCCGGGGCGGGGTGGTGCAAGCGGCGAGGGCGAGGCAGGCGAGGGCGAAGCCGAGGCGGGCGAGGAGGCGGGCGGAGGAGGATGCGGCGGGAGCGGAGCTCATGACTTGGAGGAATTCATGGGGAAGGCGCGCGAGAGCTGGGATTGCATTTGCTGGATGGTGGCCTGGGCTCGCTCCATCGCGATGAAGCCGCCCTCGAGCTGGGAGCGGCGCTGGGCCAGGCGGCGGTCGAGATCCGCGATCTGCTGGGTCAGCGAGCTGTTGCCGCTGGAGAGTTGGTTGCGCTGGCCGCCGAGAAGGCCCGCCCCGCCGAAGGGGCCGACAAAGCTGGAGAAGAGACCCTCGAGCCGGGCCGCGAAGCCGGTGCCGGCCTGGCGGAAGAACGCCTGGACCTGTTCGGGGCGGTTGCGCAGCGCGGCGTCGAGCTTCGCGGCGTCTTTGACCATGAGGGTGGAGCTTGTGCCGTTGAAATCGATGCCGAGGTGGTCGAGACGCGCGATCGCGCCATCGAGGCCGGGCACGGCGTTGAAAACGGCCGCGCGGAGCTGGTCGCCCCATTTCTGGACCTCCCGGTTGTCGCCGAGAGTGGCGCTGGTGACCTTGCCGTTGCTCGAGCTGACGCGGGTCTGGCTCTCGATGTAGGTCTGGAGGGAGTTGAAGGCGGAGACGAACGCGTCGATGCGCGAGCGCAGCGTGCCGGTATCGCGCCCCACGGTGACCGTGCTCCCGCCTCCGGCGGGTCCGGGGGTGACGACGAGGCCGGCGATGCCGTGGGCGGCTTCGCCGAGGGTGTTGCTCGCGCTGCGGAGGGTCGGGCCGCCGTTCACGCTGAACTCCGCGTCTTGTCCGCGCAGGAGCAGGGCGCCCGCGCCGGGGACAAGGCCAAGCGCCGAGAGCAGGCCGCCGGGGGCCTCCTCAAGCGAGACGCCGAGGTCGCCGGTGGAGTTGTTTTGCAGGGTCACCCGGTCCGAGGCGGGGTCGAAACTCGCCGTCACGCCCGCGGACGAGGCGTTGATGCGGGCGATGACGGTGGAGAGCGAATCGACGGAGAGGTTGTAGGCGATCTCGACGCCATTGATCCGAAAGGCTCCGCCCCCCGCGTCGTCGGCGGTGGTGATCGGCGCAGCCAGCCGGGCGTGCGCGAGCGGCAGGGTCGGCGACGCGGTGCCGAGCGGCGTGCCGCTGGTCGACGTGGCCGAGCCGTTGTTGAAGAGTCGCAGGGCGGAGAGCAGGTTGGAGCTGTCGTTGGCCGAGCCGAGGACCAGCGGACCGTCGGAGGACACCAGCCGCACGCGGTCCGCGACCGGATCGTAATCGGCCAGCACGGAGCCCCCGGTGGCGCTGGCGATGCGGTCAAAAACATCCTGGAGTGAGTCGGCGAGGTCGACCGTGACGCGCGCGCCGTTGACCGTGAACACGCCCGCGCGCGGGGCGATCGCGGTGCCCAGGGAGGCGAGGGTGAGGCCGGAGACGTCGGCATCCGGCGCCAGAGGGCGACCGATGTCGGCCGCGCCCACCCAGCGCGCCGGAGTGGCGGGCCGGAGCAGCTCGAAGCCGTGGGTGCCGGGCGGGGTGGAGGGAGAGGCGGAGGCGGACCAGCCCGCGGCGGAGGCGGCGGCGGTGCGCGCCGCGTAGAGGTCGGGCGAGTCGAGCGCCTTCACCGCCGCCCGGAGGTCGTTGATGCGCGATTCGACGCCGCCGAGGGCGGTCAGCTTGAGCTGGTTGTTGGCGATCTCGGCCTGCATGCGGCCGGCGGGGGCGCGCTCATAGGTGATCAACTGGTCCACGAAGGACTTCCAGTCGAAGCCGGAGACGAGACCGGAGAGCTGCATGCCGGACATGGGCGGGGGAGGTTGGGCGGTGGAGGTCGGGCCGAGGGAAGGAGGACGGCGCGTGCGCGCGCCGCCCGCGTGGGTATCGGCACGGGGGCGCGGGGCTTTAGCGAAAACCGGCGAAAACTTGTAACCAAAAAATCGATACGCCGGCGCCGCGGCCGCTAAAGTCGCGCCGGGAAAAGCCGTATGAAAGGGGCAACCGCGATTCAGGTCGCGGCCGGATCGGCCCGGATCCCACTCCGGCCCGTCGCCCTACGGACAGGGTAGCAAAATCAAGGAAGATCCCATGTCAGTCGTCATCAACACCAACTCGGCGGCCACCGTCGCCTCGAACAACCTCGCCGCCTCGAACAGCATGCTGCAAAAGAGCCTCAACCGGCTCTCCAGCGGCTCGAAGATCGTCAGCCCCGCGGACGACGCGGGCGGTCTCGCCGTCTCGATGAAGCTCACGGCCGCCGCCAAGCGGTCCGCCGCGGCCAACATCAACATCGGCAACAGCGTGTCCTTCCTGCAAACGCAGGACGGCGCCCTCAAGGTCACCGGCAAGGTCCTCGACCGCATCAGCGAGCTCAAGACCCTGCACTCCGACCCGACCAAGAGCACCACCGACAAGGCGAACTACGACACCGAGTTCGGCCAGCTGAAGCTCCAGCTCGCCTCGCTCTCGGCGGAGAAGTTCAACACCATCGACCTGTTCAGCACCACCGCGCTGACCACGCAGGTCTCGGAGGACGGCGCGCAGACCGTCACCCTCTCGGCCAAGAACATCAGCGCCTCCGGCACGAGCTTCAACACGGTCATGAACGCGGCCAGCCTCGAGGACTCGGCCATCACCTTGACCGACATCCGCAACGCGATCGAGGAGATCGCCACCTTCCGCGCCAGCAACGGCGCCGAACAAAGCCGCCTCGGCTTCGCCTCCGAGGTGCTCACCACCAACAAGGCCAACCTCGAGGCCGCCTCCAGCCGCATCATGGACGTGGATGTGGCGGAGGAATCCACGCAGCTCGCGCGCTGGAACACCCTGGTGCAGGCCGGCACGGCCATGCTCAGCCAGGCGAACCAGAGCGCGCAGACGGTGATGCGCCTGCTCCAGTAATCTGTGGCGCCGCTTTTCGGCGGGGCCGCCCTTCGCGGCACCGCCCCTGTCCTCGTATAGGAAAACAACTGCCCGGCATCGGTATCTTCCGGTTACGGCTGCCACCAGCCGCCGGCCGCATCTTTCCCCGCAGGGTCACGCTTTGGGGCCTACGCCCCGGACGGTCTGATCCGGACCGCTTCACCCGGATCCGTGGCGACGACGGACGTCGCGATCATCAAGGAAAGATACCACCATGGCAGTTGTCATTAACACCAACAGTGCGGCGAGCGTTGCCTCCAACAACCTCGCCGCGTCGAACACGATGCTGCAGAAGAGCCTCAACCGGCTCTCGAGCGGCTCGAAGATCGTAAGCCCCGCCGACGACGCGGGCGGTCTCGCGGTTTCCGTGAAGCTCACGGCCGCCGCGAAACGCTCCGCCGCGGCAAACAACAACATCGGCAACTCGATGTCGTATCTGCAAACGCAGGACGGCGCGCTGAAGGTCGCCGGAAAGGTCCTCGATCGCGTGAGCGAGCTGAAGACCCTCTACGAAGACCCCACCAAGAGCGCCACCGACAAGGCGAACTACGACACCGAGTTCAGTCAGCTCAAGCTCCAGCTCACTTCTCTGGCCGCGGAGAAGTTCAACACGATCGACGTCTTCAACCAGGCGCTCACCACGCAGGTCTCCGAAGACGGCGCTCAGACCGTCAACCTCTCGGCGAAGGACTTGTCCGGCAATGCCGGCGTCACCGCCGTCCAGGCCGCCGGCAACCTCGGAGCCGTGACGCTCGACAACATCAAGACCGCCATCGAAGGAGTCGCGACCATGCGCGCCACCAACGGTGCCGAGCAGAGCCGCCTCGGCTTCGCCTCGGAGGTCCTGACCGTCAACAAAGCCAACCTGGAGGCCGCCAACAGCCGCATCGTCGACGTCGATGTGGCCGCGGAGTCCACCCAGCTGGCACGATGGAACACCCTGGTCCAGGCCGGCACCGCCATGCTCGCCCAGGCCAACGGATCGGCGCAGACCGCCTTGCGACTCCTGTCGTAACGCGATCGACGACCTCCGACGACATGGGTTCCCAAGGAGCCCCGTCCGCCCCGCGCGGACGGGGTTTCCCTTTTTCGCCCGGCCGCTCAAGCCGCCCGCCGCTCGCGCCGATACCTCGGGAGCGCCCCCGCGGCGCGCCCCGCCATGGCCGACGTCCCCGATCTCTCCCTCTGCCTCATCGTCCGCGACGAGGCCGCGCGCCTCCCCGCCTGCCTCGCCTCGGTCCGCGCGCTCGGCGGGGCCGAGCTCGTGATCGTCGACACCGGCTCGGTCGACGGCACGCCCGACCTCGCCCGCGCCGCGGGCGCCCGCGTCCGCGAGATCGCCTGGCCCGGCGATTTCTCCGCCGCGCGCAACGCCGCCCTCGCGCTCGCCACGGGCCGCTGGGTCCTGGTGCTCGACGCCGACGAAACCCTGCCTCCCGCCTCGGCCGAGGCGATCCGGCGCATCGTCGCCGGCCCCGCCGACCACGCCTGTTCCCTCATCCAGCGCAACGCGCTCGCCTCCGGCGCCGGGAGCCTCGCGGTGCGCATCGTCCGGCTCTTTCCCGGGCGGCCGGACGTCCGTTTCGAGCGCCCGATCCACGAACAGGTCAACACGAGTCTGGAGCGCGCGGGTATCCGGATAATCGATACGGAGATCGCGTTCGAACACTCGGGCTACGCCGACGCCCGGATCATGCCCGCGAAACTGGAGCGCAACCGCGCGCTCATCGAGGCCGCGCTCGCCGCCGACCCGGCGGGCGATCCCAACCTGCGCTATTTTTTCGCCGGGACCTTCGCCGATCAGGGCGACCATGCGCGGGCGGCCGCCGAATACGCCGCCTGCGCCGCCGCCTCCCGGCCGCGTCGGCGTCGCCTCGCGATCGCCGCGCTCATCAAGCAGGCCGAGTGTCTGGCCCGCCTCGGTCGGGCGGAGGAGGCCGCGCGTCTCCTTTCGGCCGAGCCCGAGGCCGCTTCGCACCCGCTGGCCTGCGAGCTCCGAGCCGCGGCGGCCGACGGGCGATCCCTGCCGGCCGAGGCCGCCGCGTGGCGTGAGCGGATCCTTGCCGCGCCGGACACCGCCCATCTGCCACCGGTGGCTCTGCAGCCGCTCAAGGTCCGCGCGCTGCAAGGGCTAGCCGAGTATTGGTTCGCCCGCGGTCGCAAGGAAGCCGCCGTGCGTTTGCTCCGTCTCGGGATGGAGCTGGCCGCGGGGCGTCGCCCCGCCGACGCCGGCCTCGCCGGGGCCTACGGCGCGGTGCTCCGCGCCTGAGCCGCCTCGAGGTGAAGCGTTCACGGCATGCGAGCCGGCCCTCGCTCATCCGCGGAGCGAAGAAGACCGCCGCCCGGAGCGTGGCGGGCAGACTGGGGCGCCGGGGGCGATGCATCCTGGCAAGCCATACGTGGTGAGTTATTTAGCGGGGGAAATCACCCTAAGCTCGACACTCAGGGACAGATCGTGCTTCTTCGCCATTGAGTTGCCCGCATCGCCCCCAGGTTGGAGCCGATACCCCCGGCATCCTCCGAAAGTCCGACGTGTGCTGCTCGCGTTCTTCCCACACTTTCGGTCCGCGTTCGGCACGGTGCGAGCAAAGCAAATGCATAGGGGATGTTATTCGCTTTAATACGCCGGGTCCGGGCGCGGGCCGTCTTCTTTTGTGCGCCTTTGTGTCACTCGCTCTGTCGCTCTTCGCGTCATCCCGCCCGGTTTTTTCCCGGGGCCCCGAGCCTCTCCCTCTGACAAGCGGAAGCGAACGCATGGCCCGCGCTTTGCAAAGATATCCGACATCATGAATCCGGAAACGCTCACCCAGATGTCCCGCACGGCCCTTACCGAGGCCCAGGCGATCGCCCGCCGCCACGGCCACACCGAGGTCGACTCCTGGCACCTCCTGCTCGCCCTCCTCGGCCAGGAAAACGGGATCGTGCCCGCGCTCGTCGATAAAGCCGGCCTCACCATCTCCGCCCTGCAACTCGCCGCCGAGCGCGAGCTCGCTCGCCTGCCGCGCGCCTCCGGCAGCACCGACACCTCGAAGGTCTTCGTTACCCAGGCGGTCAACGACGCCCTCACCCGCGCCGAGACCGAGGCCAAGCAGCTCAAGGACGAGTTCGTCTCCACCGAGCACCTCCTGCTCGGCCTCGTCGAGGTCGCGAAGCCCGAGCCCTTCGCCCGCTACCTCAAGTCTTTCGGCCTCGACCGCGCCCGCCTGCTCGCCGCGCTCAAAGCCACCCGCGGCAACCAGCGCGTCACCTCCGACAACCCCGAGGCCACCTACGACGCCCTCGCCAAATACGGCAGCGACCTCTGCGCCCAGGCCCGCAAGGGCAAGATGGACCCGGTCATCGGCCGCGACGACGAGATCCGCCGCGCCATCCGCATCCTCTCGCGCAAGACCAAGAACAATCCCGTGCTCATCGGCGAGCCCGGTGTCGGCAAGACCGCCATCGTCGAAGGCCTCGCCCAGCGCATCGTGCGCGGCGACGTGCCCGAGGGCCTGAAAGACAAGACCATCTACGCCCTCGACATGGGCGCGCTCATCGCCGGCGCCAAATACCGCGGCGAGTTCGAGGAGCGCCTCAAGGCCGTGCTCGCCGAGGTCAAGGCCTCCGAGGGCCGCATCCTGCTCTACAACGACGAGCTCCACACCATCGTCGGCGCGGGCAAGACCGAAGGTGCGATGGACGCCGGCAACCTCCTCAAGCCGATGCTCGCCCGCGGCGAGCTGCACTGCATCGGCGCCACCACGCTCGACGAGTATCGCAAATACATCGAGAAGGACG
>JAUVVA010000115.1 GCA_030604905.1 Verrucomicrobiota bacterium | reverse complement strand
CTCACCGACGAGGAGCGTATCCGCATGATGGAGACGGCGGTTCCCGCCGCGCGCTCGGCCGGCGTGCCGCTCATCGCCTCGGTCACCGACCACGCGACCAACATCGCCGTGGCCCGCGCCAAACAATGGCAATCCATGGGCGCCGACTGCCTCATGCTGCTGCCGCCCTTCTTTCTCAAGCCCTCGGCGGCGCAGCTCGTCGCGCACATGACCGCCGTGGCCCGCGCCGTCTCCATCCCCGTGATGGTGCAATACGCTCCCGAGCAGACCGGCGTGGCCATCGCCCCCGAGGCGCTCTGGAGCATCGCGAAAAACTGCGACACCGAGGTCATCTACAAGATCGAGAACCGCCCGCCCGGCCCCACCATCTCCCGCCTGCTCGCGCTCTCCGAGGGCAAGGCCCGGATTTTCATGGGCAACGCCGCCTTCCAGCTGGTCGAGAGCCAGGCCCGCGGCTGCGTGGGCCTCATGCCCGGCGCGTCCATGACCGACCTCTACCACCGCTCCTGGGACGCCCTGCTCGCCGGAAACCGCGCCGAGGCCATCCGCGTGCACAACCTCCTCCTCATGGTCCTCAACCACATCCGCCAGGACGTGGAGCAGATCATCCATTTCGAAAAGACCATCCTGCGCCGCCGCGGCGCTCTTCTCTCCACCGGCCGCCGCGAGCCCTGCTTCGTATCCGATTCTCACTACGACGCGGTCTTCGAGGAGCTTTGGACGATGCTGCGCCCGGAGCTCGCGGTCTGAGAAATTCGTCTCCGCCGCTGGGACCGCCGGGCTCCCGCCCGGCCCCGTCCCCTCGTGCGTAAGCATAGGCCGACGCCTTCTCGCGGCCCCGCCGCGCCGGAGGGCATCCTGCGCGTGCGGTTAAACCCTCACACCGCGCCCGGGTATTGCAGCGCGTGGTCGAGCGCGGCCAGCGCCGCGTCGGCCTCGGCGCTCGTCGCCACCGAGCCCACACGCGGCGGGCAGAGCTCGGCAAACAAGACCTCGTCGCGCTTTAGCATGAAATGCAGGCGCACCTTGCCGTCCGTGATCGGCAGCCGAAGCACATGGTGCCGGGGCTGCGAGGCCGCGGCCACCGCCTCCTGCTCGAGACGCGTAAGCGTGACCGGCGAGCCCATCGCCTGCCAGGTCTCGTAGAGACTGCCGGCGCCGGCCGTGAGCGTCGCGGTAACGACAAACACCTCGCCCGCTCCGACGCCAAGCGCCGCCGGCACCGGAAGTTCAAGCTCCCCGCGCCACGACTCCGTGGGCGAGAGCGGTTCGTGGAAGTTCCAGAGCAGCGCGCGCGTCGTCACGGTCTCGTCGGTCACCAGGCCGCCGGCGCAGGCGGGCCGTTTCTCCGGGACCAGCGGCAGGCGGGCGCCTCCCATCCGCGCCAGGTATTTGAACGCGTGATACGCCGGCTTCGGCATGCCGTCGATCGTGAACAGCCCGTAGTATTGATTGCGGGTGCCGAAGGGCTCGCTGGTGACGCCGGCCTCCTGCATGGAGTCGTTGGCCGTCCAGTAGCCGAGCGCGGCCACGTGTGGATCGGCCGCCACCGCGTAGTGCAGCGCGGCCGCGGCGCTGAAAAGACGGGTGGTATCGCTGACGCCCACCCACTTGGCCTTGCCCTCGGGCGAGCAGTGCAGGGTGTTCCATTCCGTGACCACATTGGGCAGATGCACGAAGCCGTCGGCGTCGAGCGCCGCGCGGCACTCGCGAAACTCCGCGACGAAGGCCTGGCCTGGCGCGTGGGGCGAACCCTCGCGGCGGGGGTGAGCGCCATACTCCGCCATCGGATAAAAATGGGTGGTCAGGAAGTCCAGCGGCACGCCCTGCTCCCGGCACCAGCGTGCAAAGGGCAGCGCCATGGCCGTGCCCGCGCTCGAAGGGCCGCCAACACGCAGCTCCGGGTGCACGCGTTTGATGCCGCGGGCCGAGGCGGCGTAGAGCTGGTAGTAGTCCTCGATCGAGCCGGTCCAGAACTGGCCGTTGAGGTTGGGCTCGTTCCACACTTCGAAAAGCCAGCCCTTTACCCGCTCGAGGCCGTGGCGCTCGACGAAGTGCGCGGCGGTGGCGGCGCAAAGGTCTTCCCACGCCTGCCAGGTTTTCGGCGGCGTGACGTTCATCTTGAAGTCGAAGAAGGTCGTCTCGCCCGACGCGATCGCCTTGGGCATCGGGTTGAGCTCCACGATCGGGGCGAACCCGACCTCGACCAGAAAGTCGTAAACTTGGTCGACCAGCGCCCAGCGGTAGCGCACGGTGCCGTCGGGGTTGGCTGCGACGACGCCGAGCTCCTCGTGAAACGAAGCGTGGAAGCGGATGTGACGGTAACCGATTTCCTTTTGCAGCGCGCGGAGCTGGGCCTGGACGGGCGCGCCGAGGATCTCGGCCGCGCGACCGACGCAGATGCATTCACGCCAAGCGTGCTTGAGGGGAGGAAGCAGAGTCATTGGGGATAAAGGGGCAAAGGCATCCCTGCCTGTGCGGTTCGTTTTGAGTTTGTTTGGCGTTTCCAAAACGCGGACACGAAGGTCCGCGCCACATTCAATCGCGTGTCTTCGCGCGCCACTCCTGGATGGCCGCGAACCAGGTCGCGTTGATCTTGGCCTTGCCCGAATCATTCGGATGCACGCCGTCGGCAAGATCCGTGGCGGGATCGAGCGCGGAGAAGGCGTCGGCGAGCGAGATCGAGCGTCCCTCGGCGACGCGGGCGGCGACGGCGGGTCGCACCACCAGCTCGTTGTAGGCCGACGTCCGCTCGTTGCGATTGGCCATGTTGGGCCATTGGGCGTAGCCGTTGTCGGCCGGCGTGGCGGTGGCGACGATCACGTGCGCGGTCGGCGCGAGTTCGTGCAGGCGGTCGAGTAGCTTGTCGAGGTGGCCGCGCAGCACCGGCACGTTGATCTCGGGCCGGTCGGTGCTTCCGAGGTTGTTGGTTCCGACCATCAACAGGACGAGGTCGGGCTGGAAACGCTCGAGCGCGAGATCGAGCGGCACGGCGTCGGTGTTGAGCGTGGCAGGCTGGCCAAACTGTTTCTGGCGCGCGGTGAAGAACTGGATCGGCACGCCGTTGTAGCCCTCCATGAGATTGGAGCGTCCGTGCGAGGGCCAATCCTGGCTGCCCACCATCTCATGGCGGATGCCGGCCTCGGCGAGCGCGCGGGCGAGCCGGCCATCCGAGGCGGCGTAGCGCGTGATGGAATCGCCGATACGCAGGATCTTGATCGGGTCGTCTTTCTCCCCGCCGAAAACCGAGACCAGGAAGACGACCGCGAACAACAGCGCCGGGGTCAAAAGTCCGAAAAGACGAAACATGGTGCGGGGAAGGTTCAGCGGACGCAGCTCTGGATGTAGGCGTTGCTCTGGTAGTGCCAGTCGACGTCCTGCCAAAGGGAGAATATCGGCTCGGCGTGGTTGGAGAGGGTGAGGCCGGACCAGGGAAACTGGGCGAAGATGCGGGCGGCGTCGGCGTTGTAGCGTTTATACCAGGTCCAGTCCACCTCGGGCAGGTCGGGGTGGTTGCAGGGGCCGTAGGCCTCGGTGCAGATGACGGCGAAGCGATGGCCGCAGGGCAGCGCGAGCGAGTCGTGGGTGGTCCGGCAAAACTCCAACGCGTGTCGAAGCATGGCGGCGTAGTTGCGCCGGCAGGCCCGCTCCCAGGCGGCGCCAAAGAGCGCGAGATCGAGCGGCTCCTGCTGGTGGTGCAGCATGAAGCCGGAGGCGCCGGGACCGGCCTTTTCGAGGGCCGCGCGGTCGGCGTCGGTCAGCTGCGCGTCGGGCATGAAGTGGGCGTCCACGGCGTCGTAGATCGCCGGCACGCGAGAGGGATAGTGCTCCACCCAGACGCCGGAATAGAGCAGCGGAATCTGGTCGCCCGCGATCTCGGCCTTGATCGCCTCGCCGAGCCAGAGGTTGAGCCGCTTGTAGAGCGCGTCGTGCTCGGGCCGCAGGTAGCGAATCTTGCCGTCGCCGACCTCGGTGAGCGCCTCGCCGTCGTCGCGCACGCGCTGGAGGAGGTTGCCGAGAAAGATCGGGACTTCGTTGAGCGGGGCGACCCAAACGGCGCGTTCGAGCACGCCGTCCTCGCGCATCAGGCGGAGGGCGCGCACCCAGGTGTCGGCCCAGCCACGGCAGACGGCTTCCTCGCGCTCGGGCGGGATCAGCTCATTGCCCAGCACCTCGAAGGACTTCCAGGTGTCGAGGCCGAGCCAGAGGCCGTGTTTCCGGCAGAGATGAGCGAGCTCGATCACCTTTGCGCGGACATTCACGGTGAGTCCACCCGGCTGGCGTGTGAAACCCCAGGTGGTGATGCGGCGATTCATCCCCCGCTCGCGAAACGTGAACTCGCCCTTGAGGTAGTAGTGGGGAAACACGTCCACGCGCAGGGTGTTGTAGCCCCGTTCGGCGGCCTCGATCACGCAGCGTTCGAGGTCGTGGAAGGCGCCGCAGGGGTGATGCCCCTGCAGCCAAGAAAAGTCCCACATCGCGATGGTGAGCGGAACTTCTTTTTTGAAATAGGGGATCATGGAGCGACGGAGAGGTGCGCGGAGAGGGCTTCGGGCTGGAGCCCTTTTCCGCTAACGAAATGCACGCCGACGCCGAGGCTGGTGGGCAACGTCGCAGGGTTACCGTAGACATCGTGGGCCACGACGCCCTCGGGCAGGCCGGTGAGGCGCACCGGTTTCACGCCGCGCGAGAGCAGCGCGACCACGGGAGCGGGATCGCCTTCCCCGGAGGAGAAAAGCATCGCCTGCACCTCGTCGCCGAGCGCCACGGCGCGCACGAAGCGCCGGCCCTCGAGTTGCCACGCGAGGTTGGAAATCGCGGGCGCGGTGTGCGAAAGCGAGCCGTCGACGTTCAGATAACTGTAGTCGGAGACCCATGCGTCCGGCGGGAAGAAGGAGTAGATGAAAACGCGCTCCACGCCGGCGGCGAAATTGGAGAGGTAGTAGCGCACGAGGTTGCCGGCTTGCAGGTCGGCACGGGCACGGTGATTGGCCGGGGGGGCGTGGCGGAGAAGGTTGAAGACCTCGCTGAGGCCAAAACCACCCTCGGAGTTCCACAGCGCGCCGCGTTCGGCGTGTTTTCCGAGGACCTCGCGGTAGATCTTCATGTCCTGCGCGAATTGGTCGCCCGGGAAGCCGAGCGGGGCGTTGGTGTAACGGTGGAGGGTGAAGCCGTCCACCAGGTCGGCGGTGCCGAGCTCGACGTTGCGCCGGTCGAAGGCGACCTGGGACTCGCCATACGCGGCGCCGAGGTTCCAGAGCAGGCGCCCGGTGTAGCCGGCCTCGGTGGCGGCGGCGCGCACGCGTGCCGTCATCTGATGGTAGAGCTCCGCCGAGGCGCGCACCGGGACGCCTTGGCGCACGTCTGCGACGAAGAAACCGGGCAGGAAGGGCTCGTTCCAGACCTCGACGGCGCGCAGCACCGGGCCGTAGCGCTCGAGCACGCGGCGGGCGTATTCCTGCCAGTCGTCGAGCGCGTCTTCGCGCGGGGCGGCATTTTGACGCCACCAGGAGCTCGCGCCGGTCCAGGAGTCGTTCGCGACATTCGCGCGCGGCGGCACGCCGCCGAGGTAGGCGAGCACGCTGAGCTGCTGGTCGCGCACCAGCGCGAATTCGGCATCGAGCGACTCCCAGTTCCACTCGCCGGGTCGGGGCTCCACGCGCGACCAGTTGATCTTGTAGTTGAAACGGACCCAGTTGAAACCGAGCGCCTTGGCCATCGCGAGCTCCTCGCGGCTGTTGAACACATGCGTGCCGAAGGCGGAGTCCGGCGCCTCGCGCCCCAGGTGGCGCGGCTCGCGCACCCGGTGGAGGAGCAACTCCGCGGGGCGCGAGATCGCCTTGCCCGCGCCGTCCTTGGCGGTGAATTCGAGGACGAAACTGCCCAGCGGCGGCAGATCGAGCGCGGGCAACTCGCCGCGCAAGGTGAGCAGCTTGCCTTCGGGCTCGCCCTTGAGCGGAGGAAGTTCGCGCACATTGCCGTAAAGATCGCGCACCGTGACGGTGATTTGCTCCAGGGCGGAGAGCTCGCCGTGGGCGGCCACTTCGAAGCCCAAGGGCCGGCCCTCGAAGGCGAGGCCGAAGCGTTCGGCGGGCACCGCGCTCAGCTCCACGCGATCGGCGCGACGAAATTCGCCCGCGCTGTCCGCCGCCTCGACCATCAGCTGGTCCACCCAAAAAACGCCCTGATCGTGGGTGTTGAGTCGCGCGAGGTAAAAGCCGTTGGGCGCGGGCGGCAACTCGACGGTGAAGGAGTGGCGCTGCCACTCGCGGGTGAGCGCGACGGTGTGGCTCCAGGGCGCGCGCCAGATCTGGGCCTCGGGCGGACCGAGCCGGATGGAGAGCGTCTGCCCGGCGCGCTCGGAACGGGCCCAGAAACTAAAAGTATGGCGCGCCGCCGGCCGGCCCTCGAAAGGCGCGGTGATTTGCCCGACCGGGCGACCGGCATCGTTGAAGGGGGTGATCCGGAGGGAAGGCAACCCGGAGGGGCCGGGCACGGCGGGATCGGCGACATAGGCCGTCACCGGGCCGCCGTTTCCACCGCGCGCCCACGGCGAAGAGATGCCGAGCGGGAACGAGGAGCTCGGGAGCAAGTTGCCCGCGAAGCTCCGATTGCCCAGGGCCTGCGCGGGGGTGAGGTAGGTAAGCGAGAGCTCATCGATCTCCACGATCGCGGGCGACTCGATCGAGAACATCAGCACCGCTTCGGGATCGTTGATCGCCGAGGTGGCGAGCACCTCGGAGACACCCCACTCGGGCGCGGCCGGGAGCGTCGTTTGCCAGTAGGTGCGGTAGGGCTCGCCGCGCTGGCGCAGGGCTAGGTTGATCACCGCGCTGTTCGGGCTGCGCGTGGCGACGCGGATCCGCATCTGGTAGGACGGATCGACGTGCACCGAAGGCAGGCGAAACTGAACCTTGCCGAAGCTGATCTCGTCCACCTGCACCCGGAGCGATTTTCCGCCCTTGAAGGGGTTTTGGGTGGTCGCGCCGTAGTTGACCGCAACCGTGGCCCACGACGAATCCTCCTCCCACCCGCGCGGCAAGCTGCCGGAGATGCGCGATCGCGTGCCGGGAGGGGCCGGCACGGGGATGTATTCGCCCTCAAAATCGTGTGAGATTTGCCCGCCCGAGCGCAGCCGGGCCAAGGCGGCGTCGTCGGGGCGGGCACCGAGGTTCCATACCTCGAAGCGCGCCACATCGAGCGTCTGGGCGGCGTCGCCGAGGAAGAGCGAGAATTGCACCTCGTCGCGGAAATAGGCCTTCTTGATCGGAACCAGGAACTCGATCTCCTCCCATCCCGCGCCCGCCTCGACCGCGCGGTTGCCAAGAGAGCGGAAATTGTCGGTGCGATCCTGCACAAACAAATGGGACTGCACGCGCGAACCCTCGGGGCCGGCGGAGCGCAAGGTCAGGCGCACGAGCAACACGTCGCCCTCGGCGAGCGGAGACCGATTGGCGACATTGAGCTGGATCGCGTGCGGACGCCCCTCGCGCACCGGCACGTGCACGCGCAGCGCGGTGTCGCGCATCGGATGCGACACGTCGACGGTCTCGGAACGAACGCCGGGGACGTTGTTCGTGTGAAGCGCGATGCCGGCGAAGCCGAGGTCGCCGATCACCGACCGCGGTTCCTGCGCCGTCAGCAGAACGGGCACGAGGGATAGCAGCAAACGGGTGAGGAGTCGCGGTATGCTCATGGGCAGGGTAAGGTCGGGAATAGAACGTTGGGGTGGAATCAGCGCCGAGCCGATCACAGGTGAACACGTTTAGTAACGGCGTTGCGAGGGCGGCGGCGTGGTGAAGCTTTTGGAGTCGTGGGTCAGGGGCATGGGATAAAAACTCGGGCGTCTGGGAAGGATGGGGTGCTCCGGCGCGGGTCGCCATCGAGGCAAGACGGTTAGCTAACCCGGCTCCTGCAAGACCCACCCGCCACACCCGCTGCTCTCCGTGAGCCAACCCCCGCTCTCAACAAACCGGCGCGCACGGCCCGTAAACACGTCGGGTTACGCAACCCCCGTTCGCTCCGCGTCCACCCACTCGGCCTCCAAATGATCCGGCACCGCAAGCACGCCCGTGCCCGGCTGCGCATACACGGAGGGCAGCTCGATGACTGTGAGCAACAGGGACACCGCGCTCCATGTGGGGGCTGGCAACACCTCGCGGCCGATCTCGCGTCAGACTTCAGTGCTTGACCCCGCATTCAAACACCACCGTCGCGCCCGCCGGCACCTGCACCACGGGCAATGCCGCCGCGTAGTTTGGCGCCAGCGCCACTCGGCGCGCCGCCTCGGCCGTCTCCACCTGCACCCGCACGCGGGCCGGAAACTGCGTGGGGTTAACGATACCCAGGTGCGTCCGACCTTCGTCGGTCCACTCCGCCCGCACGTGGTCCAGACAGCGGATCAGGCCCGTATCCGGCTGGGCATACACACCCGGCAGATCGCACCAGGTCAGCATCATCGCCACCTCGCACCAACACGAGTAGGCCGCCTGCTCGCCCAGCGGCTCCGACCACGAGGGCGTGATGTTCACTCGCTCGCACATCCATCCGACCGGCAACTCCGCGAAGGGATGCGCCCACGTGATCCGCGTCGGGATGCGCCGATCCTCCCGCGACAAAAACTGGGGCAACGCGTGCGCGATCTCGCGCAACAGGTCCAGAAGGCGCGCGTCCCCCGTCGCCCGGAAGGTCCGCAAAATCCCCTGCCCGGAGAGCGTGCAGATGCCGGGCACGCCGCATTTGTTCTGCGCGTTCGCGATCATCGCCCCGCGCGCGTCGCAGCCGATCTGCGCCAACGCCGAGTGCGCCGGAAACGCATACGGAAACGAGATCGCCCACGAGGCCCCCTGATGACACGCGTGCACCGCGGCCTCGCGCCAACGCGCCTCCCCGCTCAGTTCGAACAATGTGATAAAGCTCTCGATCAGCCCGAAGATCGATTCCCCATCCGGCGCCTGCAAGGCGTCGCCCGGCCCGCCCGTCGTCACGCCCCAGGCGAGATCATGCCGCCGGTAATGCTCCGCGCTCGCCACCGCCACCGCCAGAAACCGCGGCTCCGCGAAATGCTTTGAGGCCAGCGCCAGCGCCGCCGGGATCAGGGCCCCCGAGGTGGAGCCCCGTATCGCCACCTTGCCCGTCTCGTAATCGAGCAGAAACCCAAACTCGCCCTCGCGCTCCCACACTTCGCATAGAGCCTCGGCCGCCCGCCGCGTTGCCCCGGTCCACGACTCCGGCACCGCGCGTCCCCGCTCCGCCCACAACATCAACTGCCGCAGCGCAAAGAGCAGACAATCGCCCTGCCGCCGCACGAGACTCAGCGTTTTCGACGCCAACGCCGCCGAATCCGGAGCCCCTTCGCGCCGACACCACGCCTCGTCGCCGCCGATGCTGCTGTCGCCCTTCCACTCGCCGGCCTCGTTCATCGTCGACTTGAACAAACCGCGCGCCGACACCCCGCGCGTCAGCAGGAACTCAAAGTTTCGGGCCGCCCGCGCCACCGTTTCCTCCGCGCCCTCCTGCATCATGGCGAAACTCGTGATGCCCCCGCCCGTCCAGCCGTTCTGCCAAAACTGCGTCGCCTGATCCTCCACCCAGCCGATCCCCAGCGTGTAGAGCCCGTGCGTCTCCCGCCAGTTCTGCGTGTTGTGCTTCCGCTCCAGAATGTCCCAGGCCGCGGAAAAGGGCAGCAGGTCCGGCAGAGGCCGCGCCGCCTCGGGAAACATCGCCGTGCGATGCGCGAACAGCCGCTCGAAAAGACCCTGCACATCGGCGCAGCCAAACTCGTGCAACTCGAAGGCGAACTCCACCGCCTCGCCCGGCCCCAGGTTCACCGGTCCCGCGTTTTCCGGATGCCGATGCGAGGCCGCCTGGTTTCCGATCCCTGTCATCGGGTCCTCGTCGCCCGGTAGCGGATGCAGAAATCCGGGAACAAGCAAAAGCGCCTCCGCGCGATCCCGCGCCTCGTTCTCGATCAACTCCAGCCCGATGGGGCCGCACCCGCACACCTGCGGCGTCAGCCACAGCCAAGCGAGCCCCGTATTCGCGCAACGAATACCCATTCCGGGCGTGGCCGCATCGAGCGACACCTGGTCCAGGTGCGAGCGCCCTGGCCCCACGTTCAGGCGCGGGATGTCGCCCACATCGAGCGTCAGGCGATCCGCCCGCTGCCCGATGTCCCGGATCTCCGGCGGATAAGGCCGCCGCTGCGCCGAGAAGCGGTTGCCCGCATACACCGCGCCCGGGATCATCACATAACTCTCCGGCGACCAGCGAACGAAGCCCCACACCAGCCCCGCCGCGACCGCCTTCGCGCGCCCGGCCTCCACCTTCGCGCGAAAAAGGCCCGCGCGTCGCCCCACGCCCAGCTCCCGCCAACTCAGCTCCAGGCGCCAGCGCGCGCCGGCGAAGCCCACGCCCTCGACCACGCCCTCGGCCGGCACCAACACATCGAGAGTTTCCACACGCTCCCGACCGCGATGCGCGGCCAGGCGAAAGTTCAAGGTCAGCATAAAAATCTCCCCGGTTCGGTCGGTCATTCACTCCGCGGCCTCAAGCGAAACCCCACAGCAACGATACCACCGTCACCGCCCACAACGCCCACCACAGGTGAAAGCTTCGCCAGCCGCCATGCGCCGCCCGCTCCGCCTCCGGCAGACGCAGGAAGCTGCGATCCCACACCGCCATCGTGGCCCGGAAGCGCGGCCCGATCAGGGAACCCACCACCAGCACCGAGGCGCTGAACACGAAGGTCAAAAAGGCGCGGTTCAGGAAGGAATCTAGCAGCGCCACGTCCATCGTCGTCGAGGCGATGCGCAGCCCCAGCCCAAACAGGATGCCGCCCACCAGCGCGACGTTTGCCGCCCGCGTTTTCGCGCCCTTCCACAACATGCCGCCGACAAAGATCACGCCGATTGGCGGACCAAAAAACGCCGCCATGTCCTGGATGTAGATGAAGAGCCCCTTGTCGAACTTCGCGATGAAGGGCGCCCACGCGATGCCGATCGCCAGCAACGTGAAGGTCGTCCAACGCCCGGCGCGCACGAGCTGCTCCTGCGTCGCGTCCTTGCGCAGAAAGCGTTGATAAAAATCGATGGTGAGGATCGTCGAGGCGCTGTTCAGCACGCTCGACACCGTGGACATGATCGCCGCCGCCATGGCCGCCAGCACCAGCGCCGCGAAGCCCGCCGGCAGGAGCTCGCGCACCAAGGTGTTGAAGACTTTGTCCCGCGGCAGGTCCGCGCCGAAGATGGCGAAGGCCGCCAGCCCCGGCAGCACCACGATCAGGGGCATCAACATCTTCACCGCGCCGGTGAGGATCACGCCCATGCGGGCATCCCACTCCGACCGCGCGCCAAAAGCCCGCTGGATGTAGAACTGGTTGGTGCAGGCATACCAGAGCCCGAGCGACATCCACAAAGTGAATACGCCGGTCCACGGCGCGAAGGGGTGGCTCGCCGGGTGCAACAACTTCGTGCGCGCCTCGTCCGCCGCCTCATTGAGCGCCCACATCTCCGACCATCCGCCCGCCTTGTTCACCGCGAAGATCAACACCGCCACCCCGCCCGTCACCAAGATCAGCACCTGCACCACGTCCGTCCACACCACCGAGGCCAGGCCGCCCTTCACGCTGTAGATGCCCGTCACCACCGCCACCAGCGCGATGCCACCGAGGAAATACCAGCTAAAGCCGCCCTCCCCCAGCGCCGGCACGCCCGGCTGGAAGTAGTCGTGCAGGATCAGACCGCCCGCGTAGAGCGCGCCCGCGAGCAGCGCCAGCACGAGGTGAAACACGCT
>JAUVVA010000053.1 GCA_030604905.1 Verrucomicrobiota bacterium | reverse complement strand
CGGCGGCCGCGCCGGTGGAGGCGCGCGGCGGCGGGAGGAGGGGCGGGCCGGGGCGCGGGGGCGGGGCGCTCGCGGCGGACTCGGCGACGAAGGCGAGGATCGCCCCGTCAAGACGCTCGATCAGGGCTTTTTTTTTTCGCCCTCGGCGCCGGGGGCGGCCTCGGCGGCGGGCAGGGCCGCGCCGAGCGCGGCGAGCTCCTTGAGCAGCGAGTCGATCGCGCGGGCGCGCGAGGCGTCGACCGCCGTGTGCAGCGTGACCTCGAGGGTGATCTTGTCGGAGAGGCCGAGCGTCACGCCGTCCTCGCCCTGGCGCTGCGCGTCGAGCATGCGCGTGAGCTGCTCGGGGGTGAGCGGCACGCCGCCGAGCGCCGGGCTGCGGCCGCCCTGGGCGATGGAGTCGAGCAGGGCCTCGCGGATGTGGCCCTGCAGGTCGGCGAGCAGGCGGGCGAGATCGCGCCCCGAGGCGTCGCACTCGTCCACCAGGCGCACGATCTGGGCGTGGTCGCCGGCGGCGAGCGCGGCGGCGAGCGCGGCGAGTTTCTCCGCCGAGACCAGTCCGTAGACGTCGAGCACGTCGGCCTCGTCGATCTGCGCGCCGCAGAAGGAGATCATCTGGTCGAAGATCGACTGCGCGTCGCGCATGCCGCCGTCGGCCATGCGGGCGATGCAGGCCAGCGCCGTATCCGTGGCCTGGATACCCTCGGCCGCGGCGATCGTCCTCAGGCGCTCGACGATCAACACCGCCGGGATGGGCTTGAGGTCGAAGCGCTGGCAGCGCGAGACGATGGTCGGCAGCACCTTTTGCGGGTCGGTGGTGGCGAAGACGAACTTCACGTGCGCCGGCGGCTCCTCAAGGGTCTTCAGCAGGGCGTTGAAGGCCGCGGCCGAGAGCATGTGCACCTCGTCGATGATGTAGATCTTGTAGCGGCCCTGGGCGGGCGAGTATTGCACCGTGTCGCGCAGGTCGCGCACCTGGTCGACGCCGTTGTTCGACGCGCCGTCGATCTCGATCACGTCGAGGTGGGTGCCGGCGGCGATGGCCTGGCAGGCCGGATCGGCCGGATCGAAGTCGGCCTTGGGGCCGCCGGTGCAGTTGAGGGCCTTGGCGAAGATGCGCGCGGTCGAGGTCTTGCCGGTGCCGCGCGGCCCCACGAAGAGGTAGGCGTGGGCGATGCGCTGGCGGGCGATGGCGTTGCGCAGGGTGCGCACCACGTGGTCCTGGCCCACGACGTCGTCGAAGGTCTGCGGGCGCCACTTGCGGGCGATGACTTGGTAGGCGGCTTGCGACACGGGAAGACGAGGAAAGCACGCGCCCCGGCGCGAAGCGCAAACCCGAAAAACGGGACGCGGGAAAAACAAGTGGCCAGGCACTCCACGGCACTGGGAGAACGTCGTCACCGTTGCTGCCTTCCGGCCCTGGCGGGGTTCACGCGCCTGCCCATGCATGGCGCCTGGCCGCCCGCACCGTGCGGAGCCACCTCGCGCGCATCAACAGGAAAGTTTTCCCCCACCCCATCTTCCGGCGGAGACCGTCTCGCCGCTCGCTCCGGGCCCGCGCTTGCGCCGCTCCCGCGCTGTGTTCTCGTGGAGGCCGCATGCCGATCGCCCAAGCCGCCCTGCAAGACGCCTTTGCCAGCACCTCCCTCTTCGAGGACAAGACCTGGCGTCTCTCGCCCGAGGCCTGGCCGCTCAGCCCCGCGCAGATCGAGGACCTGCGGGAGATCGGCACCGCCTGCCTCGACTACCACCGCGCGCTCGAGACGCTCTACCTGCGCAGCGCCGCCGGAAAAAATCTCCTTCGCAACAAACCCCTTCTCACCCCTTGGGTCGCCGAGTATCTCGACCGCGGCAAACCCGAGGCGCTGGTCGCCCACGCGCGCGATCCGCGCAGCCGCGGCGCCCTGCCCACCGTGCTCCGCCCCGACCTGCTCCTCACCGACGAGGGCTGGGCGCTCACCGAGCTCGACTCCGTGCCCGGCGGCATCGGCCTGACCGCGTTTCTCAACCGCCTCTACGCGCCCGCCGGCGAGATCGTCGGCGCCGACGACGCGATGATCCGCCGCTTCCACGCCGCCGTCGCCGCCCTGCGCGCCGACATCCGCAATCCGCTCATCGCGCTCGTGGTCAGCGAGGAGGCCGCCACCTACCGCCCCGAGATGGAGTGGCTCGCCGGCCAGCTCCAGCTGCTCGGCAAACGCGTTTTCTGCCTCTCGCCCGACGACATTTTCCCGCTCGGCCCCTCGCTCTGCTTCGACGTCGAGGGCAACCCCGAGAAGATCGACATCATCTACCGCTTCTTCGAGCTCTTCGACCTCGAGCACATCCCGACCGCGCACTACTTCTTCGAATCCTGGGCCGCCGGCGAGGTCGCGATCACGCCGCCCATGCGCCCCTTCCAGGAGGAAAAGCTCGGGCTCGCGCTCTTCCACCACCACCTCCTGCAGGACTACTGGGCCGAGGCCCTGCCCGCCCGCTCGCTCGCGCGCCTGCGCGCCCTCATCCCGCCCTCCTGGGTCCTCGACCCCGCGCCGCTGCCGCCCGGCGCCACCCTCGTCGGCCCCAGCGTCGGCGGACGCGCCCTCGCCGACTGGCGCGGCCTCGCCGAGGCCTCCAAAAAAGAACGCGAGCTGATCCTTAAGATCTCCGGCTTCCACGAAACCGCCTGGGGCGCCCGCAGCGTCGCCTACGGGGCGGATTGCTCGCGCGAGGAGTGGCAGGCCGCGGTCGAGCTCGCCATCGCCGACGCCCCGCAAAACCTCCACCTCCTCCAGGCCTACCGCAAACCCCGCCGCGCCGCCCACCCGCTCTACCCGGCCGCGGGCGGCGAGGCCGCGCCCGAGTTTGGCCGCCTGCGCCTCTGCCCCTACTACTTTGTCCAAGGCGACAAGGCCGAGCTCTCCGGCGCCCTCGCCACCTTCTGCCCGCCGGACAAAAAAATCATCCACGGCATGCAGGACGCCGCGCTCCTGCCCTGCCGCGTGGCCGTCGCGCCCGCGGCGCCCCAACCGCCCGCCCAAGCCTGACCCGGCCGCGCCTCCGGGCCCTGCCCGGGCATGGCCTCGGGGCGCGGGGCCGCGCCCGCGCGCCAGCGCCGGCTTTTCCCTTCTCCCGGGGCGACGGTCCCCGCCCGCCACCCCCGGCCCGCGTGGGGCCTGGGACGGATGTCGAAGGCGCCGCTTTCGGATTACCATCCTGGCACCGGCCGGTGCTCCTTTGGCAGCCCGCCGCCCAACGTCGCCAACCCGATCCCTCCCCCGCCATGGCCTCTCACAAGACGAACCCGCTCTCCGACCAGAATGGTCCCGATCGCCCCTCCGCCTCGCCGGCCCAGGCCCACGCCGAGGCCGATCGCGGGCGCCTCGCCGACAAGCCCTCCGACATCCCGGCCAAGGGCTGGTGGGACATCCTCCGCCGCACCTTCAATCAGCTCAGCGCGGACAACCTCTCCATCGTCGCCTCGGGCATGGCCTTTTACGGCTTCACCGCGATGGTGCCCGCCCTCGCCGCGACGATCGCGATCTACTCGCTGCTCAACGACCCCAGCACCGTCACGGCCCAGATCGAGTCGATGGCGCACATTCTGCCGGCGCAGACGCAGCCGATCCTGCACGAACAACTCGTGCGCCTCAGCACCGACACCCAGAGCGCCGGCTGGAGCGCCGTGCTCGGCATCGGCCTCGCGCTCTTCGGCGCCATGAAGGCGATGATCGCGCTCACGATCGGCCTCAACGTCGCCTACCACGAGAAGGAACGGCGCGGCTTCGTGAAGCTCTACGGCACCGCGCTCGTGCTCACCATCGCCGGCATCATCGGCGTCATCGTCGCGGTCTCGCTCATCGCCGTCATCCCCTCGGTGCTCCGGCTCATGGGCATCGATGGCGCGGGGCAGACCATCTTCAACATCCTGCGCTGGCCCCTGCTCGCCCTGCTCTTCGCCGTCGGCCTCGGCGTGGTCTACCGCTACGCGCCCTGCCGCGACAACCCGCAGTGGCGCTGGGTGAGCTGGGGCGCCGGGGCCGCGACCGTGCTCTGGTTGCTCGGCTCGGCCGCCTTTTCCTTCTACCTCGCCCGCTTCGACAACTTCGAGGGCACCTACGGCTCGCTCGGCGCGATCGTCGCCCTCCTGCTCTGGCTCTTCCTCACCTCCTTCGTCATCCTGCTCGGCGCCGAGCTAGACGCGGAGATGGAGCGCCAGACGGTCAAAGACACGACCGTCGGCCCCGAGGAGCCCATGGGCAAACGTGGCGCGCATGCCGCCGACAAGCTCGGCCACGTGCCCGGCAAACCGCACCATGCCTAGCCGCATGCCACGGCCTCGCGTCGCTCGCTCCGCCCGGCTGAAGCGCGAAAGTCCGCCGATTTTGTCATAAATCGCGCGCGGCAGTCCATGCGGGTTGCAATGAACGGGGAAGCTCCCTGACGCTGCCCAAGCCGCCAGCTCCGCCCCGCCCCCATGCAAAAGCTCCGCATCACCATCGAAGACCGCGTCTACGAAGTCTTGGTTGAAAATCTCAGCGACCCGGCCGCGCCGGCCGCCTCCGCTCCGCGGACCTCCGCGCCCGCCCCGCTAGCCTCGCCGGCACCCGCCCCCGTGGCCGCGCCCGCCGCGGCTCCCCGTCCCGCCGCCGCCCCCGCCGGCGCGGGCGACATCCCCAGCCCGCTCGCCGGCAAGGTCGTCTCCATCGACGTCAAACCCGGCCAGCGCGTCTCCGCCGGCGCCACCCTCGTCACGCTCGAGGCGATGAAGATGAACACCTTCGTCTACGCCCCGCGCGAAGGCGTGGTCGCCGCCGTCCTTGTGCAAGCCGGCGACGGCGTCGAAGAAGGCGCGCCCCTCCTCCGCCTCGAGTAACCGCGCCTCGCTTCGCCCCCTCCGCACCGCCGATGTCGCCGCTCTCCATCGTGCCGCCGCTCGCCATCGCCCTTCCCGACGATCCCGGACTCGGCGATCTCATAGCCTTCCAGCTCAACGGCATCATCGTCGTCGCCACCGCGCTGATCCTCATCTGGGGCCTGATGGAGCTGCTCGGCGCCTTCTTCCGCCGCGCCGAGGCCGCCGCCTCGGCCAAGGCCGCCGCAAACTCCACCGCGAACGCGCCCGCCACCGCGAACGCCCTCACTGCCGCGCCCGCGGGCGCCGGCCCGGCCGCGGCGCCCGCCGCCCCGCGCGCGATCCCGCCGGATGACCTGGTGCTCATCTTCGCCGCGGTCCACGCCACCCTCGGCCCCCGCGCCCGCATCATCTCACTCGCTCCGCGACCCGAGGCCCGCGATTGGGCCGCCGAGGGCCGCCGCGCCATCTTCGCCACCCACAAGGTCCGCTGAAGCCTTCCCTCCCGTCGCCCCTTCCCCGCCATGCTTTCCGGCCTCCTCGACTTCTACCAGACCACCGGCTTTTCCCAGCTCACCTGGGGCATGCTTTCGATGTGGGTGGTTGTGGGCGTCCTGCTCTGGTTTGCCGTCGCGAAAAAGTTCGAGCCCCTCCTGCTCGTCCCCATCGCCTTCGGCGCGCTCGTCGCCAACCTGCCCACCCGCGGCGTCATCACCTACAGCGAGACTTCCGAGGCGGTCTTCGTGGTCGAGGCCGAGGCGCTTCCCGCCCCTCCCGGCTCCCATCACCAACACCTGCGCGTCGAGCGGGTCGAGGGCGGCCTTTACGATTTCATTTCCCAAGGCATCAAACTGGAGCTCTTCCCGCCCCTCATCTTTCTCGGCGTCGGAGCGCTCACCGACTTTGGGCCGCTGATCGCCTTGCCGCGAACGATATTATTGGGAGCGGCCGCGCAGGTGGGCCTTTTTCTCACCTTCTTCGGCGCCACCCTCCTCGGCTTCACCGCCAAACAGGCCGCCTCCATCGGCATCATCGGCGGCGCCGACGGGCCCACCGCCATTTTCCTCTCCAACAAGCTCGCGCCCGAGCTGCTCGGCGCCGTCGCCGTCGCCGCCTACAGCTACATGGCGCTCGTGCCGCTCATCCAGCCGCCGATCATGCGCCTGCTCACGACCGAAAAAGAGCGCCGCATCCGCATGCAGTCGCTGCGCAAGGTCTCGCGTCTGGAAAAGATGCTCTTCGCCCTCGGCGTGACCGTGGTCTGCATCCTCCTCGTGCCCGACGCCTCGGCGCTCATCGCCATGCTGCTCCTCGGCAACTTCCTGCGCGAGTGCGGCGTCACCGAGCGCCTGGTCAAATCCGCCCAAAACGAGATCATCAACGTCCTCACCATCCTCCTGGGAACCAGCGTCGGCCTCACCATGCGCGCCGAGACCTTCCTCGCCCCGGCCACGCTCAAGATCATCCTGCTCGGCGTCGTCGCCTTCGGCTGCTCGACCGCGGCCGGCGTCATCGCGGCGAAGATCATGAACAAACTCTCGCCCAAGACGCCGATCAACCCGCTCATCGGCGCCGCCGGCGTCTCGGCCGTGCCCATGGCCGCGCGCGTGGCGCACAGCGAGGGTCAGCGCGCCGATCCCGGCAACTACCTGCTCATGCCCGCCATGGGGCCCAACGTCGCCGGCGTGATCGGCACCGCCGTCGCCGCCGGCTACTTCATCTCCGCCTTCGCCGGACGATAAGGGCCGGCCCCCTTCGCCGAGCGGCCGCGTCCCCGGCCTCACCGTCGTCCTCGCCCGCATCGCGCCGAGCCCCTCCGCGCGGTGGGGGGAAACCCAGCCGCGCCTTGTCTCCGCGCGGAAAGCGGTTCTCCCTGTCTCCCCGGGCCTTCGCCCGCCACTCCCGCCCATGAGCACCGCCTCCAAAGACCGCATCCTTTCCCGCGACATCGTCGTCACCCAGATTCCCTCCGGCGACAAACACACGCTCTTCGCCGGCGCGAAGGTGTTCATCCACCAGGTCCTCGGCGGCACCTACACCGTGCAGGGCGACGCCGGCCTCTACCGCATCGACGGCAAGGATGCCGACGCCATCGGCGAGACCCCCGTCGACCAATCCGTCCAGGCCGCCACCCTCGCCGACGGCGCCCCGGACCCCGAGGCCCTCTGGGACCAGCTCCGCAAAGTCTACGATCCCGAGATCCCGGTGAACATCGTCGACCTCGGCCTCGTCTACTCCCTCGACGTCACCAAGACCGAGACCGGCGCCTACAAGGCCGACGTCGCCATGACTCTCACCGCCCCCGGCTGCGGCATGGGCCCCGCCATCGCCGAGGACGCCAAGGGCAAACTCCTCCTCGTCCCCGGCCTCGGTGAGGCCGAGGTGCGCATCGTCTGGGAACCCGTCTGGAACCAGTCGATGATCAGCGAAGAGGGCAAAATGAAGCTCGGCCTCATCTAGCCGAGCAGCCGCCCCACCCCGCGCGCCGCCTCCGCGCGCCCGCCCCCGTCATGCCCCCGCGCCGCCTCAAGCCCCTCGTTTCCGGCCTGGCGGCGCTCCTCTTTTCCTGCCTCGCCCTCGCCGCCGCCGACGACTCCCATCGGCCGCCGCCCGACCGACCGCCGCCCGAGGCAGGGCCGCCCGGCCCGCGGCTGCTTCCGCGCGAGACATGGCCCCGGCTCGAGCTCCTCGACGGCCGCGTGCTCCGCGAAGCGCGGGCCAGCGCCGAGGACGCCCGCTCCGTGACCTTCGCCCACGCCGAGGGCCTCACCCAGGTCGACAAACGGCTGCTGCCCGAGCACCTCGCCGAGGTCTTCGCCTTCGACCCTCAGGCCGCCGCCCGCGAGGCGCGCGCCCAAGCCGCCCAACGCGCCGCGGCCTCCGCCTACACCCGGGCCCGTCGCGAAGCCCCGCCCCCGCGCCCCGCCCGCGCGGAAACGCCCGCGGCCACCCCGGCGCCAGCCACGCCCGCTCCTCCGCCCTCGGTCGACCCGCGCACCCTGGAGGAAATCGAGCGAGCGGTGCAGGCCCGGGCGCGTCGCTACTTCGAGGCGGAGAAACGCCTCGGCTCCGGCGCCACCCTCGTCTTCGGCCTCGTTTCCGAACTCGAGGAACCCGAGCCCGTGAGCGGCTGGCTGCACCGCTGGGAAGTGCGCGGCGTGGCCGCCTTTCGCATCTACGACTCCATCGGCCGCGGCAGCTTCTCCGCCCGCACGCAGCAATTTCGCGCCCTGGTCGAGGCCCGCCCCGGCCAGCGGGCCCGCGTGCTCCACTTCGAGGAGCGCTGATCCGCACTCGGCGCCGCGGCCGCCGCGGCCCGCCGGCGAGGTCAATACACCTTCGACAGCGCCGGGCTTCGCGTCACTCCCACCGGCGTGATCATCGGCCGGCCCAGCGGCAAAGCGCCGCCCTCCATTTCGCGGATAAAGGCCTCGAAGGGTCGCCAGTTGAGGTCCCCGAGCAACTCCCACTCCCCCAGCTCGACCCCGTAGGCGTCGCGGTAGGCCTTGAAAACGAGCTCCGAGCAGTAGATCTCGTCGTCGCCCGGCGCGTAGCGAAAATCGTAGGGCTTTCCTGAATACCGCTCCAGGGCCGCCCGCAGCGTCGCCGGGTCGCGCCCCTCCATCTCGCGCCAGCGCCACACCTCGAGCCGCGCGCCCCGGCCGCGCACGATCCAAAGGTAAAGCGGCGTCTCGCGCACCACGCCGAGCGCCTCGTGCACCACCCAGCGGCCCTCGGCGTTGCGCATCACCACGCCGCAATGCGAGAGCCGCGAGAGGGTCACGCCCTCGATCGCCTCCACCAGTTCCCCGCGCGGCAGCGACTGGAAGACGATGTCGCCCTCGCGCGGTGAGTAGAGCGCGAGGTGCGCGAGGCCGTGCACGTTGAAGCGCAGCACCGCCACCACCAGCACCGCGAGCAGCAAAACCGCCCGCACCCAGGCCCAGCGACCGCGCGGCAATATCTTCATGCGCCCAGCCTGCCGCGCCGCCCTGCGCTTGGCACGCCCAAAGCCCGCGCCCGGGGTGGAAACCGCCGCGGGCGCGAACTCACAAGGCCGCCGCGAACCGCTCCAGGCGCGCCACCACGCGCTCGCGCCCGAGCAGGCGAAGGATGCTCGTGAGACTCGGGCCGGCGGAGAGACCGGTCACGGCCATGCGCGCCACGCCTTGGTAATCGCCAAAGCCCAGCCCGCGCGCCTCGGCCAGCGCCTTGATCACCGCCTCGAGCGCGGCGTCCGAACCGAAGTCCGCCGCGGGGGCGCGCAGCGCCTCGACCAGCTCGGCGAGGCGCGCCTTCGGCTCGCCCTTGCCCAGCACCTTGGCCTTCGCCTTCTCGTCGGTCGGATAATCCTCGCCCCAAAAATAGGCGGTGTAGGCGGGCAGTTCGTCCAGGCCCTTGATCTTCGGACGCGCCAGCTCGAGCACCTCGCGCACGTAGGCCTCGACCTCCGCCGCGCCGCCGGCCGCGGGCGCGGCCGAGCCGGCGGCGGCCAGCTGGGCGCGCGCCCTGGCCAGGTAGTCCTCCGCCGGGAGCTCCTGCAGATAGAGGAAATTCATGTGCGCCATCTTCTTGTCGTCGAAGCGCGCGTTGCTCTGGTTCACCGCCGGCAGGTCGAAGAGCCGCACGATCTCGGCGATCGGCATCTTCTCGCGGTCGTCGCCCGGGTTCCAGCCCAGGAGCGCGATGAAGTTCACCACCGCCTCGGGCGAGTATCCACGGCGCTGATACTCCTCGATCAGGGCGCCCTGGTCGCGCTTGGACATCTTGCCCGGCCCGTTCTGTTTCAGGATGAGCGGGATGTGCGCGAAGATGGGCGGCTTGACGCCGAAGGCCTCGAAGAGCGCCACGTGTTTGCTCGTGTTGGAGAGATGATCCTCGCCGCGGATCACGTGGGTGATGCGCATGGCGATGTCGTCGACGACGTTGACGAAGTGAAAGACCGGGTTGCCGTCGGAGCGCACGATCACGAAGTCCTCGTCCTCGACGCGCTCCACGCGGCCGCGGATCGCGTCCTCGATCACCATCGGAGCGGTCTTCACCTTGGTCACGGTCTTCTTGCGGTGCTCGTCGTAGACCTCGTGACGCTCGCCGAGGAGTTTGAACCAGGTGGCGCCGTCCTTCTCGTAGGTGCGGCCGGCCGCCTTCAGCTTCTCCAGATACTCGCGGTAGATATGGGCGCGCTCGCTCTGCCGGTAGGGGCCGTGATCGCCGCCGCCGTTTCCGCCCACGCGGGGGCCCTCGTCCCAGCCCATGCCGAGCCAGGCGAGCGAATCGTAGATCACGCGAAGGAATTCCTCGGAGTTGCGCTCCTTGTCCGTGTCCTCGATCCGCAGGATGAAGGTGCCGCCGGTGTGGCGCGCATAGAGCCAGTTGAAGAGCGCGGTGCGGGCGCTGCCGATATGGAAAAACCCGGTGGGACTGGGGGCGAAACGGACGCGGACTTGGCTCATGGCAAAAGAGAAAGGGAGGAGATGAACGGTGCGAACCTCCCACCCTGCCCGCCCGCGCCCCCGCCCCGCAAGCCCGCGCTTCGCCGGCGCCCCGGCGCACGCGACCGATCCCCGCCGGGACCTTGGTCCCGGGAGCGGGGGACTCTCGCGAGGACCTACGACCCTGCCGCTTCGGGCCCGGGTTGGCGTAGTGTCCCCTGCGCATGCTCGCCCGCCCTGCCCCCGCCGTCCGCCGCCTCGCGGCCTTCACCCTGGTTGAAAGCGTGGTGTCGATCGCCGTCTTCACCATCGTTTGCGCCGGCATCTTCGCCGTCGTCCTCCACATGCGTCGCATCGCGGAGAACAACGTCTACGAAAACACCGGGCTCACCATGGCCCAAGGCTACATCGAGCAGCTGCGCAGCCTGCCCTACGGCGAGCTCATGACGGCCGCGAACAGCGCGACCGCGCCGCTCGTGCTGCTCAGCGCTAATGGCGGCGGGGCGCGGCTCACCGATTCCGCCGGCGGTCTGCTCAACGCCGGCGAGTGGACGCGGGAGACCATTTTTCTCGACCGCACGGCCGACGGTCGGAACGCGCAGCCGATGGAGTTTCGTTTCAAGGTCGAGCTGGCCGACCTGCGCCCGGTCACCCCGATCGGGGCCAATGGCGTCGAGATCAACCTCACCTACGAGCTCACGCTGCCCGACGGACGCGGCGCCAAGCTCCGCCGCAGCCTCCGCACCGTCCGCTCCGTCGTGCCCAACTACTGAAACGCCCGCCGCCTCCTCCCCGCGCCATGCTCCCCCGGCCCTCCTCTCTCCTCCGCCCGGCCCGCCGCGGCCCCTGCGCCTTCACGCTCGCCGAGCTGCTCGTCGCCCTCGGCATCACCAGCCTCACCATCGCGCTCGTCCTGCCCTTCTTCCTTTTCAACCTCCGGTCGATTTTCCACGGGGAGCAAAAGCTGCTCATCAACGGCGACATTCGCACGCTTACCAACGCGATGATGGAGAACGCCCGCGCGGCCAATTATTTCGCGCTCTACCAGGGCTTCTACGCCTTCGACTACACCCGCGACCTGAATGGCGACGGGGCTCGCGACACCCTCGACGTGGCGCTCGGCGGAGGCGTCAGCGTCTCCCGCGATGCCGACGGCAACGGCGTGCTCAACGCCCTCGACCGACGCATGGCCGGCAGCACCGGCGACTTCCTCGTGCTCGTTTTCACCCGCAACAACGCCGTCTTCGACAGCCGCTTCTACGACGGAGACCCCACCAACAACCCGGCCAACACCAACGACGTCGTCCGCCTGGTCGCCTACTGGATCGCCCCTCACCGCGACGCGCCCCGCACCGGCGAGGCCCGGGATCGCATGGCGCTCTACTCCTTCGATACCGACCGCTTCCGCGCCTCGCCCACCGCCTCCACCTGGACCACGCCCTGGGGCCGCCAGTTTCCGGCCACCCTCGGCCCCACCACCACCCTCGAATCGCTCCTGCCGCCCGCCACCGCCGCGGCCGCCATCGACACCCGCTACGCCGAGATCCTCGTGCACAACATCGACGGCATCTCGGCCAACGGAAACTGCTTCATCAACTTCGCCAACCGCAGCGTCGTCGTCCAGGCGCGCGTGCTCCACGGCAACCGCGCCAAGCGGGTGACCAACACCTACAACTTCGCGATCACCCCGCGCGGTTGATCACCGCCGCCAGCTCCCTCCGCGCCACCGCCCTCCGCCTACCGCCCATGCACCTCCCGCATCGCAGCCACTCCGACCGCGGCTCCGCCCTCGTCCTCGTCACCCTTGTCTCCGTCTGCGTCGCCTTGGTCATCGGCGTCCTCCTTCAATACGCCCTCACCGAGGCCCGCATCAACCGCGCCAACGTCCTCCGCCTCGAGGCCAAGAACGCCGCCGAAGCCGCGCTGGAATACGGAGCCGCCGAGCTCGCCGTGCGCTTCAACTCCAACCGCAACTTCAACTCCGCCACGCTCGCCGTCAACCCCGTCACCGCCCACAGCACCCGCCTCGCCACCCTCTACACCCCGAGCGCCGACTCCCCCACCACCATCGTCCCCGGCAGCATCCGGCTCTACGTCAGCAACACCTCCTCCGGCATCCCCCGCCGCATCGACGCGAACGACCCCGAAAACGCCTTCGACCCCCTCCGCGGCCAGACCGTCAACAGCCGCTTCGTCCGCCTCCTCGCCACCGCCACCGCCCGCAGCCCCGGCATGCGCGACCAGGTGGTCTACGCGTCCCAGGCCTTCGAGGTCCGCGACTCCCAGCTCTTCAACTACGCCATCTTCTACAACCTCCCCATGGAGTTTCATCCCGCCCCCGACATGGAGATCTGGGGGCCCGTGCACAGCAACGAAGACGCCTTCCTCACCGCCGGCGGCACCGTGCACTACCGCGACTCCTTCACCAGCGCCGGCCGCATCATCGCCAACGCCTTCTCCACCACCGGCCGCCCCACCGGGCGCAACATCCACTTCGCCACCGGCCAACGCGACGCCAACAACGTCCCCCTCACCTCACCCATCAACGGCCACTCCTTCCGCGTCGGCACCACCAACGTCGTCACCCACGTCGACTCCGACCTCGCCACCCGCGCCGCCGGCCACCTCTTCTCGGAAAAAGCCTCGCAGCTCTGGCACGGCAAGGCCCAGGACGTCTCGCTCGGCGTGGAGCGCCAGAACCCGCCCGGCGTCCACAATCCGACCGACGCCCGCAAGCTCATCGATCCCCCCGACACCAGCGACGCCGCCAACGCCTCCATCGAGGAGCAGAAGTTCTCCCGGCAGGCCGGCCTCTACGTCTTCGTCGACCGGGTCGGCACCGCGCCGCGCGTCACCCTCTTCCGCAACGCCGAGGACGCCGTCTCCTTCAAGGCCGCGCCAAATCGCGCCGCTTGGATCAGCACCAATCCCGACAAGGTCCTCACCCCGCCCGCCGGCCTCATCAATCCCAACCGCCGCATGCGCGACAACCGCGAAGGCCGGACGATCAACATGATCGACATCGACCTCGGGCGCATGCGCACCGCCCTGCGCACCACCGGCAGCACCCCCGACGACCAGCGCTTCCGCGTCAACGGCGCCAATTGGGACTACCAGGCCGGCTGGACCGGCGCCGTCTACGTCGAGGTTGAATCCCCCAACAGCGGCTTCACTACCACCAGCGACATCAGTGCGGTCAGCGGCGCCAACGCCGCCAACATTCACGGCGCCGGAAACGGCTCCGGCACCGCCACCGCCGTGCGCCTCATCAACGGCCAGCGGCTTCCCTCCCTCGCGCCCAGTTCGTCCAATCCCCACCGCGAGCACGGCTTCTCCTTCGCCACCAACGCCCCCGTCTACATCGCCGGCCACTTCAACGCCAACGGCGTCTTCGGCACCAGCTCCTCCCCCGACGGGTCTGAACGCTCGCCCGACCCCGATTTCGACGGCGGCGCGCCGCTCGACCTCGACCGCCACACCGAGGTCCCCGCGCTCGTCGCCGGGGACTCCATCAACGTCCTCTCCGCCGCCTGGGTCGACTCCTCCGGCCTGCCCGTGGGCGACGGTCGCGAGAACAACCTGAACGCCACCCGCGGTCGCGTCGCCGTCAACACCGAGGTCTCCGCCGTCTTCATGGGCGGGATCGTCCAGACCCCCGCCAACGGCGACGGCTACTCCGGCGGCGTGGAGAACTACCCCCGCTTCCACGAGGACTGGGGCAGCCGAACCCTGCGCTACCGCGGCTCGATCGTCGCCCTTTTCACCAGCACGCACGCCACCGGCAGGTGGGGCTCCGCCAACGTCTACGGCGCCCCCATCCGCCGCTGGGGCTTCCACGACTTCCTCCGCGACGGCAAATACCCGCCCTTCACCCCGTCCCTCCGCACCTTCCGCCGCATCGACTTCCGCGACATCACCCGCGCCGAATACGAGGCGCTCCTCGCCGACACCGCCCTCGGCTTCCGCCTCATGAGCCCCTGAAAAAGCCTCCCGCCCGCTCAGCCTAAATCCGGCTGTGGAAAGTAACCGCAGATCGCGCAGAGTGCGCAGATAAAGCTGATTCCCGAACAACTGATTGGCTGAATCTGATCACCGACGAAGAGAGGTGCTTCAGTGCCTCAATGTCGTGGTTATCTGCGTTCATCTGCGGCATCTGCGGTTTTCACCGCCGTTTTCAGGCTCAGCCCTTCACCCGGCGCCGTCGCGTCTCGTCCCGTGAATCCGACCAGAAGGTCGCGATCACCAACCAGCCGCCGCCCGCGGCCGCCGCCGCGAAACAAAGCATCGCCAGGCCCGGGTAACCCCAGACGCGAAACTCCGTGTCCACGCGCATGAGCAAGGCCGCGCCCACGATCAAGGCGGCCAGCACCAGGCCGGCCGAGATGCGGTTGGCGATCTTCTGCATGCCGGCCAGGAGCTCGTCGGTCTCGGGGGATTTCACCGTCAGCTCGAATTCCCGCCGGCCGAGATTCTCCATCACCCGGTTCAGGCGCCCCGGCAGCCCGGCCGCGAAGTTCTTCGCCTCGAGCAGCGTGCTGAAGAGATTCCCCCGCGTAAGGTCCGAACGGATACGCGCGGCCAGGATCTCGCCGAGATGGCGCTTGATCGACTCGGCGGGCTTGAAGTTCGGGTCCAGCGTGCGCCCCACCTCGTCGAGCTGAAGCAGGGTCTTGCCGAGCAGGCTCAGCTCCGGCGGCGGGTGCAGGCGGTGCAGGCGCGCCTCGTGGTCGAGCATCAGCAAGGCTCGCCCCACCGCCCGGTCCTGGAGGTCCGCCTCCGGCTGGCGTGCCACCACGGCCGCGACCGAGCGGGCGAGCGCCTGCGTGTCCGCCGGCGAGGCCTTGGCGTCGCAGGCGCCGAGCTCCGCGAGCACCTCGGCCGCCGCCTCCCCGCGACCCTCGTTGATCGCCATCAGCAGTTGCAACAGCTGCTCGCGCAGGAGCGGCGTCAGGCGGCCCACCATGCCGAAGTCGAGCAAGGCGAGGTGATTCTCCCCGGTCACGAAGATGTTGCCCGGGTGCGGATCGGCATGGAAGAGCCCGTCGACCAAGACTTGCTTCAGGTAGGCGCGCAGGAGCTCGTCCGCCAGCCCCGCGCCGTCGAGATCGATGCGCGCCAGCGGGCCGAGGCGGGTGATCTTGCGTCCCGGCGCGTGCTCCATCGTGAGCACCAGCGGCGAGCAGTAGTCGCTGACCGGCTGCGGCACGTGCAGGCGCGGAAACTCGGCGAGGCTGCGGCCGATGCGGCGCATGTGGTCCGCCTCGCGCTCGTAGTTGAGCTCGTCGCGCAGGGTGCGGCCAAACTCCTCCACCAACTCGGAAAAATGATAGAGCCGCCCCGCCTCGGTGTGGCGGTCGAGCAGCGAGGCCACGTCGTGCAGCACCTCGAAATCGGTCGCGATCACCGCCCGGATGCCGGGACGCTGCACCTTCACCACCACCTCGCGCCCGTCGCGCATCGTCGCGCGGTGCACCTGCCCGAGCGAGGCCGCGGCCAGCGGCGTGCGCTCGAAGTGCGCGAAAGCCTTCGAGACCCGCACGCCCAGTTCCGAGAACAAGATCGACTCCACCTCCTCCACCGGGAAGGGCGCCACCTTGTCCTGCAAACGCGCCAGGGCCTCGCGGTAACGCGCGGGCAGCAGATCGGGCCGGCCGGAGAGGATTTGGCCGATCTTCACGAAGGTGGGGCCCATGCGCTCCAGATCGGCCGCCAGCTGCTCCGGCTCCTTGCTCGCCGCGCCGTGGCCGCTCCCCTCGCGCTCCTCGATGTCGCCCTCGGCTCCAAACTCCGCGCGCCCCTGCTGGATCTGCCGCGCGAGGTCGCCGCGTCCGTGCCGCAGGAATAGCAGAACGATGTCTTTGTAGCGCCGCAGGTGGGTGGGTGAAAGTCTCATGGCCGGCCCCGGAGCCTACAGCCGATCCGCCGCCTCGCGCCATAGGCACCGCCCGGTCGCGCCGCCCCGGAGGAAAACCCGCCTCGCTTCATCCGGTCTGCTCCCGGGCGGCGGCCAGCCCGCGCCGCATGCGCTTCACCGTGTATCCACAAACCAATACAATCAACAGATACCAGGCGGCGAGGGCGCTCACGCGGCCCACCGTGAGGTCGGCGCTGATGTTGCCCAGGATCACCGTCACCGAGGCGCGCACGATGTGGAGCGTGCCGCTCACCAGGCAGATGAGCCGCAGGGGCACGTTCATCACCGGCAGGAGATAAAGCTGCACCGTGTAGGGCATGCCCGGCAGGATCGAGCAAAGCACCGCCGCCTCCCAATGCCCGGCCCCGGCCAGTTTCTTCCTCCAGGGCTCCAGCCGCGCGAAACAACGCTCCGGCAGCGCGCGCACCAGCGCCCAGGCCGCCGTGTGGTGAAACATCGTGGTCACGGCCACGACAAAAAGCCCGGTCCAGAAAGGGAAGCGCACGCCGCTCGCCAGATGCAGCGCGCTCACGGGAAAGCCCACCAGCGGCAACACGCCCACCACGCCCGTCACCATCAGCGCCGGCAGACGCTGCATCCACGCATGGAAAGCCTCCATGTCGACCGCCCGCCAACCGAGGATGATGGCCAGCAGGGCCGCCAGCCCCAGCACGCCAAAGACGATCTGCCGGCGCGTGAGCGCGCGCCAGCGGGCGGCGACACGCTCGCGCAACGTCGGCGCGGTGCCGGGGCGGTCCGCCGTCGGCGCCTCCCGCGGCGACGACGAGGACGCCAGGCGCGAGGCGGCCCCTTCGGCATCTTCGGCGGAGAGCCCTCCCGCGCCCGCGCCGCCACCGCTCATGACGAAGCGGCCGGCACGAGGCCCGGGGCGGGGCCGGCGCCGGTGCCGGCCTCAGGCGATTCCGCTCCCGCCACCGAGGCCGCCGCCGCGGCCGCCACCGCGCTCGAGGCGCCGGTGACCGCCCGGAAGAAGGCGCCGGCCTTGTCGGCGATGATCTGGCCCTCGGTGACGAGACGCGCCAGCGCCGGGCTCGGTGCCTCGCGCGAGACCCGGGACTGCTCGCGCACCAGCCCGTCGTAGAGGCTGATGAGGCGGCGGTTGGTGCGCACGCGATCGACCGTCGCCGCGGTGCGGCGCGCGGCCTCGGCCCAGCGCAGGCGGGTGGCCACGCGGCGAAGGGCGTTGACCAGCACGCGGGCGAAAAACTCCTCCGAGGCGTCCGCGGGCAGCAGGCGACCGTTTTTGCCGTCGCGCACCATCTCGCGCACGCCCGAGGCGTCGAGCGCCACCACGGGCGCGCCCGCGGCCATCACCTCGGCCAGCACCAGTCCCTGCGTCTCCGACTGCGAGGCGAAGGCGAACAGATCCATCGTGGCGCAGGCGTCGCGCAGGCGCCGCCCGGTGAGTTTGCCCGCGAAGACCACGCTCGCGCCCACGCCGAGGGAGGCGAAGACCTCCTCCATCTCCGCGCGCGCCGGGCCCTCGCCCACGATCAGCGCGCGCGCCTCCGGACGCGCCCGCAGGGCGAGCCCGATCGAGACGGCGAGGTAGCGGAGGTTCTTTTCGGCGGCGAGCCGGCCGAGATGGCCGATCACCGTCGCCTCGTCGGGGATGTTGAACGCGATCCGCGCCTCGTTGCGGTCGCCCGTGGAGAGCAAGGTGGTGTCGATGCCGGTGGGGATGACGTGCACCGGCACCGTCACACCGCGCGAGACGATGAGATCCCGCACGCTGCGGCTGGGCGCCACGACGGCCGCGCAGCGGTTGGCGAAGCGCGTCGCCACCTCCGCGGCGAACTCGCCCGCCGCCTCGCTCTGCACCGGCAGATAGTGCGTGTAGTGCTCGTAGAGGGTGTGGTGGGTGAACACCACCGGCACGCCGCGCTTGGCCGCCTCGCGCAGGGCCGTGTCGCCGAGCAGGAAGGGATGGTGCGCGTGGATCAAGTCGGCGGGAAACTCCGCCAGGCGCTCCTCCAGGGCCGCCGCCAAGGGCAGCCGCACCGAGAAGTCGCTCTGGTTGAAGTGCGTGAGCGCGGCGATGCGGACCACCGAGCGCTCGACGCGCGGCGGGGCCGCCCCCTCGGCAAACTCGGGGGCGACGACCAGCACGCGATGACCGGCCTCGCGTTGATCTTCGAGCAGCGTCTGGACCGCTCGTGCCACCCCGCCGACATGGGGGGAGAAGGTGTTGGTAAAGTGGCAGATGTTCACGGTGCGGGAACTGCGTTCGAGGCCGGTGAAGAATCAGGGGGGATCGCGGCGCTCATTGGCGCCGCCCGGCGAAGAGGCCGATGCCGCCCACCACCACGCCCACCACTCCGAGAATGATGAACCACATGCTGCGGTCGGTCGGCGTGCCGGTGACGGCCTCGCTCACGTTGGACGCGAAAGAATTGGCCGCGTTGAAACCGTAGACGAGCAGCACGACGCCGACGACGAGGAAGACGATGGAGATGGTTTTGTTCATGGTGAGTGATGAAGTGGCTTTTGGGGTTGAAGGCGTGAGGCGCGACGTCCCGCCCCATCCCTCGCAGGCCGGATGCCAGCGCGGCGGAGAGACCCGCAAGTAGCTGCCCCCGAGGATCATTCGCAGCGCGCAAGCGATGGGCGCACCTTGGCCCCCGTTGCGTTTTGCAGCCCCGGCGTCTCGGCACGTCGCGTTTCGCGCACCCGCACGGCGGCGAAAAAAAGCTCAAAATCCGCAATCCTACTCCGGGAAAAAATCGGGCCGAAACACGGGCTTTTTACGGCCTTCGCTCACGCAAGCCGCTGCAAATGCCCCGACTCCTTAGGGAATCGTTTAAACGGTCCCTGAAAACCCCGTCCCCGATACCCGAACCTTTCCCGAGCCGGCATACTGGATTCTCCAGAACCCGTCTCGGGTCACAGTCCCATGTCAGTCACCGGAACTTTCCCCATGCCGCGCTTCCGGGCGGCGCCCGAGACCGCTTGCACCAATTCGCAACCACGAAACATGAAGAAATCATTCGGAAGCAAGCTCCTCCTGTCCTTGGCCGCCCTTGTGGTCGCGCCCTTGGCGAACGCGGCGATCACCCTCGGCCAGTCCAAGCTGGGCAACATCTTCTTCACCAACGAAACCGTCTCGATCCCCGTGCGAATCGATGGCGACCGTCTTGAGTGGAGCGCGGTTGATTTCAACGGCAACGTCGTCAAATCCGGCGCCGTGGTGCCGGTGAACGGCCAGGCCACGATCAACCCCGCCCTCGGCCGACGCGGCTACTTCGACCTTCGCCTCACCGAGCGCCAGTCCGGCAACGTGCTCTCCCAGCGCAACACCTCCTTCGCCGTCATCACGCCCCTGGCGCTGACCGGCCGCGAGGTTTCCCCCTTCGGCGTGCAGATGCACAACTCCCAGGGCGGCGATCAACGCTCCTTCGAGCTCTTCGCCCGCGCCGGCATCGTCCACTTCCGCGACGAACAATACTGGGAGCACATCGAGCGCCAGAAAGGCGTCTTCAACTTCCCGCAGACCTTCACCAACTTCATGGCCCGCGGCGCCGAGGCCCGCATGCAGCCGCTCATCACCCTCGACTGGTCCAACCCCTTCTACGATTGGGAGGCCGGCATGTTCACCGCGCCGCACACCGACGCCGGCCGCGCCGGCTTCGCCAACTACGGCGTCGAGGTCGTCCGCAAGTATCCCGAGCTGAAGGCGGTCGAGATCTGGAACGAATACAACGCCGGCACCTTCATCGCCGGTCCCGCCACCGCCAACAAGCCCTTCTTCTACGCCCGCATGCTCGAGGTCGCCTCGCAGCGCATCCGCGCCGCCCGTCCCGACGTGAAGATCGTCGCCGGCGGCACCGTGCCGATCACCCACGGCTTTCTCCGCGACGTCTTCGCCCAAGGCGCCATGCCCCACCTCGACGTCGTCTCCATCCACCCCTATCGCGCCACCGTCGAGGGCGCCGACGTGGAGATCGCCGAGCTGCGCGAGCTGATCAAGCGCCACAACAACGGCGTCGAAAAGCCGATCTGGGCCACCGAGTTCAGCCACGAGGTCTACAGCCCCTCCGACCACCGCGAGGCCGCCATCCACCTCGCCCAGATGGTCACGCTCATGCTCAGCCAGAACGTCGAGCGCATGTATTATTACCTGGGCCTGGACGATCCGTCCTTCCCGCACCGCGGCCTGCTCTCCGCCCCCAACGGCGCCAAGGGCTCCCTCGTCCCCCACCCCGCCTACGTGGCCTACGCCAACATCATCCGGCAACTGCGCGGCTATAACTTCCACTCGCGCTTCGCCAACACCAAGTCCTCGACCTACGCCTACCGCTTCCAGAACTCCTCCGGTCGCATGAACGTGCTCTGGTCCACCGAGCCCGTCACCGTCGCCCTGCGCACCAACTCGCCCCTCATCGTCACCGACATCATGGGCGCCTCCCGCTCGGTCTCGCCCTCCGGCGGCGTGGTCCGCCTGCGCATCGACCGCAACCCGCAGTATGTGCGCGGCCCCGTCACCGCGGTGAACGACGCCAACACCCACATCCTCGCCTGCTCGCTCTCCGGCTGGTCCGGCGTGCAGGGCGCCAACGGCTGGTCCTACGGCTCGGCCAACGTCGCCGGCGGCTCCTACAATCCCGGCGCCTTCACCCCCATGCGCTGGGACTACATCGGCGACAACGCCGTCGGCTGGATGAGCAACACCTGGCACTTCATCTCCGTCGAGCAGATGCACCCGAGCTCCGCCTGGGCCGTGCGCCGCTGGACGAGCCCCGTCTCGGCCACCGTCACCCTGCGTTGCCACGTCAATCGCGGCGGCGGCGGAGACGGCGTGGGCATCAACATCTACGTCGATGGCACCCACGTCTACAGCCGTCACCTCCGGCCCAACGAGCGCTACGATTTCGACGTCACCAACGTCGTCGTCCGCCCCGGCAGCCGCGTCGATTTCACCGTCAACCAACACGGCGAAAGCAGCTACGACTCCACCGGCTTCTCGGTGAAGATCCTGCGCCAGTAAGTCCATCCGTCCCGCGGGCCGGGTCGCGCGACGCCCTCGCCGACCCGCGCCCGCCCCTTTCGCCCCCACCGACCCCGCCCAACCGCTTCCGATCGGCAAAACGCCATTGCTTCGTTCCCGCGCGAGCCCGCTCGCCACTCCTGAAACAGATCCAGACCGCCCCGCCCGATCGGCCTCGCATGAGCCGGCTCCGCCTCACCGCGGAGCCGGCTTTTTCTTTCCCCTCCTGCGACCGGCGGCGACCGCGCACCGCCTCGCCCCCGCTCACGATGGCGTGGCGCCACTCCATCGCCGGGCGTGATTTTTCATGGCAAAAATCGCGCCGCGGTCCGTCGCTTGCTGTTTCGCTCCGCCGCATGTCCTCGCTTCTCGCCTCATTGGGATCCGCAATCGCCTGGTTGGAATCCGCCCTCTCCTCGCTTGCCGCCTTTGTCTGGGGCCCGCCCCTGCTCCTCGCGCTCATCGGCCTGCACCTCTTCCTCACCGTCCGCCTCGGCTTCATCCAGCGCCGCCTCGGCTCGATGATCCGCCTCTCCGTGGCGCGCGACGCCCAAGGCGCGGGCGACGTCTCGCACTGGGGCGCCCTCACCACCGCCATGGCCGCCACCGTCGGCACCGGCAACATCGTCGGCGTGGCCACCGCCCTCGCCCTCGGCGGCCCCGGCGCCCTCCTCTGGATGTGGCTCACCGGCGTCTTCGGCATCGCCACCAAATACGCCGAGGCGCTCATCGCCGTGAAACACCGCGTGCGCAACCCCGACGGCACCCACGCCGGCGGCGCCATGTATGTGCTGCGCGACGTGCTCAAGATGCCGCGCCTCGGCGCCGTCTTCGCCGCACTCGTCGCCATCGCCGCCTTCGGCGTCGGAAACATTGTCCAGGCCCACTCCATCGCCGACTTCACCGCCAACCGCTTCCCCGCGGTGCCCGGCTGGGCCACCGGCCTCGTCCTCGCCGCCCTCGCCTCGCTGGTGATCTTCGGCGGCATCCGCTCCATCGCCCGCGTCTGCGCGTTTCTCGTGCCGATCATGATCGTCGGCTACCTCGGCGGCTGCCTCGTGCTCCTGGTCAAATACTCGGATCGCCTGCCCGACGCCCTCTCGCTCGTGCTCACCTCCGCCTTCACCGGCCACGCCGCCGCGGGCGGCTTCCTCGGTGCCGGCGTGGCCCAGGCCGTGCGCTACGGCATCGCTCGCGGCCTCTTCTCCAACGAGTCCGGCATGGGCAGCGCGCCCATCATCGCCGCCGCCGCTCGCACCGTCGACCCCGTGCGCCAGGCCCTCGTCTCCGCCTCCGCCACCTTCTGGGACACCGTCGTCGTCTGCGCCTGCACCGGCCTCGCCCTCCTCGTCACCGGCGAATGGCAGGGCGCCTCCCGCGGCGCCGCCATCACCGCGGCCGCCTTTGGCCACCTCGGCGCCTGGGGCCCCTGGTTCCTTTACGGCGCCCTCTTCACCTTTTGTTTCTCCACCATCCTCGGCTGGGCCTACTGCGGCGAGCGCGGCATGGAGTTCCTCTTTGGCCAACGCGCCCTGCGCCCCTACCGGGTCGCTTGGGTCTGTGCGGTCTTCCTCGGCGCCAGCCTGTCGCTCCAAATGGTCTGGGACTTCGCCGACATCACCAACGGCCTCATGGTGATCCCCAACCTCATCGCGGTCCTCCTTCTGCACAAGAGCATCGCGGCCGACACCCGCGCCTACTTCGCGCGCCGCTAGCCCGCCCGTTTCGCACGAGAGGCGGAGGACCACGCCGGCCGAGCCGCTCGTGAGCAATCCGCGCGCGCCCCCCTCCGCTTCGCCGCAAACGCTTAAGCCTTGCCGGAGCCGCCCCCCGGCCAAGCATGCCCCGTTTTCCACCGTGGTTTCCTCCGACGCCGATCTCCGCATCAAGCTGCCCGTCTTCGAGGGCCCGCTCGACCTGCTGCTCTTCCTGATCCGCAAAAACGAGCTCGATATCTACGACATCCCCATCGCCGCGGTCACCAAACAATACATCGAGGTGCTCCGCTCCATGCAGCAGCTCGACCTCGAGATCGCGGGCGAGTTTTTCGTCATGGCCGCCTCCCTCATGGAGATCAAAAGCCGCATGCTCCTCCCCCGCGGCCAGGCCGCCGTCGGCGAGGGCGAGGACGAGGACCCGCTCGATCCGCGCTGGGAACTCGTTCACCAACTCCTCCAATACAAGAAGTTCAAGGAGGCCGCGGCCAAACTCGACGAACTCGCCGCCTTCCAGCGCGACATGCTCGCGCGCCACGTCGTCGAGGTCGCCGCCACCGAGAACGAACGCCCGCTCAAGCCCGTCGACCGCATCGAGCTCTGGAACGCCTTCAACCTCGTCCTCCGCCGCCTCGCCGAGAAACTCGTCGTCGGCGAGATCAAGGGCGAGGAGGTCACCGTCTCCGACAAGATGGAGGAGCTGCTCGAGCTCACCCGCACCCGCAAAAACTTCCTCTTCACCGATCTCTTCGAGGGCAAGACCGTCACCGTCCGCCTGCTCGTCGCCACCTTCATCGCCGTCCTCGAGCTCACCCGCCTCAAAAAGCTCCGCGTCCGCCAGGACGAGGCCTACGCCGATATCCACGTCGAAGCCGTCGAGGACACCGTCAACGCCGACGGCAGCCTCGCCGAGGGTCAGCTCAACTTCTCCCCCGAGGCGCCGGACCACAGCCGCGCGGCTCCCGCGGCGGCCGCAGAAAGCTTCACCCGCCCCAAACAACCCCCGCTCGTGCTCAGCGCCGATGGCTACGCGACCATCCCCAGCGTGCTCGGCACCGACACCGATTCGCCCCCCGGGGACGCCGAGCCCCCGCTCGGCACCGAAGCCCGGCCCGAGGCTCAGCCTGACGCGGAGTCAGCCGCGCCGGAGTCCGCACCCGCCGCCAGCGAACCCCACCCCGCCGCATCGGAAGAAGTCCCGCTCTCGCCCCCGGCTCCCCTCGCCGCACTCGAGCAGGAGACGGAACCCGAGTCCGCACCCGCCGCCGAGTCGACGCCACCTACGGCTCCGGAGGAGACCGCCGCCGCGCCCGCCCGCGCCGAGCACGAAGAAACTCCGCTTGCTCCCCCGGCACCTCTCGCCGCACTCGGGCACGAACCCGCCCCGGAGCCCGCGCCCGAGCCTGAAACGCCCAGCCTTGTCGAGCGCCCGGCCGCCCTCCCCGAAGCCCCGCCGGCCGCCGCCTCCGAAGCACCGCCTGCTCCACCGGGGGAAATCCCCCCGGAGTCTGGGCAAATTCCTCCGCAAAAGCCGCTTGATACCGAGCCGCGGCAGAACACGTTGAACCCGTGAGCAAGCGAGCACGCAAACCCTCCGACGCGCCGGCCCCGGCCGCTGCGCCGGCCGCGAAGAATTCCTCTCGTCGGGCCGGTCTGCTTGGCGTCGGTCTCGATAACAGCGACGGTCACAAACGCATCACCACCGGTGAACAGTTCGTCCTCGTCGGAGGCTCCGCCGAGACGCACGAGCGCATGGCCGAGACCACGATCAAGACCTTCGAGGAGCTGAAGCGTCGCGCGAAGCACCTCGAATCGGTCGACCCGCGCGAGCTCGCCGAGATCATCCATAAATCCACCCCGCGCTGATCGCCCCCCTCGCGTTCGCGCACCGGCCGCCGCGCTTGCGCCGCGTGCCCTCCGTGGTGCTCACTCCAACTCCGCGCTCGACCTCGCGCCGCAAGTCCCTCCCCCTCTCTCTCTTTCATCCCCTCCGTCACCCAACATGAGCGACACCCCCAGTCCCGCCCCGGCCCCTGATTCCGCGCCCAAGCCCAAGCTCACCCGTGCGCCCAAGGCCCCCGCCGCGCCCACGCCCCCGCCCGCCGCCTCCGCCACGCCTCCGCCCGCCTCCGCGGCGCGCATCGCCCCCGGCGCCGCCGGCGATATCCCGCCGACCGTCTCCCCTCTGACCCAGGGTGCCGTCACCCCGCCGGTCGCCGCCGTGCCGCCGCCCGTCGCCACCGTCGCGCCCCCCCCCCCCCCCCCCCCCCCCCGGCCCCCACCCCGCCCCCCCCCCCCCAGACCGCCACCCCGTGTGGGAACGCAATCGCCAACCCCAAGGGGACGGGGCG
>JAUVVA010000234.1 GCA_030604905.1 Verrucomicrobiota bacterium | reverse complement strand
CGGCAAGCCCTACTACCTCGGCATCTACCTCACCGGCGCCTACCAGGACATCATGGGCGACCTCCACAACCTCTTCGGCCGCGTCAACGAGGTCCACGTCTTCCTCGAAGACGACGAGCCCAACGGCTACTACATCGAGGACACCCTCGCCGGCGTGCGCATGAACGAGGTCATCGAGACCGTGCAATATCAGTGGGAGGAGCTCTGCCGCCGGGTGAAGACCCAGATCGACGCCGCCACCAAGAAGGACCTCATCAAACCCCGCGAAGGCATCCGCCTCCTGGAGTTCTACGAGAGCCAGATGCTGGCCAAGACCTACCTCAACATCGACCGCACGGCCAACTCCGACGACGAGGAAACCCCGCCGCCCCCGGCCCCCAAGCCCTCCCGCCGCCGGAAGGCCGCCTGAGCCCGCCCGAGCCCCGAGGGCGGGACCGCCGAAAGCCACCGGCGCCGACGCCCTCCTCGCGAGGGTTTCGCCCGCCGCGCGCGTAACACCCCCAAATGCACCCGTCGCCCGCTCCCGACCCCGCCCTGCGCGCCCTGCTCCGCCGCGCCGACCCCGCCGACGGCCTCACCTCGCCGCCCCCCGCCGCCTTCGCCGCCGCCGTCCACGCCCGCATCCGGTCCGAGACGGGACTCGCGCGCCCCGCCCCCGGAATCGACTCCGTCTCCGTCACCCATGTCCCCCGCGCCCGCGCCCTGGCTCGCCAGCTCCTTCCCCTGGCCGCCGCGCTCGCGCTCCTCGCCTCCCTCGGCGCCGGCTCCGCCTTCGCCTACGCCAAGCACGAGCGCGAACGCTCGGAGCGCTACGTCTCCGCCTTTGCCCGCAGCATCGACCCTTGGCTGATGCACGCCGACCGCAGCACCTCGCCCGCCACCCCCGCCCACCGCCACTAAGCCCCCGCCGCTCCGTCGTTCTGCCGCTCCGTCGCTCTGCCTCCGCCCGTGCTCCGTCGCCCCGTCGTCATTTTTATCCTCGCCCTCGTCGCCGCGCTCGCCGGCTACGGGATCACGCGCCTGGCCCTGCGTCCCCTCTCGCCGCAAACCGGCGCCACCACGGACGCGCAGCTTGCCTGGCTGGAGCGGGAGTTTGGTCTCAGCCCCGAGGCCCGCGAGGAGGTGCGCCGCATCAAGGCCGCCTACGCTCCGATCTGTGAGGACCACTGCATCGCCATCGGCCGCGCCGAGGCCGCGCGCAAGAGCGCCCTCGCCTCGGGCGATCCCGCCGCCCTCGCCGCCGCCGATGCCGAGCTCGCCCGGCTAAAGGAAGTCTGCGCCGAGGCCACGCTCGGCCACCTGCGCTCCATCGCCGCCCACATGAGCCCGGCCCAGGCGCAGCGCTTCCTCGCCCTCATGCAGTCGCGCGTGGCCCACCACCCCGGACGCAGCGGCGCCCCCGACCTCGCGCCCCCCTCGGCGAGCGCCCCATGACGCCTCCGCCCGCGTCATCCCCCGCGCGCCCCCCCGACGACTCCGCCCCTCCCGCGCCGAGCGACGAAGCCCTCATGGCCGCCCTCGCCGCCGGCGATCTGCCCGCGCTCGACGCCCTCATGCTCCGCTGGCAGCGCCCTCTGCACGCCTTTCTCCACCGCCACCTCCAAAACGAGGCCGACGCGCTCGACCTCGCGCAGGAGACCTTCGTCCGCCTCTACCGCCACCGCGAGAGCTACCGCGCCGGCGCGCGCTTCACCACCTGGATGTTCCAGATCGCGCTCAACCTCGCCCGCGACCACGCCCGCAAGCGCGAGCGTCGCCGCACCGATTCGCTCGAGGCCGCCCCGCCCGCCGCCACCGCCGGTCTCGCCGCCGCCGGCGCCTCGCCCGACACCGCCGCGCGCCGCGCCGAGGAGGTCGCCGCCGTGCGCGCCGCCATCGCCGCCCTGCCCGAGGAACTGCGCGAGGTGCTCGTGCTCTTCGAATACGAGGACCGCTCCCACGCCGAGATCGCCGAGATCATCGGCGCCACGCCCAAGGCCGTGGAGACGCGCCTCTACCGAGCCCGCGACAAACTGCGCGCCGCCCTCGCCCGCTGGCTGAAGACCTGAGGCGCGCCCTCCCCAAAAATCCATTTGCGCGCGCCGCCGCGCCGCCTACTCATTCCCCGGCAACTCATGAAAGAAGTTGCCACGTCAGCCTCCTCCGCCAGCGCGTCCGCCGCCGACGCCGATTTCTACCTGCCGGCCGAGAAGTTCTTCCCCGCCAACCTGCCCGTCGCCCTCACCTTCGACGACGTCTCGCTGGCCACCCTCTACTCGGACATCCTGCCGAAGGACGCCGACACCGGCACCGCCCTCTCCGAGGCCCTTCGCCTCTCCATCCCCATCGTGTCCTCCGACATGGACACCGTCACCGAGTCGCGCATGGCCATCGCCATGGCCCTCAACGGCGGCCTCGGCCTCGTGCACTACAACATGACGCCCAAGGACCAGGTGAAGGAGATCG
>JAUVVA010000049.1 GCA_030604905.1 Verrucomicrobiota bacterium | reverse complement strand
GTTGGAGCAGATCGTCTTGAGGCCGTATTTCTCGGCGAGGCGGAGGAGGCCGGGGAAGATCTGGAGCTCCGCGCCGAAGCCGTGGTCCTGGAGGTCGTCGAAGGAGTAGTCGAGGCCGAAGATCTCGACGTAGCGGGCGCAGGCGGCGTCGGCCTCGTCCTCGCGGCCGCGCATGAGGTGTTGGCAGACCTCGGAGGCGAGGCAGCCGGTGAAGCCGATCAGGCCCTTGGCGTATTTGGCGAGGGTGGGGAGGTCGGTGCGGGGCTTGTAATAAAAACCTTGTAGGTGCGAATCGGATACAAGCTTGAGCAGGTTTTGGTAGCCCTCGAGGTTCTTGGCGAGGACGCCGAGGTGAAAGTAGCTTTTGCCGTCCTCGGACTTGCCGGATTTTTCGAGGCGGGAGCCGGGGGCGACGTAGAGCTCGCAGCCGACGAGGGGCTTGAGGTTGTTGGACTTGGCGGCGTTGAAAAACTCGATCGCGCCAAACATGTTGCCGTGGTCGGTGAGCGCGACGGCGGGCTGGCCGAGCTCGACGGTGCGCTTCATCAGGCGGTCGATTTTGCAGGCGCCGTCGAGCAGGCTGTAGTCGGTGTGGACGTGGAGGTGGACGAAATCGGAGGCGGCGATCGACACGGTAGCGGGGAAGGAGAGGCGGGCGCGGGGGCGTCGCAAGCGTGGAGCGCGGGGCTGGTGGAATGCACGCAGAATGCGGGCTTGGCGGGCGGGGCGGGAAGTGGTTTTAAGGGCTCGGCGCCATGATCTTCCCGTATCGGATCGAGACCTTGTTTCAATGCCGGCCCTGGGCCAACTGGGCGCTGGTGGCGCTGATGGTGCTCTTCCACTTCTCGGGGTGGGCGGTGCTCGATTACGACACGGTCTACGCGATGGTGCTGCAGGATTGGTCCCTCACGGGCTTGCTGGGGCATATGTTTCTGCACGGGGGTTTCATGCATTTGGTCGGAAACATGATCGTGCTCTGGGTCTTCGGAAACGCGGTCTGCGGCAACACGAGCAACTGGGCCTACCCGATCTTGTTTTTGGGGCTGGGGATGGCGGCGGGCGCGGTGCACCTGGTGGTGGACGGCGAGCCGATGGTGGGGGCGAGCGGTGCGGTCAACGGGATCACGGGCATGGCGCTGGCGATGTATCCGCTCAACCGGGTGAGCATCGCGTGGTGGTTCTGGTTCCGCTTCGGCAGCTTTACGATGCCGCTTTGGGGCGTGGCGCTGATCTGGTTCCTGATGGACGCGGTCGGGGCCCTGTTGCGCACGGGCAATGTCGCGCACATGGCACACATCGGCGGGCTCGTTTGCGGCCTGGCGCTGGGTTGGCTGGCGCTGCGCCTGCGCTGGGTGGAGTTGACCGAGTTCGACAACCGCTCGTTGGAGGAGATTTTCGCCGGCCGCACGGTGGAGGAGCGGCGGCAACGCGTGCGCGAGGCGGAGCAGGTGGAGCGGCTGGCGCGAGGGGAGGGGCCGGTCTCGCAGCTTGCTCAGCCGCCGGTGATCCCGCGGATGACGGTGAGCTATGGGGCGCGCGGCGCGGTGGGCCTCGCGGGCGCGTCGCGTGCGGTGGCGCTGAACGATCCGCTGGTGATGCCGGTCACGGCGGCGGCGGTGGCCGATTGGTCGCGGCGCGCCTCGCACATCGAGGTCTCGCCCGAGGATGCGGCGCGGATCCAGGCGGGCGGGGCGGACGGGGCGCGGCGGCAGTTCGAGCTGCTCTACGGGGCCTCCTTCGCGGAGCTGGGCTACTCGTTCCACCGCTCGCTGGCGGATTATTTTCAGCGGGTGGCCTGGCAGCGGATCGCGCCGCACGAGGGGCCGGCGTTGTCCGGCTTTTTGCGGATGGTGGAGGAGGATTTTTTGGCCATGCGGGACTGCGGCTTTGTCGATGCCGAGCTGGCGGCGCGGCGTGACGAGCGCCGGCTGGCGGATTTTTTGCGCGGGGAGGGCGCGGTGGCGGGGGCTTGAAGGCGCCTGGGTGGGGGGCGGAAACGGGCCTCCGCGAGCCTCGAAAAAAGCCGTTGACGGGGCCGATGGCGGCGGGTTGCCTCTGCTCTTTTCCCCCCTTCCAAAGGTCCCTTTCACCATGCCCATCGAGATCAAGATCCGCAAAAACGAGCCCGTCGACCGCGCCCTGCGCCGTCTGAAGAAGAAGCTCGAGCGCGAGAACATCATCAAGGACGTCCGCGCGAAGCGTTACTACGAGAAGCCCACCGAGCGCCGCCGCCGCAAGGAGAAGGTCCAGGCCTTCACCCAGATGCTGCGCCGCCGTTACGCCGAATAAGCGAGCCTCGTCGCGCGGCGATCCCGCCGCTCGTCTCGGCCCAAGCACCGCGCCGGCGCCCGTCGCTCGCGCGGTTTTTTCGTTTCCATTTGCCGGAGCAGCGCGAGGTGTTTGCGTTCCCGGCACTTTTCGCGTCGCCGCCGCCTTGAAGCCCATCCTCGCCCTTTCCACCTGTTGGAACTCCTTCCGTCACCAGGACGGCTACGCGATGCTGCAAGAGATCGCGGCGCTCGGCTTCACCCATGCCGAGCTGAGTCACGGCATTCGCATCGTGCTCGTGCCCGGCATCCTCAAGGCGGTCGAGGACGGTGTGATCCGCATCAGCTCGACGCATAATTTTTGCCCGCTGCCCGCGGGCGTGAGCCAGGCCGCGCCCAATCTCTTCGAGCCCTCGCAGGAGGAGCCGCGCGAGCGCGACCAGTGGCTGCGGCACACGAAGCGCTCGGTCGACTTTGCCGCGCAGGTGAAGGCGCGCGTGCTCGTGCTGCATCTGGGCAGCGTGAAGTTCTGGTTTTTCCCGCCCGGGCGCAAGGTGCACGCCTACCTGAAGAAGAAGCCCGAGACCGAGGTCGCCAACGACGCCGCTTACCAGGCGGTGCTGCGCAAGGCCTGCCTGAACCTGCGCAAGAACATGGCCGGACCTTGGAAACAGGTGCAAGAAAACCTCGCCCAGCTCGGCTCCTACGCGAAGGAGCGCGGTCTCGCCCTCGGCTGCGAAAACCGCGAGAAGTTTGAGGAGCTGCCGATCGACGACGATTATCCTTCGCTCTTCGAGGCCCTCGGGCCGGATTCCCCCGCCGGTTATTGGCACGACACCGGCCACGCCGACATCAAACGCGCGCTCGGGCTGATCGACCATCGCCAGCAACTCCTGCGCAACGCCCACCGGCTGCTCGGCTTTCATCTCCACGACGTCTCGCCCACCGGCAAGGACCACCAGGCGGTCGGCACCGGGCGGATCGATTTCGACATGGTCAGCGAGTTCTGGCGCCCCGAGCACCTGCTCACGCTCGAGCTCAGCCCCCGCGTCTCGGCCGAGGACGTCGCCGTCTCCAAGAAGCGGGTCGAGGCCCTGATCGCGCGTCGCTTTGGCTAAAGCCGCCGGCCCGCCGCCGCCGCGCCTCCTCTTTTATCTCCGCCCGCCCGCCCGCGCCCGCCCCGACCTCCGCGTCCCGCCCCTTTTCCCATGCTGCTCCGCGGACAACCCGGCTTTGAAGATCTGCTCGCCGGCGAGGCGCGCTCCCTCGGCCTGCCCGAGACCGGACGCGGCGGCGGCTGGGTGACGGTCGCGGCCCCCGGCGGAGAGGCGGCCCTCGGTGCGCGCGAAGCCGCGCCCGGCGACCTCTGCTTCGCGCATGCGCTGCACCTGGCGCCCCTCGAGATCGTGGGCGACTCGGTCAACGCGCTCGCGGGCCGCCTGCTCGAGCAGTTCCTCGCCGGCTCGCGCGAAGAGCGCTTCGAGGGCGCCTGGCCCTGCGTGTTCAGCGCCGCGGCCGGGCTCGACGGGCTCGGCCGGCGCGCGGACGCGGTGGCGACGGCTTTTGGCGAGCTGCTCAAGAAACGCATGGGCCGCGTCGCCCGCCTCGCCAGCCCCGAGACCCCGCGCGGACTCGGCCCGGTGCGCGGCTTTTTCGTGCACTTCGTCGATTTCAAGCGCGCCCTCGTCTCGCGCGAACTGGTCCTCGGCGGCCAGCGCCGCATGGCGGACGATCCGCTCGCTCCCTCGCGCAGCTACCTGAAGGTCGAGGAGGCCTACGGCGTGCTCGGGCGCGAGCCGGCGGCCGGGGAGCAGGTGGTCGATCTCGGCGCCGCGCCCGGCGGCTGGAGCTACTCGGCGGCCAAGCGCGGCGCGCGCGTGCTCGCGCTCGACAACGGCCCGCTCAAGGGCGGCGCGCTCGAGCACCCGCTGATCGAGCATCGCCGGGCCGACGCCTACGGCCACCGCCCCGCGCCGGGCGAGCGCGCCGACTGGATGTTTTGCGATCTGGTGGACGATCCGCACGAGGTGCTGCGCCGCGTCGTCGCGCCCTGGCTGGAGGGCGGCTGGTGCCGCCGCTTCGTCGTGATCCTGAAGTTTGGCCGCGTCGATCCGCTCGCGCTCCTGCGCGAGGTGCGCGCGCCCGCCTCGGTGTTTTCCCGCCGCGCCCCCGGCACGCGCGTGCGCCATCTCTACCACGACCGCGAGGAGTTTACCCTCGTGGGCGAAGTCGCCGACTAACGCTCCGCTCCCGATCTCCAAACATGCCTCACGCGAACGAACTCACCCTCAGCGGCCTGCCCGCCGTGCAAGCCCGCTTCGCGCGCGACCCGGAGTCGATCCGCCGGCTGTTTTTCGACGAGACCACGAGCCGCAAGCTCGGCCCGATCTGCAAGGCCCTCGCCGCGGCGAAAAAGGTCTACCGCTGCGTGACGCCCGCCGAGCTGGAGAAAATCTCCGGCACGGTGCACCACGGCGGCGTGGTCTGCGTGGTGGCGGCGCCCGCGCTCGGCGCGCCGCTCGCCAAGGACATCGCGGCCTGGGCCGCGTCCCGCGAGCCGCTCCTCGTCCTCGACCGCATCGGCAACCCGCACAATCTCGGCGCCATCGCGCGCTCGGCGGCCTTCTTCGGCGTGGCGCACATCGTGATCCCCACGCACCCCTCGGCGGCCCTGCCCGGCGAGTCCGCGCATCGCGTGGCCGAGGGCGGCCTCGAGCACATCCGCGTCTGGCGCGTGCCGGCGCTGCCGCCCTTCCTCGGCGCGCTCGCCTCCGCCGGCTACGAGGTGCTCGGCGCCGCCACGCGCGGCGGCTCGCCCGCGGCGCGGCCCGCCTCGGCGCGTCCGCTCGCGCTGGTGTTGGGCAACGAGGAGCAGGGCTTGGCGCCCGAGGTGGCGCGCGCCTGCACCGGCCTCGTCACGCTCGCCGGCTCGGGCCGCGTGGAGTCGCTCAATGTTTCCGTCGCCGCGGCGGTATTGCTCCACGCGCTGCTCGGGGCGCGGCCCGGGGCCTGAGCCGGGGCGGATTCTCGGCGCGACGGTTGCGGAGGCGGCTGCCGCCGCTCACCGTCCCGGCGTGAGCACCCGGTATCTTGCCTCCATTCTGTTGCTTGCGTCGCCGATTCTGCTGCGGGGCGCGAGCGAGGCGGAGGCGCCGGTGACCACCTTGCCGCCCTTGGTGGTCACGGCCACGCGCGCGCCGCAGGAGCCGGAGACGCTGCCGCTCACGGTCGATGTGCTCGGGCCGCGCGCCCTCGCCGAGGCGCCCACACTGTCGCTCGACGACACCTTGCGCCGCTCGCCGACCTTTTCGCTTTTCCGCCGCAGCGGCTCGCTTACGGCCAATCCCACCGCGCAGGGCGTCTCGCTGCGCGGCATCGGCCCGAGCGGGGCCAGCCGCGCCCTGGTGCTGCTCGACGGCGTGCCGGTGAACGATCCCTTTGGCGGCTGGGTGGCCTGGACGAAGTTGCCCGCGGGCTCGCTCGACCGCGTGGAGATCGTGCGCGGCGGCGGCTCGGCGGCCTGGGGCGGCAGCTCGCTCGGAGGGGTGGTGCACCTTGTGTCCGCGCCGCTCGCGCCGCCCGCGGGCGAGGATCGCGAGGCCGGCGCGCCCGCGGGAGGCTGGAGCGCCCGGCCCGGTCCGCGCCTCGGTCTGACCTACGGCGAACTCCGCGCCCGCGGCGCGGAGCTGAGCGCCACCGCGCAGGCGCCGGGCGGGCGCGACGCCTTCCGGGTCGATGCCGCCACCTTCGCCACCGACGGACCCTTGCTCGTGCGCGATCCCGGCCCGATCGACCGACGGGCCGATCTCGAGACCCACCGGGGCCAATTGAGCTGGGGCCGTCGTATCCACGAGACGCTTACGCTCACCAGCACCCTGCGCGCGTGGCGAGAAGACCGGGGCAACGGCACGCCCTATCAGCGGAACGGCTCGGAGGAGCTGTTTGGCTCCTTCACGCTGGCGGGCACGCCGCGCGACGCGGCGGTATCGGCGTGGTCGGTGACTCTCTATGCTCAGGATCAAGACTACCGAAGCACCTTCTCGGCGGTGAACGCCGCGCGCGACGCCGAGACGCCGGCGAGCGACCAATACTCGGTGCCGGCGACCGCGCTCGGGTTCTCGGCGCAGGCGAGTTTCGGCGACGGGGCCGCGAGCGATGCGCGCGCGGGCGAGCTGCGTGCGCCGGTGACGACGCTCGGGGTCGACGCCCGTCGGGTGGAGGGTGAGACGCGGGAGCGGTTTCTCTTCACCGGCGACGAATTCGCCAACGAGCGCCGGGCTGGCGGCGTGCAGACCGTGGCGGGGTCTTTTGTCACGCATGCGCGTCCCCTGACAGACGAGCTCATGTTGACGCTCGGAGCGCGGGTGGACTCGATCTGGCGACGCGAGGGCTTCCGCCGTGAGAACGTGCGCGCCACCGTGGTCGTGCTGGTGGAGGAGCGTTACGCGAACCGGGAGGATCTCGCCTTCTCGCCATCGGTCGGGCTCGCCTGGCGGGTTACCGAGGCCTTCACCGCGCGCGCGGCCGCCTACGCCGCCTATCGCACGCCGACGCTCAACGAGCTCTACCGTCCCTTTCGCGTGGGCGCGATCACGACCAATGCCAATCCGGACCTTGATCCCGAGACCTTGCTCGGCGGCGAGCTGGGCCTGGAGTGGTCGGCGCCGGAGCGGCGCTGCGCGCTGCGCGCGACGGTGTTTGAGAATGAGCTTTCGGACGCGGTGGCGAACGTGACGATCGCGCCCAATACGCGGCAGCGGCGCAACCTCGACTCGGCGCGGGTGCGCGGGCTGGAGCTGGGCGGGTTTTGGCAGGCGGCGCCGAACCTGCGGCTGGACGCCGATTATCTGCTGAGCGACGCGCGCGTGCGCTCGGGCGGCGCGGGCGCGGAGGCGCTGGACGGGCGACGGCTGGCCCAGGTGCCGCGGCACACGGTGTCGGCGGGCGCGGAGTGGCGGGTGACGCGGGCCTTGTTTTTTGACGGTCGCGCGAGGTGGTTTTCGGCGCAGTTCGAGGACGATCTCAACACACTCACGCTCGCCTCGGCGGCGCGGGTGGACGTGGCGGCGCGTTACGCGATCACGCCGCGGATGCGGGTCGGGCTCGCGGTGGAGAATCTTTTGGACGCGGAGATCCAGACCGGCCGCAACGCCGCGGGCGTGGTCAACGTCGCCCCGCCCCGCCTGGCCCGGGCGGAGTTGAGCTACCAGTGGTAGCGGTGACGAGGAGGCTCCTCGGGGTCAGAGGCGCGCGGGCTCTACGTGCACGGAGACGTGGGTGATGGCGAGATCGGCGGCGACGAGGGCGTCCTGCACGTCGTGGGCGAGCTTGTGGCCGGCGAAGACCGTGATCGTGGGGTCGACCACGATCTGAATCTCCACCAGCAGCGAGAGGCCGGAGCGGCGCACGCGGCATTTGTCGACCCCGATCACGCCCGGCACGGCGGAGGCCACGCGGCGCACCTCGGTGTGGGCCTCGGGCGGCGCGGCGGCGTCCATGATCTCGCCGAAGGCGCGGCGAAAGATGAGCAGGCCGTTGAAGGCGATGACCGCGCAGGCGACGAGCGCGGCCCAGTCGTCGGCGGCGGCGTAGGCGGGGCCGCCGAGCACGGCGACGGTGATGCCGATGAAGGCGGCGGCCGAGGTGAGGGCGTCGGCCGCGTGGTGCCAGGCCTCGGCGCCGAGCGCGGTGCCGCCGCTCTCGGCGCCGGCGCGGGCGAGGCGGCGCGAGAAGGCCCACTTGGTGACGATGATGAAGGCGAGCAGCGGAAGGGTGCCCCAGTGTGGCGCCTCGTGCGGCGTGAGGATCTCGCGCACGGCGTGGATGCCGATCCAGCCGGCGGCGACGAAGATGACGAGCGCGACGGAGAGCGCGGCGAGGGGCTCGGCCTTGCCGTGGCCGTAGGGGTGGCCGGCGTCGGGCGGCTTGGCGGCGTAGCGAAAGCCGGCCCAGACCAGGATGGAGGACCAGATGTCGAGCAGCGACTCCACGCCGTCGGCGATGAGGGCGTAGGTGTTGCCGAGGATGCCGCCGGCGAACTTGAGCGCGGCGAGGAAGGCGTTGAGCAGCACTCCGCGCAGGACGAGGCGCGCGCCTTCGTGCGCCCGATCACGCGCGAGCGCGTGCGGGTCGGGACGGGAGGGTGGCTCGGGCGACGTGGGCACGGCGGCGACAAAAAGCGGCGCGACCGGACGAGGCGAGCCCGCGAGGCGCGTTGGCCCGAGATTAGGCGAGCGTAAGTTTCTTCAGCGCACCAAGGCGGCCGGGAGCGCGGGGGCCGCGGCGGCCGTGGCGGGCGAAGCGGGCGCGGCGTCGGGGTCGGGGGCGCTGCGTGCGTGCAGGAAGGCGACGAGTCGCTCGAGCGCCTGGCGGCCTGCGTCGGTATCGAGGTTAAATTGATACTCGTGCGGCAAGCGGGGCTGGTAGTCGGCCGGGAAAAAGAGGGTGTCGACCGGCACACCGAGTTCCGCGAGGCGCGCGGCGAAGGCGAGCGACTGGGGGAGCAGGGGATCGGCGTTTCCGGCGGTGATGAAGGCGGGCGGGAACTCGGAGGTGACGTGTTGGGCGACGGAAAAGGTGCGCGCCGCGGGGTGGTTCTTGATGTCGCGGTCGCCGAAGTAGGCCCAGAGCACGGTGCGCACGAACCAGCCAAAAACGCCGCGGAGCGAGACCGCCTCGAGATCGTAGGCGCCGCAGAAGAGGGCGAGGCCGCGGAGCTGCTCGGGCCGGAGCGCGGGGTCGATCCCCATCAGGGCGGCGTAGTCGGGCGAGGTGACGAGCGTGGCGATCTGGGCCGAGATCTGCGACCCGGCGGAGTCGCCGGCGAGAAAAAGGCGGGAGGCGTCGACGTGCAGCGCGTGGCCCTCGCGGTCGAGGAAGGCGAGGGCGGTGTTGATCTGGTGGAGCGGCGCGGGGTAGCGGCCGCGGGGAGCGATGGTGTAGTTGACGCTCACTACGGCAAAGCCGCGGGAGGCGACGATGCGGGCATAGTTGCCGATTTGGTTTTCGTCGCCGGACACCCAGCCGCCGCCGTGAATCCAGACGAGAGCGGGGAGCACCCGGTCGGTGTCGGCGACTGCGGCGGGGAAGAAGAGGTCGAGGCGCGCGTCGGGATCCTCGGGATCGTAGACGAGATCGAGCCGGGCCTCCACGTCGTCGGGCAGGTGTTTTTCCAGGGCGGCGGAGGCGGCCGCGCTGCCGCGGTCGAAGGCGAAACGGATAAGGAGCACGCCGGGCCAGGGGCTGACGCGGAAGGCGAGCAGCGTCAGCAGGACGAGCAGGGCGCAGGTGATGAGCGTCTTGAGCGCGAGCATGCGCAGGCGCGAGGGCCCGGATGTGGCGGGTGACGTGGCGGCCATGGGCCCGGGTTAAGCAGGCCGGCCGCGCGCGGGCCAGTCGATTCGAGGGTGGCCGGGGCAGGCAGGTGACGCGGCGGCGGGGAGCCCGGCGCCGTCGCGCCGAGCGGGAGCGGGCTACTCGACGAGCTCGAGGCGGGCGCGGAGGAAGCGGTGCGTGGTGTCGAGGGGCACGGAGCCGACGCTTTCCTCGGGCGTGTCCACAACGACCACGCCGGCCTCGGTCCAGGTGGATAGATCGGTGCTGGTCTCGAAGCGCACGCGGACGTCGCGCACCGCCGGGTCGCGGGGCACGGCGAGGCTGAGCTCTCCGGCCGTGACGCGGGGCGTGAGGCTCGGCTGCTCGGCGGCGGAGCGGGGGTCGGTGCCGGCGAGGTATTCGGCGAGGTTGCTCACGCCGTCACCATCGGCATCGGCGCCCGGCACGGAGAGCGCGGAGGGCTCGCCGGCGAAGTGGCGCTCGCGCCAGCTCGCGTAACCGGCGACTGGAGCGGGCGGCGGGGTGGCGGCGACGAGCGGGGCCGATTGCCAGATCTGGCCGTTGGCGCCGACGGTGAGGAAGGAGTCGGCGAGGGCGATGACGGCGCGGCGCTCGGCGAAGGCGGGGGTGGGCAGCGCGGTCCATTGCGCGCCGTCGAGCGAGACGAGGTTTTGCGCGGCGTAGCCGTTGGCGACATCGCGCGCGACGGCGAGGGTGACGCCGTGGAGGCGGGCGAAGCCGGTGGCCCAGGGATTGGAGGCGAGCGGGGGGGCGGTAAAGCCGCGGCCGCCGTCGGTCGAGTGGCGGATGCGGGCGGAGAAACCGCTGACGAGGAAACGGTCCCCCGCGTAGGCGGCGCTGAAGAGGCCCTGGCCGGTGCCGAGGCCGGCGCTGCGGTTGGTCCAGGTCTGGCCGTCGGGGGAGCTGAGCACGGTGCCTTGCACGCCGTTGCCGGTGCCGCCGGCGGCGAGGAAGACGCCGCCGCCGTGCGTGACGGCGTAGAGGTTTTGCGTGGTGCCGGAGGGGACTTGCGTCCAGGTGCGCGCGTCGGCGGAGCGTTGGATCTCGCCGGACTGGCCGACGGCGACAAAGACGCCGCCGGCGTGGGTGATCGATTGGAGCGGGTGCTGGGTCGTGTGGCGCAGGGTCCAGGCGAGGCCGTCGGCGGAGCCGTAGATGACGCCGCGCCAGGCGCCGGAGACCCAGTCCTCGCCGACCGCGACGAAGGCGCCGTCGGCGTGGTGGATGCCGTGGAGGTGGAGGTTGGCGCCGAGCTGTCCGCCGGCGCCCCAGGTGGCGCCGCCGTCGGTCGAGACGCGATAGGTGCCGCCGCCGGAGCCGACGGCGACCAGGCGGCCGGAGGGCGCGCGGGCGACGGCATGGAGGGTGGCGCTGGTGCCGGAGGCGCGCGGCGTCCACTCGGCGAGGGGCTCGGTGAGGGTGAGCGTGCGGGTGGTGGTGACGAGGCCGCCGCGGGAATCGCTGACGTGGAGGGTGACCTGGTAGGTGCCGCCGCCGGCGAAGGCGTGGGAGACCTGGGCGCCCTCGCGGTAGGCGGAGCCGTCGCCGAAATCCCAGAGGTAGCGGAGGGTGTCGCCGTCGGCATCGGTGGCGGAGGCGGAGAAGGCGAGCGGCTGGCGCGCCGCGCCGGTGGCGGGCGCGCCGAAGGTGGCGGAGGCGGGGGGCTGGTTTTGCGGCGAGAGGGTGGCGCTGCGCGCGAGCTGGCCGGAGGCGCCGCTGGCGGAGTGGAAAGCGCCGTCGGCGTAGGCGAGCGAGGCGGTGGCGGGGATGGGCGAGGGGCCGGGGGCCGCGCTCCAGCGTAGGCCGTCGGTGGATACGAGGAGCGCGGGGGCATCGGGCGCGCCGTCGTGGCGGGTGGCGGAGGCGAGGAGCAGGCCGCCGGGCCCGGCGACGAGGCTCTCGATGGTGTGCGGGTGGGGGCTGGGGAGGGCGACGCGGGACCAGGAGCGGCCCTCGTCGGTGGAGCGGTGGATGCCGCTATACCAGCCGCCGGCATACCAGGCGCCGTCGGCGTGGAGGACGCTGTGGAAATTTTGCGCGGGGGAGAGGAGCGTGGAGGCGGAGCGGTCGGTCCAGGCGAGGCCGTCGGGCGAGGTGAAGACGGAGCGGTCGCCGACGGCCATGAAGAGGCCGCCGCCGTGGGCGACGGAGCGGAGCTGGGGCGTGGCGCCGCCGGGCGCGGGCACGAGCGTCCAGCTGGCGCCGGAGTCGGCGGAGCGGAGGAGCGTGCCGCCGTGGCCGACGGCGACGAGGGTGCCGGAGCCGTCGGCGGCGACGGAGCGCAGCTCGGGCACGGTGGCGGGGAGGGCGACTTTTTCCCAGAGGCGGCCGTCGAGCGAGCGGTGGACGACGCCGATCCAGGCGGGGAGGGAAAAATCGTAGTCGAGGCCGACGGCGACGAAGGCCCGGGCGTCGGCGGCGAAGGCGTTGGCGTGGTAGTTGAGGCCGAGGTGGGTCTCGGTCCAGGTGGCGCGGTCGAGCGAGGAGTGGAGGTGTTGGTGGCCGCCGATGAAGTGGCGGCCGCGGAGGTGGGCGACGGTGCGGAAGCTGCGCGAGGAGGCGACCGTGGACGTGTGCCAGGAGAGGAGCGGATCGGAGACGGTGATGGTGGCGGAGCGGGTGGTGACGCCGCCGCGCCGGTCGCTCACCCGCACCGTGACCTCGTAGTCGCCGCCGACGGACCAGGCGTGGTTGCGGGTGGCGGAGTTGAGCGAGGGGGAGCCGTCGCCGAAGTCCCAGGCGTAGGCGAGCGTGTCGCCATCGGGATCGGAGGCGGAGACGGTGAAGCTGTGCGGGGTGCGGGCGGCGACGGCGGGCGTGGGCGTGAAACTGGCCGCGGGGGGGCGGTTGTCGGGGAAGTGGCCGAGCTCGACGTGGAGATCGAGCCAGGCGTCGGCGCCGGAGCCGCCGGTGGCGAGCGGGGTGAGGTGCAGGCCGGCCACGGGGTCGGAGTAGGTGTGGCCGAGCGGGAGGGCGGCGTCGGCGTGGCCGGCGGAGCTGCCGGGGGTGAGGTCGAGGAGGGAGGAGCTCGAGAAGCCGGGGCGTTGCCAGAGGACGTAGGCGCCGTGGGGCAGGGTGGCGTTGGCGGAGATGCCGGGGCGGTAGCCGACCCAGTAGCGGCCGATCTGCGAGGGGGTGGCGGAGGGGTCTTTGGTGACGCGGAGGGCGCGCAGTTGCCCGGTGGTGGCGGGGTGGTCGAAGCGGTGGAGGCGGTAGGTGCCGGAGCCGGAGACGTCGGCGTCGGCGAGACGCGCGGGCTCGAGCCAGTTGAGGAGGGCCTTGGCCTGGGGGTGGAAGTGGGCCTCGGGCGCGGCGCCGGAGCCCATGACGTCGAAGAGATCGCCGTATTCGTGGTGGGTGCCACCGCCGGCGACGGAGCCGTCGTAGGTGACCCAGGCGTGGGCGTGGCCGACGCCGTAGTTGTGGCCGAATTCGTGGACGATGACGGTGTCGGCGGGGTCGCCCTGGAGCCAGTGGCGGGTGCCGCCGATGGTGGCGAGGCCGGCGTAGCCGAGGCCGATGGCGGGGAACTGCACGCCGACGATGTCGTAGGCGTCGAGGGAGGCGGCCCCGTGCAGTTCGCGGTAGCGGGCGAGGGCGTGGTCGTAGAGCAGGTGGCTGTCGTAGGTGTAGGCGGAGCTGGGCTGGGGCAGGCGGATGAACTGCGCGCTCACCTCGGCTTGCACGGTGGTCTTGCCGTAGGACATCGCGTGGAGGGCGGAGGCGACGCGGGTGTTGAGCTGGGTGGCGAGGGCGTTTTGGGCGAGGGTGCCCGGCACGTCGGGGAACTCGGCGCGGATGAAGAACACGGCCTTGGCGGTCTGGGTCCAGGCGGCGGAGGCCTGGGTGACGGCGAGCTCGGCGGCGGCCCAGTCGAAGCCCGAGGAGGCGTCGGTGGAGTAGGGCAAGGTGAGCGCGAGGCCTGCGCCGCCGCGCGGGCCGGGGCGGGTGTCGAGCTCGGCGAGGCGTTCGTTGAAGGCCTCGGCGGAGGCGCGGTCGGTGAAGAGCAGGCGGCGGTCGCCGGCGATGGCCACGACGGGCTCGGGGCCGAGCGGGGCGCCGGTGGCGAAGTCGCGCGAGGGATCGGGCTGGCCGAGGCGCAGGTGGGCGAAGAGGGGCGCGTCGGCGGGAGCGAGGATGGCGAGCGGGGTGTCGGCCACGAGGGCGCGGTCGCCGAGGATAAAGCCGTGGAGCGGGCGGGCGGCGCGGGAGCTGGCGGCGACGCGCGTGCCGGTGGCGACGGCGGAGTAGTGGCGGCCCTCGTGGCGGAGGAGGAGGCTCGGGCCCTCGGCGGAGGGATCGCCGCAATTCGGGATGACGTCGAGGGCGGCGAGGGCGGCGAAGGGGCGCTCGTAGTAGGGCCGCAGCTCCGCGGGGAGGGCGGCGTAGTCGGCGAAGCTGAGCGACTCGGCGAGGGCGCGGGCGGGATCGGTGTCGAGGAGGGCGAGCAGGTGCTCGCGGCGGGCCTGGGCGGCGGCGAGGGCGGCGGGATCGGCGGAGGGGGCGGTGGCGGCCTCGCCGGCGGATTCCGAATTCGAGAGTCGGGTTTGGCGAGCGGCGGGGGCGTGGGCGGAGCCGGCGACCGGCTCTTGTTCGGGGGCGAGGTCGGGGGAGGAGGCGCTGGGTGCGCGGTGCAACCAGAGCAGGAGGGCGGCGAAGAAGACGCTGCCGACCACAAGTGGGCGGGGCCGGGTCATGGGAGTCGTTGCGACGGGGGGCGGAGGAAATCCGCGAAGGTCGCGCAGAGGACTCTGCGTTGGGCCCAGGCAGATCGTTGGCGACGGGCTGCCGAGGAAGCCGGCTCAGGCTCCGCGAGTCGATGCCGCAGGGCGCGGGCGGCGGCTGGAAAAGGCTAGGGGGAGGCTCCCGTGGGGGGGCCGGGGGAGCGGCGGGGCGCCCGGTCAGAAGCGGTCCGTGATTCGCCGGAAGAGGCGGGTGGGGCCGTAGGCGAAGTTCCAGGTGGGCTCGTCGAGCGTGCCGCCGAGCTCGACCTCGAGCACGCGGGAGAGCGGGGAGAGCACGAAGTCGACGGTGGTGCCGAGGATGCCGTCGCGTTGCTCGAAGGGGCGGAGCTTGGCGTTAAAATCGAGTCCGCCCTGCGGCAGGGTGTAGGTGCCGCGGGCCTCGACGAGGGCGGAGGGTCCGGTGAGACGCAGCTCCTCGAAGACGACGCGGTTGCGGTCGAGGGCGAGGCGGGCGTCGGCGTCGGTCAGCTTGACCGTGCCGAAGCCGATGCCGAGTTCGCCGAGGAGGCCGGAGAGCGGGCCCATGAGGCGGATGCGGGCGAGGTCGGCGCCGGTGATGCGGGCTTCGCCGCGGCCGGAGAAGCCAAGCGGCTCGTCGAGCGGGCCGGTGGCGGCGAGGCGCATGGAGAGGCGACCGCCCATGGCGCGGGAGGGCGGGGGCGGCGGGGTGTGGGTCTGGGTGATCTCGTCGGAGACGGCGGCGCCGGCGTCGCGGCGCTCGCGAAACTCGGCCCAGCGGCTTTGCACGAAGTCGAGGTCGGCGTCGCCGAGGGCGAGCTCGAAGGCGAGCCAGCGGGCGTCGTCGGGGCCGCTGAGCTTGGCGGTGCCGAGGGCGACGCCGTTGGCGAAGCCGGCGCGGATATCGTTGAGGTGGATCTCGCTGTCGCGGCGTTCGAGGCGCACGGAGAGGTGATCGAGCGGGAAGCCGCCGTAGCGAAGGGGCGAGGTGGCGGCGATATCAAGGTCGTAGCGCTGGCGGCCGGCGAGGGGGGACGCGGGGCCGTGGGCTTCGCCGCGCAGGTGGATGCGCGGGGCGGTGGTGAGGGCGAAGGGAGCGATCAGCTCGGGAGCCTCCTCGGGAAAAAGCTTGGGGAGCGCCTCGACGGGGAAATTGGAGCGCACGTCGAAGTTCGTGTAGGTCCAGTCCTTGCGGTCCGGGCCGAGAAGGCGGGAGAAGCGGCCGTCGGCGACGAAGGGGCCGGCGACACCGTGGAAGCCGAGGATGTCGAAGAAACCGTCGGCGACGACGAGGCGGGTGTGGAGGATGTCGAGATCGAGCTCGCGCAGGCGCATGCGGTCGGAGTCGGCGCGGACGAAGACGGTGGTGCGCTCGGGCTCGCGCCAGACGCCTTGGATGTCGACGTCGGCGGCGGGCGGGTGGAGGCCGAAGGAGAAGTTTTCCCAGAAGCCCGACCACCAGCCGGAAAACCAGTTGTTGATCGAGGCGGGACGGAAGGGGCCGGCGAGGAGGAAACGAAAAGCGAGCGTCTCCGTATCCATGGCGTAACTACCGGCGGCGAGGGAGTCGCCCTGCACGAGGAGCAGATCGTCGGCGTGGAAGCTCTTGGCCGCGGGGTCGTAGACGAGGACGGCGGCGGCGCGGTCGAAGGGCACGCGACCGGCGACGGCGCGGCCGGAGCTGGCTCGGGCGACCACGCGCCCGGGGCGGAGGCCGGGGGCGAGCCTGGCCGTGAGGTCGAGCGCCAGCGGATCGGTGAGCTCGAGGATGGGCCGGGCTTTCTCGGGCAGGAAGGGTCGCGCGAACTCAAGCAGGGCGGGGGTGAGGGAGCCGGCGGCCTCGAGCCCGCCGGACTCGTCGAGGGCGGAGCCGAGGAAGCGGGCCCGCCAGGGGGCGTCGGCGAGCCGGGTGGAGAGGTCGAGCAGGAGGGAGCCTTCGCCGGCGGAGTAGCGGGCGGAGGCGAGGAGCGGCGCGGGCGGGAGCGCCATATCCGTTTTTTCGATACGGGCGAAGGCGAGGTCGGCGGAGAGGGTGGGGCCGGGCGAGGCGCGCAGGACGAGGTCCTCGCCGCGGAGGCCGAGGGCGGGCGGGGCGGAGACGCGCGCGGCCTGGAGGCGGAGCTCGGCGTCGGCGGGGCGGGCGCGCAGCGGGGCGAAGAGCGGGAGGGAGACCTGCAGGCTCACCTGTTCGAGCGCGGCGCCGACCAGGGCGGGCGGCAGGGCGGGGTGGGCGGGGGCCTGGAGGTGGTCGAGCTCGGCGGAGAAGGAAAGATGCTCGGGTGAGAGGTCGACGCGCACGACGCGGATGCTCTCGAGGGGGAGGGCGGCGAGCTGGCGGTAGAGCGCCGCGGATTGCCGGATGACCTCCCGGGCGATCTGGGCCGGCGGGCGGCGCTCCGCGGGCTCGCCGCGGGCGGCGGGCAGGCTGCCGGCGAAGGACGCGGGGATGTCGAGCAGGCGCGCGCTGGCTTGCTCCACCCGCCATTCGCCGGAGCCGCCCGGGCGGGTGAGGCGAAACTCGCCGGCTTGGAGCAGGGGCTGGCGCGTGCCGGTGGGCGAGGCGATGGCGGGCAGGGTGAGGGCAAGCTCGGCGAGTTCGATGCGAGTGGGGCGGAGCTCGCCGGCGAGGAGGGCGCGGCGGCGCACTTGCACCGCGACGGCGCGGGCGGAGGCGAAGGGGCCGTCCTGAGCCTCGAGGCCGAGTCGGGGGCGGAGGATGAGCATGCGTCCGCGGGGATCGAGCCAGATGGCGTCGGCCTCGAAGCGCAGACCCTCCTCGGCCAGGCGGGCGGCGAGACGTTCCTGGACAAAGGCGGGGACGCGGATGCCGCCTTCGGAGAGGGCTCGGAGTTGCAGGATGAGCGCGGCGGTGAGCAGCAGCCAGAGGGACCAGCGGAGCAGGCGGGCGAGGCGGCTGGTGGCGGAGGCCATGCGAGTGCGGGCTGGGCGGGGAGGCGCCGGGATTTGAGGGGGCCTATGGGACCGAGGGGACCGATGGGTCCCATGAAAGCTAGGGCGCGGGCTCGCGGTAGAGGAGTTGCCAGAGGGCGTCGAGGACCGGTTGTTCGAGGCTGAAGACCAGGCCGAGCTCTTCGCTGGCGGCGAGCTGGGTGGTGGCGCCGCCGCGCTCGGCGAGGAGGAGGCGGAGCGGGCCGGAGGGCGGGGCGGGATCGAGGGTGGCCTCGAGTTGGTAGGCCCAGGGGCGCTCCACGCCTTCGACGAGCACGGTGGGCGGCACATCCTCGCGCACGATGGTCTGGGCGCGGAGATCGCGGAGGCCGGCGAGGAGGGTGGCGAGCGGGGCGGGGACGGGCTCGGCGGAGGGGGCGTGGTCGAGGACGGGCGCGGTCTCGGGGGGGGCGTCGCTGCGGCGGATCACGAGCCGGCTGATGCGCACGTCCTCGGGCAGGCTGGCCAGGGAGCGGTCGCGGAAGACGATGGGCGCGACGGGAATCTGGGCGAGGAGTTCCGGCGGCACGGCGTAAATGAAGGGTTGGCCGGAGACGCGGGCGTAGAGCGCGGGATCGGCCGGGTTGGGTTGGGCGAGCTCAAGCGTGATCTCGGCGGGCGCGGTGGAGGGGCCGGAGGCGCCGGCGGCGGCGGGGGCGAGCTGGAGGGTGATGACACGCTGAGGCAGGTTGAAGCCGAGGTTTTCGAGCTCGGGGCGGGAGGGGGCGTCGGAGACGAAGCGGATGGCCTCGAGGAGCTGGAGGCGCTGGAGGAGGCGTCCGACGAGAAGGGGATCGGCACGCTGAGGGGAGGCGGCGGCGGGAGCGGCGATCTGCCAGGCGGAGCTCGTATCCAGCTTTTGGATGCGCAGATCGGGGTAGCGGGGAGCGGAGAGGGTGAGGGCGGTGACGCGCGCGGGATCGAGGTCGAGGACGCGGCGGTCGCGCAGCTCGGTCTGGGCGGCGTCGAGTTTCTTGAGCAGATCGGCCGGCACGTGAACGGTGAAGAGCACGGGCCGGTCGGTGGTCGAGGGGACGGAGCGCCAGTCGAGGCGGGCGTAGAGCTCGACGGTCTCGGTTTCCTCGGGCACGGGGGGAGCCCCGATGGCGCGCACGACGGGGGCGCCGAGCTGGAGCGTCTCGCGGCGGGCGTTGCCCTCGAGGGTGATGCGGATGCGGGGCGCGGCGAGGCCGGTGACCTCGGGGGGCGGGGCGGAGTCGGCGGGGATGAAGCGGGCGACGCGGAGGGCGTTGAGGTCGTTGATGGCGAGCTCGACGGGGGTCTTGGCGGCGCGGGCGGTGATGGGGGCCTCGAAGAGCCAGCGGGTCTGGTCGCGACGGAGGCGGGTGCGGGCGGCGTTGGCGACGCCGGCCTGGAGGGTGAGGGCGCGGGCCTCGAAGACGGGGATGGTGAAGAGCTGGTCGGAGCGGAGCTGGGCGAGCTCGAGGGAGAGGGCCGCGGCGAGGCCGGGGCCGACGACGTGGATGCGGCGCTCGTCGGGGGAGAGGACGTAGAGGCGGTTGCCGACGGCGGCGGTGGCGCCGATTCTGAGGGTGAAGGGCGGCGGGGGCGTGGCGGAGGAGTCGGGCGCGGCGGGGGTGGCGGTGACGACCACCCGGGGGTGTTGCAGGCCGAAATCGGCGAGGGTTTGTTCGTTACGGGCGATCTCCGCCACCGGGAAGCTGGTCTCGTGTTCGAGGAACTGAAGTTCGTTGAGGATGCGCCGGACGGCGAAGTCGTTGGCGGGCCAGTCGAGCGGGGCGGCGAGGAACCAGGAGCCTTCGCGGCGTTCGAGGCGGACGACGGAGTCGGGTTGGCGGTCCGTGGCGGGGGGCGTGTCGGAGGCGTTGTCGGCGGGCGGCGGGAAAAGGGCGATCTCGAGCGAGGAGAGGTCGGCGGCCTCGGGGCCGAGCACGCGGCGTCGGTTTTCGTCGATGCGCTGGGTGGCTGACCAAGGGCGTTCGGATAGGAGCAGATAGCCGAAGAGCGCGAGGTTGAGCGCGAGGAGGACGAGAGTGAATTTCGAGCGCACGGTTTGGCAGAAATTAGAGCGACAGAGTCAGAGGGACAGAGGGCAGAGCGGCAGAGCGGGGGGGGACAGAGCGCAGGGTGGGGGAGGACAGAGCGGGGGGCGAGGCGAGGGTGGGGTGGGATTACCGGCTGTCGTTCTGTTCTCTCCCGTTCTGGCGTTCTGGTCAGCGGCGGCGGTTCCAGTAGACGAGGAGGCCGAGGAGGGCGGTGGCGGCGGGGAGGGCGAGGAGGAGGGTGAGGCGGAGGCGGCCGAGCTGGGCGCTGGTGAGGGAAAGCTGGAAGCGCTCGATGGGGCGCGGGGCGATCGTCAACTGGGTGTCGCGGTCGGCGAGCCAGTTGATCGAGGAGAGGGCGAGCATGGCGTTGCCGCCGGCGGCGAGGCGCTGGTTGGCGATCCAGTCGGCGTCGCCGAAGACGAGGAGGCGCCCGCCGCGCACGCTGAAGGGCAGGGCGCCGCGGGGCGGCTGGCGCTCGGAGGCGGTGCCGAGAGAGAGTCGGGGAGGCGGGAGGAGGTCGGTGGCGTCGCGCGTGGGGCGGCCGCGCTCACGGTAGGAGCGCTCGCCCCAGGCATGCGGCGAGGCGCCGACGAGAGAGACGACGGAGAGGCCGGGATCGAGCGAGCGGCCGGGGTCGGGGCGGACGACGCGGCTGGGGCCGAAACGGAGCGCGATCCGGTTGTCGAAGAGAAAGCTGATGACGGGGTGGGTGGACTCGGCGGGATAGGCGATCAAGTCGCCGGTGTCGGCCCGGCCCTCGGGGCTGGGGTCGATGACGAGCACGTCGTCGGCGAGCACGCCCCAGTCGTCGAGGAGGTAGTCGAGACCGTGGGGCATGCCGGGGTTGAGGAGGAGGAGGAGACGGCCGGCCTGGGTGGTGAGGTAGCGGCGGAGTAGCTCCTGCTCCAAGGGGCTGAAGCGCCCCTGGGTGCCAGCGATGACGAGCACGGAGGCATCGGGCGGGATGACGCGCAGGGTGGGCAAGTCGAGGACCTGGACGTCGAAGTTGCGAAGTTGAAGTTCGCCGGCGAGCAGGGAGAGGCCGCGGTCGGGCGAGGTGTCGCCGGGGTCCATTTCGCCGTGACCGAGGATGAAATAGATTTTTTGGCGGGCGGCGCGGGTGACGTCGAGGATGGCGGAGGTGAAGGCTTGTTCGCCGGTGAAGGCCTCTTTCTCGCCGCCGCGGATCCGGTAGATGTCTTGGAGTTTGATCTCGCGGACGCGGGTTTCGGAGATGACGAAGATGCGATTGGGCTCGTCGACGCCGTAGCGCTGGGCGGCGGCGCGGTTGCGGAAGACGTCGATGAACTCGACCCTGATCGGACCGTGGGGGGAGGCGGCGGAGGCCTGGACGTAGTCACGAAGCAGGCTGCGGACGTCGCGGTAGGCCTGGTTGAGATGATCCTCCTCGGCGTCGGGTGTAAAGGTGACGACCACGGTGACGGGCGAGCCGAGGTCGGCGAGGTAGGAGCGGGTCTCGGCGGAGAGGGAGTGGCGGGCGTGCCGGGAGAGGTCGTAGCGCCAGGCGTGGCTGGTGGCGAGGTAGTTGAGCCCGGCGACGAGGGTGAGAATGAGCAGGCCTTGCGCGAGCAGGTGCGCGGTGCGGCGGCGACGGGCGGAGGCGAAGGTGACGGGCATCGGGCGTTTGTTAACCACGGGATCCGGCGGTGTGGTCGATCCGGAGCGGCGGGAGGTTGAAAGAGATCGGAGAGTAAGGCGCCGAGGCGGGCGCGGCCAAGCGGGAGGACTTGGTGCCTGCGGGGGAAAGTGGCAAGAGCGCGCGAGGGTTGGCTCGCCCGGAAAGCGCGAGGCGGCGGGAGCGGCTCAAGCTGGCGCGGAGCGAGGGGCGGCGATGGAGGGTGCCGCGGGCGACCAGGCCTTTGGGGCAAATGGGCGATGGCTTAGGCACGGGCACCGGCTTGATGCGAGGTCCGGGCTGGTTTTGGCAGCCGGTGATTTGGGTGTCGGTCCTTCGTCTTCATGCAATTTGTGTGGGCGCGAGGGCGGGGGGATGAGGGCCGAGGGCTCCCGCGCAATCAAGTTATTCGACGTCGCGGGTCCACGAAGTGTTCCTCGCCTCAGCGTCCGAAATCCCCCGTGCTGTGGTTGCTGACCTGCTTATGGGGCGGTGCCGGGTCTTCCCGTCGCAGGAGGATCTGGAGAAGCGGTTCTGAAACTTAATTCAGCCCCGCCGACACTGACTTGATTATGGGATGCCTGTGTTGTGGCGGCTCGATTATCGATCATGAGCACTCCCACCGAATATCTGAACTCGTTGTTTTCTCTCACCGGCAAGGTCGCTGTGGTTATTGGCGGCACCGGCGAGCTTTGCGGGGCGATGGCGGAGGGTATCGCCGCGGCGGGGGCCGAGACGGTGTTGGTGGGCCGTAATGTGGAAAAGGCGCAGGCGCGTCTGGATCGTATCGCGGCCGCCGGGGGCAAGGCGTGGTTTCATGCGGCCGAGGCAAGCAGCAAGGCGGAGCTGGAGGGTTTGCTTGCCGCGGTTTTGGCCAAGCACGGGCGGGTCGACATCGTGGTGAACGGCGCGGGCATCAATTCGGCGACGCCTTTTCTCGATATCTCCGAGGAGGAGGTGGATCGCATCCTGCGGGTGAATTACAAGAGTGTGTTTCTGGGCTGCCAGGTCTTCGGCAAGTATCTGGTGGAGCGAGGCGAAGGCGGCTCGATTATCAACTTGGGGTCGATGTCGGGGATCGTCCCGCTGTCCCGTGTATTTACTTATTCGGCGAGCAAGGCCGCGGTGCATAATCTATCCAAGAATCTGGCGCGTGAGTGGGCCCCGAAAAATGTGCGGGTGAACGTGCTGGTGCCCGGATTTTTCCCCGCGGAGCAAAACCGCAAGGTGCTCACGCCGGACCGGGTGGCCTCGATCATGGGGCACACGCCGATGAAGCGCTTTGGCGAGGCGAAGGAACTCATTGGCTCCACTTTGCTTCTGGCTTCGGATGCCGGGTCGTTTGTCACCGGTGCGGAGATCGTGGTCGACGGTGGATATCACGCGATGACGATCTAGTTTATCGCATATCAAGCCCGGGCGAGCGGGGCGCAGGTTGGGCTTTTGTTGATATAACTTGATATATTCGCTTGATATTCGCGCGAGGTCATCTTCTTGTGACCTCGCTATGTTCAACGAACAACTCGCCAAGATCGAAAAAGCCAAGGCGGAGATCGCCGCCGCCGAAGCCAAGCTCGCCGCCGACCGCGTCGCCGCTCTCGCCCGACTCCCCTCCGAGTTTGGCTTTGATGACCTCAACGCCTTCCTCAAGGCGGTGAAGGATGCTTATGGCAAGGGTGGCAAGGCCGCCAAAGCCAAGGGCAAGCCCGGCCGCAAGCCGAAGGCCGCCGGTGTGGTCAAGGCTCCCAAGGCGCCCAAGGCCAAGGGTGGCAAGGGCAAGCGCGCGAAGATCACCGACGAGATCAAGGCGCAGGTGAAGCTGCTCGCCGAGCAGGGTAAGACCGGCCAGGAAATCGCCAAGGCGCTCGGAATCTCGGCCCCCAGCGTTCAGAATATCAAGAAGGCGTTCGGCTTGGTGAAAGCCCGCTCCGCTTCGGCCGCGCCCGCCGCCGCCGCTCCGGTGGTCGAAGCCGCGCCCGCCGCGACGCTCTAAACCTTCCAGATAGTTTTCTCCGAAGCCTCCGGCACTTGTTGCCGGGGGCTTTTGTTTTTTCGGGGGCGTGGATCGCAACTCGCCTTGTAAGTGCTTATTGTGAGCCTTTGGTCGGTTTGACTCCGGCGGAGCGGCGGGGGGCGCAACGGCCCCACAGAAAGGGGCCGCAAAATGGACGCGATGCGACCCGGGCAACTGAATGATCCCGGATTTAGATAATTATTTCCGGAGAGGAGCTGGAAATCGTCTGTCTGCTAATTGCGCGTGTGTTTGTTTCGCCGTGGCTGCTCCACGTTCCTATTCGCCGTCGGGCGCCGATTTTTTGGTCTTTGAGCGAGTCGAGGACTCCATTGCCGGGCTTGGTTGCGTTGATTATGACGAGCGCGGGTCCGTCCGAGCTTCGTCCTTATAATCGGCGGGACGGCGAAAAATGAGCAGTGGGATCAAGTTGCGGCGAGGCTTTCGAGGCGGGAGCGGACCTCGGGCGTAAGCTTGGGTAGGAGCTCGAGGGCGCCGAGGTTTTCGGTCAGCTGGGCGGGCCGGGAGGCGCCGAGGATGACGGTGCTGACGCGGGGGTTGGCGAGGCACCAGGCGATGGCGAGGCGGGGCAGGGTGGTGCCGAGCTCGCGCGCCAGCTCGGCGAGGGCGGGCAGGACGGCGAGTTTGGCCTTTTCGGTGCTCACTCGCTCGCGCAGCCATTCGAGGCCCTTGACGTTGAGGCGGGAGTCGGCGGGCACGCCGGAGTTATATTTGCCGGTGAGCAGGCCGCTGGCGAGGGGCGACCAGATGGTGGTGCCGAGGCCGGGCTCGGTGTCGTAGAGCGGGGCGTATTCCTGCTCCACGCGCTGGCGGTGGAAGAGATTGTATTGCGGCTGCTCCATCACGGGCGCGTGCAGGTTGTGCGCGGCGCAGAAGCGGCGGGCGGCGGCGATCTCCTCGGCGCTCCACTCGCTGGTGCCCCAGTAGAGGACTTTGCCCTGCGTGATGAGATCGTGCATGGCGCGGCAGGTCTCACCGACGGGCGTGTCGGGATCGGGGCGGTGGCAGAAATAGAGATCAAGGTGCTCGACCTGGAGGCGGCGGAGGGCGGCGTGGCAGGCCTCCACGACGTGCTTGCGGGAGAGGCCGCGGCCATTGGCGCCGCGGTAGCTGTCGCCGAAGAAGACCTTGCTGGAGACGATGAAGGAGCCGCGGGGCCAGGCGGCGGCCTTGAGGATGCGGCCCATGACGATCTCGGCCTGGCCTTCGGCGTAGCCCTCGGCGTTGTCGAAGAAGTTCACGCCCGCGTCGTAGGCGGTGTGGAGCAGCTCGCGGGCGGTGTCGTCACCGATCTGGTTGCCGAAGGTGACCCAGGCGCCGAAGGAGAGCGCGGAGACTTGGAGGCCGGTCTGGCCGAGGCGGCGGTGAAGCATGGTCATGGTTTGCTTAGACAAACCATGAAATGACCAATTACCAATGACTAATGACCAATGTCCAGTGACCAATAACCAATAGGCAGGGACACGGGAAACGGGGGCGTGCCCGCTCCGGGTTTAGCGTTCGCCGTAGTGCTGCACATAATACGCGGCGGCTTGGGAGCGGCGTTCGATGCCGAGCTTGTCGAAAAGGGTGGTGAGGTAGTTTTTGATCGTCTTTTCCGCGAGGCCGAGGGCGGAGCCGATCTCCTTGTTGGTCTTTCCCTCGGCGAGCAGGGCGAGGATGCGGCGATCCTGTGCGGTGAGGGTCTCGCCGGTGCCGGGGGCGAGAGCGCCGTCGCCGCGCACGAGACGCATGAGGCGTGCGGTCACGGCGCTGTCGATGGCCTGGCGCCCCGCGGCGACATCGCGGATAGCGCGCACCAGCTCCTGGCCGTTGATCTCCTTCAGCAGGTAGCCGGAGGCGCCGGCGCGGATGGAGTCTGCGATGAGCTCGTCGTCGACCTGCGAGGTGAGAAACAACACGCGCGTGCCCGGTGAGGCGGCGATGAGTCGGCGGCAGACCTCGACGCCGCGGCCGTCGGGCAGGCGCATGTCGAGGAGCACGACCTCGGGCCGGGCGGGCGGGAGGAGCGTGAGCGCCTCGGCGGCGGTGGCGGCCTCGGCCACGATCTCGAGCTGGTCGCGGTGCAGCGAGAGCAGGGTGCGCAGACCGAGGCGAACGAGCTCGCTGTCGTCGACCAAGGCGAGGCGGATGGGGGTGGCGGGGGAAGCGGGGGCGGATTCGGGGGAGGTGGCCACGGCGATCAGGAAAGGCGGAGACGCGGGCCCTGGGAAGCCGGCAATGGTCCCGGGAGCCGGGTTACGCCGCGTCAGGCGGGGTGAAGGTGAGCGTGAGGGTGGCGCCGCGGCCCGGGGCGGAATCGATGGCGAGGGTGGCGCCGAGGGCGCGGGCGCGGGCGGCGAGGTTGTCGAGGCCGTGGCCGCGGGTGACCGCGGCGGGGTCGAAGCCACGGCCGTTGTCGCGAAGGACCAGGCGGAGGCGAGGATCGGAGGCGGCGACGGGGGCGAGATGAACATCGATCTCGGTGGCGGCTCCGTGGCGGAGCGCGTTGCTGACCGATTCGCGGATGATCTGGAGCAGCTCGGTGCGCAGCGGTTCGGCAAAGGCGGGCAGCTCGGGGTGGAGCTTGATTCGGCGTTCGCGTAGGCGGCCGCCGTCGAGGTGTTCGAGGATGGCGTGGACGGCTTCGGGGAAGCTCTGCTCCTCGAGCGCGTCGGGCGTCAGGCCGCCGATGGTGCCGCGGGCCTCGCGGATGGCGGCGTTGAGGGTGGTCTTGGCACGCTCGAGCAGCTGGCCGGCCTCGGCGGCTTCGGCCGGGGTGGTGGCGAGTTTTTGTGCGGCGGTCTCCAGGACGAGGCCGGTGGCGTAGAGGGTTTGCACGAGGCCGTCGTGAAGGTCGCGGCCGAGGCGGACCTTGTCCTGGAGGGCGTGGTTGGCGAGCAGTTGCTGGAGGTGGAGGTCCTGCTCGCTGCGGTGACGGGCCTCGCGCTCGTGGTCGAGCTCGACGCGCTGGGCGTTGGTGGCGCGGGCGAGGCTCTCGAGGCCGCGCATCTCGGTGCGCGCCGCGGCCGGATCGGTGGCGGGCGGCGGCGCGGCGACGCGCGCGGGGATGACGGCGAGGGTGACGAGGCAGGCGAAGGCGAGGCCGGAGAGGAGGAGGAGCCCACGCTGGGTGCGGGCGTGGTGGGCGCGGACGAGCTCGATGGCGTGGGCGGCCTCGAGCGCCGGGGCCTCGAGCAGCTGGCGTTCGAGGGCCTGCTCGCGGTGACGCTCCTGCAGGAGGAGCGCGCCGGTGCCGGCGGCAAGGGCGCCGAGGGCGAGGATGAAGGCGACGAGTCGGAGAAAGTGGCCCATGCGTTGGCGGCGCCGCGGAGCGCGAGGCGGGAGCCTCGGGGAAGGCGGGGCGCGGCTCAAGCTTGGGATGGGCTGCGTGGCGGGTGGGATATCGGCTGGCTCGGGCGGGACTCCCCCGCCACCGCCGGAGCCCGGCCCGTGCTACGTCTCGACAAGCGGGGCGGGCTGGCTTTCGTTGGCCGGTCCTAGCCATGAAGACCTTCTACATCACGACCGCGATCGACTACGTGAACGGTTCGCCGCACCTGGGCCACGCCTATGAAAAGGTGCTGACGGACGTCATTGCCCGATTCCGGCGCATGATGGGCGACCAGGTCTACTTCCTCACCGGCGTCGATGAGCACGGCCAGAAGGTGCAGCAGAGCGCGAAAAAGCGCGGCATCCCGCCCCAGCAGTTTTGCGACGAGGTGAGCGAGGAGTTTCGCGCCATGTGCGCCAAGCTC
>JAUVVA010000174.1 GCA_030604905.1 Verrucomicrobiota bacterium | reverse complement strand
TGAGGAGGTTGGCGAGCTCGGCGCCGGAGAGGCCGGGCGTGCCGCGGGCCACGACGTTGAGGTCCACGTCGTCGGCGAGCTGGATCTTGCGGGCGTGGACCTTGAGGATCTGCTCGCGGCCGGCGACGTCGGGCAGGTCGACGTAGATCTGGCGGTCGAAGCGGCCGGGGCGGAGGAGGGCCTGGTCGAGCACGTCGACGCGGTTGGTGGCGGCGATGATGATGACGCCCTCGGAGGTGTCGAAGCCGTCCATCTCGACGAGCAGGGAGTTGAGCGTCTGCTCGCGCTCGTCGTTGCCGCCGCCGAGGCCGGCGCCGCGCTGGCGACCGACGGCGTCGATCTCGTCGATGAAGATGATGCAGGGGGCGTTTTTGCGGCCCTGCTCAAACATGTCGCGCACGCGGCTGGCGCCGACGCCGACAAACATCTCCACGAAGTCCGAGCCGCTCACGCTGAAGAAGGGCACGTCGGCCTCGCCGGCGACAGCCTTGGCAAGCAGGGTCTTGCCTGTGCCGGGAGGGCCGACGAGCAGGATGCCCTTGGGGATCTTGCCGCCCATCTTCTGGAACTTTTTCGGGTCCTTGAGAAAGTCGACGACCTCGGCGATCTCCTGCTTGGCCTCGTCGCAACCGGCGACCTGGGCGAAGGTGATCTTGTCGCGGTCGCGGGTCAGCATCTTGGCCTTGCTCTTGCCGAAGCTGAGCGCGCCGCGGCCGGCGTTGCGCAGCTGGCGCACGAAGAGGAAGTAGAGCAGACCGATGATGAGGATGAAGGGGATGAGGTTGGCCGCGATGTTGGCCCAGACGTTGGAGGCGGGCTGCTGCCTGAAGACGCCGGTGCGCTCGAGGCGCTCGTAGGTGCCGTCGGTGAGGCGGCCGGAGGCGCGGAAGAACGCGGTCTTGGTGCCGCCGGAGTCGACCTCGAGGGTGGCCTCTTTCAGTTCGCCCGTGATCTCATACCAAGCGGGGCCGCCGGCGCTGTTGAAGCGCATGACGCCCTCCTTGATCAGATTGGCCTCGGCCTTTTCGAGAAGGTCCGTGATCTTGAGCGAGGCGTAGCTCTGTGACTTGGCGGGGTTGAGCCAAAGCACGGCGAGGAGAGCGGCGAGCAACGCGATCCAAACCAGCCACACGCGCGGAAAGCGTTCGGGGGGGAGGTTTTTCAGCGGGCGGCGCGGCGGACGGTTGCTGTCTTGAGTCGGGTCGGGCATCAGGGAATGGACTGGGCGCGAACCGTGCAGGTTCCGCCCCGATAAGTCAACGGATGCAGCCGAGAGGCGATTGGTGGGGGAAATGCCTAGAGCCTGGTAAAAAGGGGGCCGCTTCCGCCGGCTTAGTCGGCCCCGCCGGCGGCCGGCTCACAGCGCAGGCGCGTGCGGGTGAGACGCGCGAAGTGGCCGGCGCCGAGGCTGTGCCGCGCGCCGTTGCGCCCGGCGATCACGAGGTCGAGCAGCGCCTCGAACCCGCGGCGATTGAGGTCGGTGCGGGCCGGCGTGGAGGCGAGCCAGCGGTGCAGCACGCGGCGGAGCACGGCGCGGGGCAGCGGGCGCAGGGGGGCGAGGGCAAGGCCGCCGCGGGCGTCGAGTCGGGTGGCGCGGGCGGCCCAGGCCTCGAGCGCCTGGTCGTCCTCCTCGAGCAGGTCGCGGGTGAGCGAGAGACCGGCGAGCGCGTCGCGCCTGGGCTCGGCGGCGGCGGCGCGCCAAGCGGGGAGCAGCTCGGCACGCACGCGGTTGCGCAAGTGGGCGGGCGAGTGATTAGAGGCATCCTCGCGCCAGCGGGCGCCGGCGGCGCGGAGCGCGGCGACGAGCTCGGCCTTGTCGAGCGCGAGCAAGGGGCGCAGGTGGCTGCGGCCCGAGGCGGCCTGGGGATGCACGGGGCGCGGCGCGGCGAGGCCGGCCGAGCCGGCGCCGCGGGCGAGGCGCATGAAAAACGTCTCGGCCACGTCGTCGCGGTGGTGCCCGGTGAAGAGCGCGGTGACGCCGCGACGCCGACGCAGCGCGGCGGAGAAAAACGCGTGGCGGGCGGCGCGGGCGGCGGTCTCGGTGGGCGCGGCGGCCGAGGCGGGTGCAGACGCGGCGGCGCGGGGCTTTTCCCGCGACCAGCGGCCGGTGATCAGCTCCACGCCGAGCCCGCGGCAGAGCGCGACGCAGAAGCGCGCGTCGTCGCTGGAGGCGCGGCCGCGGAGGCGATGGTCAAAGTGCAGGGCGAGCAGGCGGGAGCGACGCTCCGGAAAATGCGCCCAGAGCAGGAGGAGAAGCGCCACGGAATCGGCCCCGCCGGAGAGCGCGACCGCCCAGCCTTCGCGCGGCGCCGAGGCGGCCGCCCAGCGGAGGACCGCCGGGTGCAAACGCTCCCGCGGAATCGCGGCGGCGAGGCGAGCGGCTACGCGGGACCAGTTCATCGAATTTTTTAACCGCGGATCACGCGGATGGGCGCGGATGGGCTTGGGAGCGAACGACACGCTTCCAGGTGAGGCGGGCGTGCTTGAAGTTGATTAGCAAGGCGACCTGCAAACCGGTGATAGCAAGGTAGCCCATCATCTGTGAGAGGTGGGTGTCCGTGAAGTTTTCCGTCACCTTCGGGTCCACGATCACCTTCTCATCCACGAGGAGATCGGGGATGAGTTTATCCACCACGATCCCGTCGTAGAGGACGTCGAACTGGCGCTGTTGCTCCACCTGGTGACCGCGTTTTCTCAGCTCGATCACCAACGCATTCTCGTAGGCCTTTTCGCTCAGTCCCGGTTTGAGCGTATTCAACACGACCATGGCCGCGCCGATGATCGCCTCGGATAGCTCCCAATGGGGCCTGTTGTTATCCGCGCCCATCGGCGTGATCCGCGGTCAAAAAATCAGCCGACGCGCAGCGTGTCGCGGCCGAAGTAGGGCACGAGGGCGGCGGGGAGTTTCACGGTGCCATCGGGCTGGAGGTTGTTCTCCAGGAGCGCGGCCAGCACGCGCGGCACGGCGAGGCCCGAGCCGTTGAGCGTGTGCACGAGCTCGGGTTTGCCGTCGGCGTTGCGGAAGCGGATCTGCGCGCGGCGAGCCTGGAAGCTCTCGAAATTCGAACAGCTCGAGACCTCGAGCCAGCGCTGCTGGCCTGCCGCCCAGACCTCGAGGTCGTATTTCTTCGCCTGCGAGAAGCCGAGGTCGCCGCCGCACATGAGGAGCACGCGGTAGGGCAGCTCGAGTTTGCGCAGGAGGTTTTCCGCGTCGGCGCGCAGTTTTTCCAACTCGTCGTAGCTCTGGCTCGGGTGGACCCACTTGAGGAGCTCAACCTTGTCGAACTGATGCAGGCGGTTGAGCCCGCGCACGTCCTTGCCGTAGCTGCCCGCCTCGCGGCGGAAACAGGGGGTGTAGGCGGCGCGCTGCACGGGCAGCGCGGCCTCCTCGAGGATCTCGTCGCGGAAGAAGTTGGTCAGCGGCACCTCGGCGGTGGGCACGGCGTAAAAGCCGTCGGCCACGGCCTCATACATCTGGCCTTCCTTGTCGGGGAGCTGGCCGGTGGCGGTGGCGCTGGCGGCGTTGACGAAGATGGGCGGGTTGACCTCGACGTAGCCCGCGGCCACGGCCTCGTCCAAGAAGAACTGGAGCAGCGCGCGCACGATGCGGGCGCCGTCGCCGACGTAGAAGGGGAAGCCGGCACCGGTGACCTTCGAGCCGCGGCCGAAGTCGATGATCTTGTCGAAGCCCGGGATCTCCCAGTGCGGCTTCGCGACGGGCGAGAAGTTAAGACAATCGCCCCAGGTGGCGTGCGTGACGTTTTCCTCGGGCGTGCGGCCCTCCGGCACGCTGGCGTGCGGCAGATTGGGCAGCGAGAGCATGGCGGTCTTGTGCTTGGCCTCGGTCTCCACGAGCGCGGCCTCGCGGGTCTTCACCTCGGCCGAGACGCTCTTCATCTCCTGCACCTTGGCGATAAACTCGGGCGAGCCCTTGGGCAGCTTGGCCATCTCGGTGTTGGCGGCCTTCTGCTTGGCGCGCAGGGCCTCGACCTCGGTCAGCTGCTTGCGCCACTCGGCGTCGAGCGCGAGCACGGCGTCGAGGTCGACCTCGAGATGTTTTTTCGCGAAGGCGGCGCGGACGAGTTCGGGCGATTCGCGGAGGAGTTTGGGATCGAGCATGGCGGGCGGGAGCCGGGCGGGCGCGGCGATGGAACGTGTTAAAGAGAGTTACGCAGTGTGACGCGACGGTAGCCGGACAGGACACCCGAGGCCCCGGCGCCCCGTCAACATTCGCCTTTTCGGCCCGGGCGTGCACCGTCCGCGTGTCCGACCGCGACTTCGCCCCCGTGCTCGTCATTCGCCGCCTCACCGACCGCCGCCGCGCCTACACCGGCATTTTCCTGCCCGGCGAGCCGCCGCGCATCTTCCCGACGAGCGACGCCGAGCACGCGCGCATCCTGCAAATCTACAAGCAGGACCGCCCCCACGAAGGCGTGGTCAACGACTTCAGCGAGTTCGCCCTCGGTCGCGACACGCTGGCCAGCCCGCCGGGGGCGCCACCCGCCTTGTAGGATCTTCGCTTGCGACGACCGCTCCCCTCGTTTCGGCCGGCCCCCACTTTCGCACCCGCCCCCGCCCCGCGCCCCCGGGCCCTCAGCGCGCCTTCGCCCAAGCCCAGGCGCCCGCGCCGAGTAGCGCGGCGTGCGGCAACACCGCCGCCAGCGCCACCGGCATCGTGCCGCGCCCGCCGAGCACGAGGCCGAGCCGCATCGCGATAAAATACAGCACGAAGAGCCCCAGCGCCTTCGAGACGCCCACCGCCGGATTCACCCGCACGCCCGCGACCGCGAAGGGCACCGCGAAGGCGATGATCACCAGCGGCATCAGGCTCTCCGCCAGCACGCTCGCCAGGCGCAGCTCATAGGCGCGCAGCTTGGGGCTGCCCGTCTCGCGGTGGTGCTCCACCACGCGGCGCAGTTCAAACAAGGACAAGGAGTCCGGCCGCGCGTCGTAGACCTGCATCAGCGCCGGTTCCTCGTCGAAGCGCTCGATCCACTTTTCGCGAAACGCCGCCGGCCGCAGCATCTCGCCGCTCTCCGGATCAAAGGTCAGCTCGCGCCCGTCGCGCAGCAGCCACCCGCCGCGCTCCTCGTCGGGCCAGGCCTCCGCCGCCAGCCAGCGGGTCAACTCGCGCCCCTGCGCGTCGCGCTCGCTGATGGTCACGCCGTAGGCGCGGCCGGTGAACTGGCTGTAGCGATTGATAAACCAGAGCCGCCCGTCGGCCGCGTTTTCAAAGGTCACCGCCGTGCGCGCCGCCACCATATGCGCCGGCCGCCCGGCCAGCTCCTGGCGCACCTGCAGGGTTTCCCACATCTTGCGGGTCTCCTCGACCGACCACGGCACGATGGTCGCGTTGAGCCACCACACCAGCCCGCAAAACAGCGCCCCCGCCACCCACACCGAGCGCGTGATCCGCGCGAGCCCCAGCCCCGCCGCGCGCATCGCCGTGATCTCGTTCGCGTGATGCAGCTTCCCCAGCGCGTAGAGCAGCGAGACCAGGATGCAGAGCGGCAGCAAGGTCGCCAAAAAACTCGGCGTGCGCACGAGGCAGTAGGCGACCACCTCGCTCACCCCCGCCCCCAGCCGCAGCAAGTCCTCCAACTCGTCGTAAAGCGCGTGCATGACGAGCAGCCCGAGCGTCGCCGCGAGCACGAGCCCGAGGATCCCGAGCCACTCCCGCAAAATGTGCCGATCGATGAGCGTCATGAAAACCGAGGTCCGCCACCACAAGCCCCCGGCCCCCTTCGCGCAACTCTCCAAGTTGTCCGGCCCTCCCCCGCCCCTTGTTCCCCCGCCCTCCCCCTTCCCGCGCCCCGCCGGTCATTGGCATTGCGCAGCGCCGCGCCGCCCGCACCCTCCGCCGCACTGGACATGTCCCAAAACTTCCCTCCCGCGCCCGCCTGCCTCTCCTCCCGCGTCCTGCGCGCCGAAGACCTCGGCCCCGCGCCCTCCGCCGACGCCCTCCGCAGCCTCCACGCCTGGTGCGCCCTCGCCCGCCGCACCGACAACCGCATCCTCGAGCTTTTCCGCCAGGGCCTGATGAAGGGCACCGTGACCGGCGGCCAGGGCAACGAAGCCCTCATCGTCCCCCTCGCCCTCCTCGCCGACAAATCCACCGACGTCGTCTCCTTCACCCACCGCGACCTCGGCGGCCACCTCGTCTGGGGCGGCCACCTCTGCGAGCACCTCAACCAATACTTCGCCAACGCCGACAGCCCCACCTTCGCGCGCGAGGGCAACATCCACCACGGCGACCCCGCCAACCGCTCCCTGCCGATGATCTCGCATCTCGGCTCCATGCTCTCCCACGTCGCCGGTCGCACCGACGCCCAGGTCCGCGCCGGCCACGCCGCCGTCGGCTTCGCCTTCTTCGGCGACGGCGGCTCCTCCACCGGCGACATCCACGAGACCCTCAACCTCGCCTCCGTGCTCTCGCTGCCCGTTCTCTTCGTCATCGAGAACAACCGCTACGCCTACTCCACCCCCGTCTCCGACCAGTTCCCGGCCAACGTCGAGCTCTGGCACCGCGCCGCCGGCTACGGCATGCCCGGCATCGTGGCCGACTTCACCGCCGACCCCCTCGGCGCCGCCCGCAGCCTCGCCGAGGCCATCGCCCGCGTGCGCACCGAGAGGCGCCCCATCCTCTTCGAGGCCCGCGTCTCCCGCCTCCGCGGCCACGCCGCCTACGACACCTGCGACTACCTCTCCGCCGCCGAAAACGCCTCCATCCAGGCCTCCGACCCCCACCCCAAGCTCCGCGCCCAGATCCTCGCCGCCCACCCCTCCCTGGCCCCCGGGCTCGACCGCGACGAGGCCGACATCGCCGACTGGATCGAAGCCTGTATCCAGGTTTCCCTACAAGTGCCCCGCCCCTCCCCCGCCAGCCTGCCGGCCGACGCCTACGCGCCCGAGGCCCCGCCCCTGCCCTGGCAGCCCCTCGTCACCGCCGACTCCGCCCGCGCCGAGAACATCACCTTCGCCCAGGCCCTCACCCTCGCCCACGCCAAGATCCTGCGCGAGCGCCCCGAGTCCCTCGTCCTCGGCCAGGATATCGGCGCCTACGGCGGCGCCTTCAAGATCACCGAGGGCCTGCTCGCCCTCCACGGCCGCGCCCGCGTCTTCAACACCCCCCTCGCCGAGTCCGCCTGCACCGGCTGGGCCATCGGCATGGCCCTTGGCGGCCACCGCCCCATCGAGGAGTTCCAGTTCGCCGACTTCGCCACCGAGGCCGTCACCC
>JAUVVA010000060.1 GCA_030604905.1 Verrucomicrobiota bacterium | reverse complement strand
TCTACAACGAGCTCCTCGCCCGCGACCGCCTCGACACCACCTGCCTCGGCAACGAGATCGCGCTCCCCCACGCCCGCACCGAGCACGTCACCGACCTCGTCCTCGCCATCGGCCGCAGCCAGCACGGGGTCACCTTCGAGAAAGACGGCCAGACCGTGCGCCTCTTCTTCGTTCTCGGCACCCCCAAGAGCAACCCCATGGCCTACCTCCAGGTGGTCTCCACGCTCTGCAAGATCTTCAAGCACGCCGCCAACCGCGAGGCGCTGCTCCAAGCCGAGACCCCCGAGGCCTTCGCCGAGGTGCTCGTCCACGCCGAGGAGAAACTCCTCTCCCCCGCCTGAGCCGAGTTAGAACCGATCGGCTCCCCTTCTCCGTGACTTGGGCGTCCCGCGCGTGAACGCCCGAACTCTTCGGCATTGCCCAATGGACCTCGCTCCTTGGTCATTGGGCATTCCGCGCCACAGGGCGCGGGTCGCATGATTCAATCCTTCATCTTCAGCGACGGCAAAGTCGTCGGCCGCGACCTTGAGCTCGAGGCCCTCCGGCTCGTGCACGGCGACAAAGGCCTCGTGCTGTGGGTCAACCTCGCCCAGCCCACCCCCGAGGAGACCAAGGCCATTCTCGAAGGCGTCTTCAAGTTTCACCCCCTCGCCATCGAGGACTGCGTCTCCCCCTCCTCCCTCCCCAAGATCGAGGACTACGAGGACTACCTTTTCCTCGTCATGCACGCGGTGGATTTCAACCGCGCGGACAAGTTTACCACCACCGAGCTCAACCTCTTCCTCGGTCGCGAGTTTCTCGTCACCTTCCACCCCGAGCCGCTCAAATCCGTCGCCGCCGTCATCGAGCGCTGCGCCAAGGCCACCGGCCTCGTCGCCCGCGGCCCCGACCGCCTCGCCCACCTCGTGCTCGACGCCCTCGTCGACAACTACAAACCCGTCACCGACGAGTTCCGCACCGACCTCGACGCCGTCGAGGAAGCCGTGCTCTCCGGCGAGACCGGCGACCTCACCACCCGCCTCCTCGGCATCCGTTCCGAGCTCAACACCCTGCGCTCCACCATCCGCCCCCAGCGCGAGGTCGTGGCCCGCCTCGCCCACGGTGAGTCCAAGATCATCCGCCCGGTCATGCTCCCCTACTTCCGCGACCTGCGCGACAACCTCGTGCGCATCGAGGAGACCGCCATCGCCCAAGCCGACCAGCTCCTCATCTTCTTCGACCTCCACCTCAGCCGTTCCGACTTCGAGGCCAACGCCGGCATCAAGGTCCTCACCGCCATCACCGCCATCAGCCTCCCCGCCACGATCATCGCCACCTGGTATGGCATGAACTTCGTGCACATGCCCGAGCTCGAGCTCCCCTACGCCTACCCGGCCATCGGCGTCATCACCCTCCTCCTCACCTACCTCGTCTACCGCTGGTGCAAACGCCGCGGACTCATCTGAGGCGCTCCGCGCCTCAGAAATGACGAATGCCGAATGACGAATGCCGAATGATCCGCGAGATCCCGTCCTGTTAGCGCACGCACGCCGGCCGCGCTGCGGTCACTGTGCTCGCACGTCACTCGGTGATGCCCCCATTCGTCATTCGTCATTAGTCATTCGTCATTCGCCGAAGGCGCCATGCTGACCACCCTCGTCTACCGCGACCACCGCTTCTCCGCGCTCAACCCGCCGCTGGAGAGCCTCGCCGCGCTCCGCGCCGAGCCCGGGGTCATGCTTTGGATCGACCTCAGCGCCCCCACCCCCGAGGAGACCTCCGCCATCTTGGAAAAACTCTTCGGCCTGCACCCCGTTGTCATCGAGGACTGCACCACCGACTCCCCCTTCCCCAAAATCGACGCCTTCGACGACTACCTCCACCTCGTCATGCACGCGGTCGACTACTCCAAGACCGACAAGTTCACCACCACCGACCTCGACCTCATCCTCGGCAAAACCTTTCTCGTCACCTTCCACCGCCAGCCCCTGCGCCACGTGCAACAAGTGCTCGAGCGCTACTCCCGCGGCGGCCACTCCGCCCCGCCCGTGCGCGGCCCCGACCGCTTCGCCCACACCCTGCTCGACCAGCTCGTCGAGGCCTACAAACCCGCCCTCAACGAGCTCCGCGACGACCTCGAGACGATCGAGGAGGCCATCCTCGGCCACGCCGCGCCCAAGGAGTTGTTCCCGCAAGTCATCGCCCTGCGCAAGGACCTCGCCACCCTCCGCCAGATCGTGCGCCCCCAACGCGTCGTCGCCGCCGAGATCGCCGCCGGCAAGCCCGGCTTCATCCGCCCCGCCGTGCTCCCCTACCTGCGTGATCTCGCCGAAGACTTCGCGCGCATCGAGACCCAGGCCATCAGCTGGGGCGACCAGCTCATCCTCAGCGTGCGCGTCTACCTCAACCGCTCCTCCCACGAGGCCAACGAAGGCATCAAGGTCCTCACCGCCCTTACCGCCGCCACCATGCCCACCTTCCTCATCGGCGGCTGGTATGGCATGAACTTTATCCACATGCCCGAGCTCGAGCCGCCCGTCTCCTACCCCGTCGTCGCCCTCCTCGCGCTCATTTTCACCGCCCTGCTCCTCGTCTGGCTCCGCGGCAAACGCTGGATCTGATCCCCGGGAACGCCGAGCCCCGGCTCGGCCTCCCTCGGCCCCCTCTTCCTTCGCCCCCGGGCCCACCTCCTGCTATCCCGCCAAGCCATTCGTCATTCGTCATTCGTCATTCGTCATTCGTCATTCGTCATTCGTCATTCGTCATTCGTCATTCGTCATTCCATGACGCCCCCTCGCCCCCGCACCACCGCCAAGCCCAAAGGCTCGCGCACCGTCTACTTCGCCGGCGAGCTCTTCTCCGCCAAGCACCTTGTCGGCAACGCCTACCTCGCCGAGGCCATCCACGCCGCCTCGCACGGTCGCTACCTCTGCCGCCTCCCCCAGGACTTCGAACCCCGCGGCAGCCACCCCCGCCTTATCCGCGACGAAGACCTCCGCGGCCTGCTCGCCTGCGACCTCGCCCTATTCAACTTCGACGGACCCGAGCTCGATAGCGGCACCGTGGTCGAGTTCATGTTCGCCAAGTTTGCCGACATCCCCTGCGTCATCCTCCGCAGCGATTTTCGCTCCGCCGGCGACCAAGGCCCGCGCGGCGATCCGTGGAACCTGATGGTGAGCTTTTACCCGCGCTCCGTCTCCGTCTCGGTCCACAGCCTCGCCCACTACAAAAAGGCCCATGCCCGCGCGCGCCGCACCCGGCTTGATGACACCACGCGCCTCGCCGGTCAGCACAGCTCCGCCACCGCGCAGACCCTCTGCGAGCACATCGCCGGGCTCGCGGTCAAGGCGCTCGACAAAGCCGCGACCCTCGAACCCGCCATGCCCAAGCACCTCCGCGAGGAGGTCTATCAATGGCTCGCCCTGATGCCCGGTTTCAAAGGCGACAAAAAAAACCTCCGCAAAGACTTCGAGAAACTCCTCGAGCGAAAAGTCCAACGCGACCTGCTCTAAGCCGCCGCTTCGCGGCGGAGTAGTTGGCAATTTGGATTTGAAGATTTGCACCCGGAGCCCTCAGCCGCCCGACCACCAATTACCAATCACCAACTACCAACAGCCATGCTCCACGTCCTCCGCCACCCGCTCGCCGAGCACATCCTCACCCGCCTGCGCGACAAGACCACCGAGCCCGCCACCTTCCGCGCGCTTTCGCACCAGCTCGGCCTGCTCCTCGCCATCGAGGCCACGCGCGACCTTCCCCTGCGTAGTTTTGCCGTGAATACGCCGCTCGAGCCCCACACCGGCGGACAGCTCGCCCGCGGACTCGTCGTCGTGCCCATTCTGCGCGCCGGCCTCGGCATGGTGCAGCCCTGGATCGATCTCTTCCCGGAAGTGAGCATCGGCTACGTCGGCCTCGAGCGCGACCACGCCACCGCCGTCGCCCGCAGCTACTACTGCAAACTCCCCCCGCTCGCCGGCAAACGCGTGATCTGCGTCGACCCGATGTTGGCCACCGGTGGCAGCGCCGCCCAGGCCCTCGACGTCCTGCGCGAGGCCGGCGCCGAGGACCTCAGCCTCGTCGTCATCATCGCCGCCCCCGAAGGCGTCGCCGCCGTGGAGAAAAAACATCCCGAGATCCCCATCCACACCGCCGTCCTCGACCGCGGCCTCAACGACAAGAAATACATCCTCCCCGGCCTCGGCGACTTCGGCGACCGCCTCTACGGCACGTGAACCGAGCGGGCATACTCCGCCCGTTCGATGCCCCTGGAGCGCTAGGCGTCGCCCCCTCGGCCCCTCCGCCACCCGAAGTTTGTCATTGGTCCTTGGTCATTGGACATTCGGCGGCGCCACATGAGTACCGACCACCCCGCCCCGCCTCCCGCCGCCGCCGCCACCGCCTTCCCTCCGCTCCGCGAGGTCCGCTGGGGCATTCTCGGCTGCGGCGACGTCACCGAAGTCAAAAGCGGCCCCGCCCTCCAGAAAATCGCCGGCTCGCGCCTCGTCGCCGTCATGCGGCGCGACGCCGCCAAGGCCGCCGACTACGCCCGCCGCCACGGTGTGCCCCGCCACTACGCCGACGCCGCCGCGCTCTGCGCCGACCCCGAGGTCAACGCGATCTACATCGCCACTCCGCCCGGCTCCCACCTCGAGCTTGCCCGCCTGGTCGCCGCCGCCGGCAAACCCGCCTACATCGAAAAACCCTTCGCCCGCTCCGCCGCCGAGGCCGCCGAGATCGACGCCCTCTTCGCCGCCGCCGGCCTGCCCGTCTTCTCCGCCTACTACCGGCGCGCCCTGCCGCGCTTCGAGAGAGCCCGCGCCCTCCTCGCCGACGGCGCCCTCGGCCGCCTCACCGGCGTCTCCATCCGCTACGCCTCGCCCCCCCAGCGCGCCAGCTGGCGGCTCGACCCCGGGATCGCCGGCGCCGGCCTCTTCTACGACCTCGGCTCGCACGCGCTCGATCTGCTCGACCACTTCCTCGGCCCCTTGCGCGATGCCGCCGGCCACGCCGCCCGCCGCGGCGAGGCCCACCCCGGCGTCGAGGACAGCGTCGCGCTCTCCTTCCGCTGCGCCGACGGCACGCCCGGCGTCGGCCAATGGAATTTCGCCGCCTCCCACCGCGAGGATCTCATCGAGCTGCAAGGCAGCGCCGCGTGCTTGCGCTTCGCCGTCTTCGCCGAGGAGCCGCTCCGCCTCCACCGGGCCGGCGCCGACAAGCCCGAGGAATTGGCCATTCCGCACCCGCCGCACGTGCAGCAGCCGCTCCTCCAGACCGTGGTCGATGCCCTGCTCGCCGGCGACGCCTCGCGCTGCCCGAGCACGGGCGCGAGCGCCCGCCGCACGTCCGCCGTGATGGACGCCGCCCTCGAGCGCTTCTACGGCGGCCGCGCCGACACCTTCTGGCTCCGCCCCCGCGCCGAGGCCTAGACTAGACGCCGAAGCCGGTTTGGAGTGGCATGGGCGTCCCGCCCATGTTCCGAACCCACGGGTCCCGCGTCCGCGGGTGCCACGTCAAATCGCACCGCTAGGGCCCGTAGATCGGCGCGGGCCGACCCGATTCGTGTGAAACATGCGGGCGAGAAGCCGAAGCCGCGGTCGGCCGCAGGGCGAGATCGCGAGCGGACCCGCTCACACCCGCACCACGCGCACGCCAAAATCCGGATTAAGCAGCGCGGCCGCGCTCTGCGCGGCATCGAGGCACCAGCTGCGATCCTTGCGACGCGGCTCCCGCCCTCGCGTATGCCCCACCAATTGCGGCAAGGGCAGGTCGTCGACAAACTCGTGGTCCCAGTCGAGCCAAAGCACGCCGCCCACCGGCGCCCCCCGCCCACCCCGCGCCGGTCCGATCGCGAACAAGGGCCCCTCCTCGCCCCGCTCAAGCCACGCCGCCCAAGCCTTGTTGCAACCCCGCACAAACTCCTCCGCCTGCACCGCCGGATCGGACGAGACCGTCCACGGCCAGAGGCGACGCGATACCCCGGCATGGCTGAGCAGGTAACCATGCGCCACCGCCGCCAGCCCCCAGGTGCGCAGGAAAGCGGTCGGCCAGGCACCGAGCAGACGAGCGTAGGTCGGCGCCGCCGCTTGCGCGGCATCCAGCCGCTCCACCCCGGCTTCATCCCCCGCGAGCAGCATGCGTGCGCGCAGGTGCGCCATCCGCAAGGCCTCGAGGTCATGATTGCCCGCCAAAAAAACACACCCGTGCGGATGCGACTCCGCCAGCTCGGGCAAGCGCTCCGCCACCGCCCGCAAGGCCGCCTCGCCCTTCCACCGCGGATTGATCGCATCCGCGTGGTCCCCCAAAAAACACAGCATCGCGCCCTCCTGCAGCGAAAGCGCCACCACGCGGTCGAGGAACTCGATATCCTGATGGACATCGGGCACCACCAGCACCGGCCGGTCCGACGAAAAATCGAGCAAGGGAGTCACGGGAAAGTCAGTTGCATGAAAGCTGTCACCACGGGTTCAACCTCAAAGCTAGCGCGATGGCCGCCCGGTGCAACCGGCTGCATTCCCCCACGGACAAAGCTCCTCCCGCGCGTCCCGCGCTCGGGGCTTGGCGTGCGTCGCTTTTGCCCCACGCTGCGCGACGATTTGAAGGACCAGAGTCTCGGCAAAATTTCCCAAGTGCGCCTCAGCGGCGGCTCCGGCGGCGCGGTGAAGACCCTGCGCGGTTTCGACAAGACGCGCCACAACGTGCCCGACGCGCTCAACGCCGCCACCCAGGCCTTCCTCGCCCGCCTCTGCGCCGCCGAACTCGCCGAAGAAGCCGAGGCGATGTTTCAAAACGCCCGCGCGGCCCTCGGCTACAAACGCGCCGGCATCTCGCTCGATCTCGGCGCCGCCCTCGCCACGCTCACGACGAAAGATTTCTGTTGGGAGCTCGCCTACACCCTGGAGGCGTCCGACCCCGCGCGCTACGCCGCCACCCGCACCTTGCACAGCCTGCGCTCCGGCGAACTCGTCCGCCTGCCGGCCTTTGACGGGCTCTTCGCGCGCCAGTTCGACGCCGTGGTGTTCGAGCTCGTGCGCGGAGTGCGCGTCGAGGCCGTGATCGACGCCGTCGAGGCCCTCGATCCCGAGGCGGAGGGCGCCCTGCGCGTGGACTACCCCTCGGATTGCAGCCGCTGCGTTCTCAGCGCCCCGGGCGTGAACGCCCGCGTGGAATGCGACGGTGCCACGCTCGCCATGCGTTTCGCGCGCGCCGGCTCCCCCGCCGAGTGCCTCGCCGAGTTCGTCGCGCTGCGCGACGCCTTTCGCCTCAGCAAAGACGCCACGCTCGCCGGCCTCCTCGATTAAGGCCTTCCACCCGGAGCCGGCGATCTGAGCCCGAGCCGGTCGCCAGGTGGAACCGATCACCGGTCGGTTCCACACCCGCACACCAGATTACAGCGCCGCCACCGCGGCGGCCATGCGCCGCAGGCCCTCGTCGAGCGTCGCCCGCGGGCAGCCGAAATTGATCCGCACGTAGTGGCCGGGCGTCGCGGCGAAATTTCGCCCGTCGCTCAAGCCCACGCCGTGCGCCTCGAAGTGCGCCACCGGATCGGCCAACCCGAGCGCGGACACGTTGAGCCAGGCCAGGTAGGTCGCCTCGAGCGGGGCCTCCAGTCGCACGCGCTCAAACACGCCCGTGCCGAAGGTCGCCTGCAAGTGCGCGGCGTGGGAGCGCAGCGTGGCCAGCAGACCCTGGCGCCACTCCTCGCTGTCGCGGTAGGCCGCCTCGCAAGCCGAGTAGCCGAGGCAGGTGACTTCCGCCACGATGCCCCAGGTGGCGCGCACGAAGCGCTGCCGCAGCGCGGGATCGGGGATGATCGCGAAGGAGGTGCCGAGACCGGGCACGTTGTAGGTCTTGCTCGGGGCCATCAGCGTCACGGTGCGCGCGGCCTGCTCCGGCGCCACGAGCGCGGTCGGCAGATGCGGCAGCGCCGGGTCGAGGATCAGGTCGCAGTGGATCTCATCCGAGCAGAGGATCAGATCATGCCGCGCGCAAAACGCCGCAAGCCGCGCGATCTCCTCGCGCCGAAACACGCGCGCCACCGGATTATGCGGGTTGCAGAGGAAAAACAGCTTGGTGCGCGGCGTGACCGCCCGCTCCAGCGCGTCCCAGTCGATCTCCCACACGCCGTCGCCGCGACCGGTCGGCCCGGGGCGCAGCACGAGCGGCACCTGCACCGACACGCGGCCGGAGTTTTTCGGCGCCGTCATGAACGGTGGATACACCGGCGTGAGGCAGAGCACCTCGTCGCCCGGCTGCGCAAAGGCCTGCGCGGTGACATTGAGCCCGCACACCAGACCCGGCAGCCACACCAGCCAGTCGGCCTCGATCCGCCAGCCGTAGCGGGCCGCGCAGGCGCCCACCACCGCGTCCACCGTCGCCTGCGTGGGGCGGGCGTAGCCGAAGACCCCGTGCTCCACCCGCTCGTGCAGCGCCTGCAAGATCGCCGGCGAGGAGCGAAAATCCATGTCGGCGACCCACATCGGCAGGATGTCGGTGCCGGCATACTTTTTCCACTTTTGCGAATCGGTGCCGACGCGGGCGGGGATGGCGTTGAAATCAAAACTCATGACGAGCCCGGCACCGTGAGGCAGGCACCCGGCCTCGGCACGCGCAAAGTTGAGACGAGCTTGCGCAAAGGCGTGACACTCAGGCGGACAAAATTTCCCGCCACTCAATCCGGCGTAATCCACAACCCGTTCCTTTAGAACAACTCCGGGCCATGTTTCCCGCTGGCACCCGTCTTGCGAACGGGTGGGCGAACCACAAACCACAACATCGAACTCAGGAGACATCACCATGAGACTCATCCGCTACACCACGCCGGTCGCCCGCGCCTACCATCCCGCCTTCGCCCGCAGCCCGTGGGCCGGGCTGGAGGAGCAAATGGACCGGCTTTTCGAGGCCGCCCTGGGCGAGACCGCCGGCCCCGCCGCCGCCGGCTTCCCGGTCGACCTCTATGAGGACGCCGCCGCCACCTACGTGCGCGCCGAGCTCCCCGGCGTGAACCGGGCCGACATCAACGTCGAGCTCGCCGACGGCACCCTGCAGATCTCCGCCAAGCGCACCCGCAAGACGGGCGAGCGCGAGGAGACCGTCGAGTTCAACCGGGCGCTCACCGTGCCCGAGGGCGCCGTGGCGGCCGACAAGATCAGCGCCGCGTTCGAGAACGGCGTGCTCACCGTCACGCTCCCGAAGCGCGAGGAGGCCAAGCCCCGCAAGATCAGCGTGGCCGTCTCGTAACCAAAAAATCGATACAAACCCACCACCTAGTCTTGAACCTAAACCGAAAGGAGATCCCAGCCATGTCCCTTCTCTCCACCCTCATCCCCTCCCTCGCTCCCGCGCCCGCCGCGCCGGCGCCCGCGCCTCGCACGGACTCCGAGCCGACCCGCACCCCGCGCCATGAGGTCACCGACACGCCCGAGGCCTATGGTCTCGTCGTCGAGCTCCCCGGCGTGGCCAAGGACGGCCTCGAGCTGAGCGTGGACCACGAGCAGATCCGTGTCTTTGGCCGCCGCTCCTGGCGCAAGCCCGAGGCTTGGCAGGCCCTGCATCGCGAGTCCCGCGACATCGCCTACGAGCTTGTGCTCGAGCACGGCCGGACGATCGACGCGGAGAAGATCCATGCCGAGCTCCGCGACGGCGTGCTCCGCGTCTCCCTGCCCAAGGCCGAGGCCCTCAAGCCCCGCAAGATCGCGGTCGCCTGAGCACCCGCCCCTCCCCGCGCCCCGATCCTCCCGCCAAGGAGGGCGGGGCGCGTTTGTTTGGGAGTCGGTCGTTAGGAGCTTGTTGGTCGTGACCGATCTCCGGTTCTGATAGCCGGGGTGGCTGGTCATTGGTCATTGGTCATTGGTCATTGGTCATTGGTCATTGGTCATTGGTCATTGGTCATTGGTCATTGGTCAGTGGTCAGTGGTCATTGGTCCTTGGTCATTCCCCACTCCCCATTCCTCTCCCGCCCGCGACCGTGGTTTGACGGACGGGGCCCCGATTGACTTGGCCGGGCCCCCCGCTAGCTCTCCCCGGCTCCCGTCCTATGCGCCTCTCCCGCCTTCTCCGGCTCCCGCTTCTTCTCTTGTCTCTCGCGGTCGGTGTCCACGCCCAGTCCGCCAACACCGACCTTTCCACACAGGCTGTCGCCGCCGTCGGCAGCGGCGCCGCCGAGCCCCGCACGCCTGATTTTGTCGAATACCTGGTCGACCTCGTGCTCGGCCTCTTCGGCGTCGAGAGCGCCGGCAACACCTGGCAGCACTGGTCCATCGCCGCGCTGATCACGGTGCTCTTCTATGTGCTCCGCAAGGTCGTGGCGCGCGCGATTTTCGCTGTCATCAAGCGCGTCACCGCCCGCACCAAGACCACGCTCGACGACGAATTGATCGCCGCCTGGCAAAAATCCGTCTCCGCCGCCATCGCGGTCATCGGTGCCATCATCGCGATCAAGGTCCTCAAGCTCACGCCCGAGGCCGAGGAGGCCTTCCACTACTTCCGCACCATCGCGCTCTCCGTCGTCACCCTCTGGTTCTTCATCAGCACGATCGCCTGCGTGCTCGACCACCTTCACCTCTCGGCCAAGGCCAAGGGCACCGCGGTCGCGGCCTTCATGCCGTGGATCAAGAAGACCGTCATCGCGCTCATCCTCATCTTCGGCGTGCTCATCGCCGCCCAGTCGCTCGGCGCCGACGTGCGCGCCTTCCTCGCCGGCCTCGGCATCGGCGGCCTCGCCTTCGCCCTCGCCGCGCAAGACACCCTCGCAAACGTCTTCGGCTCCGTCGTCGTCGCCGTCGACCAGCCCTTCCGCACCGGCGAGTTCGTGCAGATCGGCCAACACATGGGCACCGTCGAGGACATCGGCCTGCGCTCCACCAAGCTCCGCACCCCGCAGCGCACGCTCATCGCGATCCCCAACAAGACCGTCGCCGCCGAGGCGATCAACAACTTCGGTCGCATGCCCCAGCGCCGCGTCGACCAGACCATCGGCGTCACCTACTCCTCCAAGCCCGAGCAAATCGAGGGCCTGCTCGAGGACATCCGCGCCTTGCTCAAGAGCGAACCGCTCATCCACCAGGACTTTCTGGCGGTCAACTTCGTCAACTACGGGGCCTACTCGCTCGACATCCAGATCATCTACTTCGCCGCCGATCCCGACATGCGAAAGACCTTCGCGCTGCGCGAAAAGATCAACCTCGCCCTCATGCGTCTCGTCGCCGCGCGCGGCCTCAGCTTCGCCTTCCCCACCCAGACCATCGAGTTCTCCGGGGCGGTCGCCGAGCGCATGGCCGCCGCCCGCAAGGCCGCCGCCGACAGCCCGGCCTCCTGACCTTACCACGGTCGTTTTCCCGCGAGCCCGGCCTGCGCCCCGTCGCAAGCCGGGCTTTTGCTTTGCCCTCGTTGCCCCGCCGCGGCTTTGCATCGACCTTTTACGCCGATGCCCAACGCCCTCGCCGCCGCCACCTCGCCCTACCTCCGCCAGCACGCGGACAATCCCGTCGCCTGGCTCGAATGGGGCGAGACCGCCTTCGCCCGCGCCCGCGCCGAGGACAAGCCCATCCTTCTCTCCATCGGCTACTCCACCTGCCACTGGTGCCACGTCATGGCCCGCGAGTCCTTCGAAAACGAAGCCATCGCCGCCCAGCTCAACCGCGACTTCATCCCGGTGAAGCTCGACCGCGAGGAGCGCCCCGACGTCGACCGCGTCTACATGACCTACGTCCAGGCCCGCAGCGGACACGGCGGCTGGCCGCTCAACGTCTTCCTCACCCCCGACCTCAAGCCCTTCTTCGGCGGCACCTACTTCCCGCCCGCCGACCACGGCGAGCGCCGCGGTTTCCCCACCCTGCTCGCCGCCATCGCCGAGGCCTGGAAAACCCAGAGGCAGGCGCTCGTCGCCGAGGCCGACCGCGCCCTCGCGTCCTTGGAAAACCACTACAAACACCGCGCCGCGAGCGTCGCCGACTCCGGCGGCCCCGGCGGCGCCCCCGGGAACGCCGAGCCCCGGCTCGGCCACTCCGACTCCGCCCCTGGGACCGCCGGGCTCCCGCCCGGCACCGCCGATGCCGACCCGGCCCCCGCCGCCCCCGTCCCCCTCCACGAGGCCGCCGGCGACGCCTACGAACGCGGCTTCATGCACCTCTACGAAAGCTTCGACGCCGAGCATGGCGGCTTCGGCGGCGCGCCCACGTTCCCCCGCGCCGGCAACCTCGACTTGCTCCTCCGCGTCGCCGCGCTCCAGGGCGGCGGCGCCAGCGAGGCCGGCCGCGAGGCGCTCAAGATGGCCGCGCACACCCTGCGCCGCATGTGCGAAGGCGGCCTGCACGACCACCTCGGCGGCGGCTTCCACCGCTACTCCGTGGATGAGACCTGGTTTGTGCCGCACTTCGAAAAGATGCTCTACGACCAGGCGCAGATCGCGCGCAACCTGCTCGACTGCGCCCGCGCCACCGGCGACGAGCGCCTCGCCTGGGCCGCCCGCGGTGTATTCGATTATCTGCTACGCGACCTCGCCCACCCCGCCGGCGGCTTCTTCTCCGCCGAGGACGCCGACAGCGACCGCGCGCCAAGTGGCACGGGCGTCCCGCCCGTGGGATCGATTTCCGAACATGGGCGAGACGCCCATGCCACAAAGGCCGAGGGCGCCTTCTACGTCTGGACCCGCGCCGAGATCGACGCCGCGCTCCCGCCGGCCGACGCCGCCCTCGTCTGCGCCCACTTCGGCGTCGAGCCCGCCGGCAACGTCCCGGCCGAGCTCGACCCGCAGGGCCACTTCACCGGGCGCAATATCCTCAAACAGCAGCGCCCCTTCGCCGAGACCGCCGCCGCCCGCGGCCACAGCGACGTCGCCGGCGCCGCCGACCGGCTCGGCGCCGCGCTCGAGCGCCTCCGCGCCGTGCGCGCCGCCCGCCCCCGCCCGCACCTCGACGACAAGATCCTCGCCGCCTGGAACGGCCTCGCGCTCTCCGCCCTGGCCCGCGCCGCCGTCCACCCCGCCGCCTGCCTCGCCGACAAGCGCCCCTTCTACCTCGAGGCCGCGCTTCGCTGCGCCCGTTTCCTCGAGCGAGAGATGATCGTCTCCGCCCCCGGGAACGCCGAGCCCCAGCTCGGCACCTCCACCCCCGCCCTCCGCCTGCTCCGCCGCTCCTGGCGCGAAGGCCGTGCCACCATCGACGCCTTCGCCGAGGACTACGCCTGCGTCATCGCCGGCCTGCTCGACCTTCACCAGGCCACGCTCGACCCGCATTGGCTCCGCCTCGCCGAGCAACTTCAGGCCACGATGGACCGCCTTTTCTGGGACGAGGCCGAGGGCGGCTACTTCTCCGCTCCCGCCGGCACCGAGCTCGTGCTCCGCCTCAAGGACGACTACGACGGCGCCGAGCCCACCGCCTCGTCCGTCGCGATGAGCAACCTCGTGCGCCTCTCCGTGCTCGCCGGCGAGTCCCCCGGGAGCGCCGAGCCACCGCTCGGCATGTCTGCTCCGAGCCACCGGGCCCGCGCCCGCCGCCTCGCCGAGGCCTTTCGCTCGCAGTGGTCCGGTGCGCCCCATGCCTTGCCGGTGCTGCTCTGCGGCCTCGCCGACCTCCTTTCCGAGCCCGCGCATGTCGTGCTTGCCGGCGATCCGAGCGACCCGACCTTCCGCGCCCTCGCCGAGGCGGTCTACTCCGCGGCGCCCTTCAGCGCGCCCATCCACCTGCTCACCCCGGCCTGCGCCGCGTGGGCCGCCGAGATGCGTCCCTTGGACGGTCGCCCCACCGCCTACCTCTGCCGCGACTTTGCCTGCCAAGCGCCGGTGCATACCCCGGCCGAGCTGCGAGCCGCTTTCGCCGCGTAAGAAGAAGGCGCGTCGGCTACCGCCGTGGGACCGGTCGCCGACCGGTTCCTTGTTCACCCACCCGCCTACCTTCGCCTCCCCCCTCAGCTCACCCCCACCGGCCCGGCACGCCCCCCTCCCCGCCCTCGTCCAAGCCCCTCCGCCCCAAGCAAAAACCCCACCAAGCGCGCCCCAGCCTTGATTTGAACCTGAGTCTCAGTAACGGTTAAGCTCTTATGCGCTTCCTCCGCAGCCTCTGTTGTTTCGGGCTTCTCGCCCTCGGCCTCGCCGTGTTCGCGAGCGCCCCCAGCCTCCACGCGCAGGGCCGGCCCGTGAACAAATTTGTCGTCGCGCTCAAGCCCGACAAAAACCCCGAGGTCCTTCGCGCCGAGCAACGCCGTCTCTCCGAGTTTCTCTCCGAGCGCCTCGGCCGTCCCGTCGACGTCATCATCCCGCTCTCCGCCACCGTCATCCTCGAAGGCTACGCCAACGGCACCATCGACCTCGGCTACCTCTCCGCCACCGATCTGGTCAACGCCCGCACCCGCAACGTCGCCGAGCTGCTCCTCGCCGGCGAGTTCCCCGACGGCCGCACCGCCTACGACAGCTACTGGGTCGTCCGCGCCGACGCCCCCTACCAATCCATCGAGGATCTCCGCGGCCGCCGCGTCGCCTTCGCCAGCCGCACCAGCACGAGCGGCTTCGTCGTGCCCCTCTTCGACCTTCACCAACGCGGCCTCCTCGGGCCCGATGCCAATCCCGCCGGCTTCTTCGGCGCGGGCAACGTGTTCTTCGGCGTCGGCTACGTCTCGGCCATCGAGCGTCTGCTCGCCGGCGAGGCCGAGGCCGCCGCCGTGAGCTACTACGTGCTCGACGAGGACAAACACCTCACGCCCGAGCAGCGCGGCCGCCTGCGCATGCTGCAAAAACAAGGCCCCGTGCCCAGCCACGTGCTCGCCGTGCGTCGCACCCTCGCCCCCGCCGACACCGAGGCGCTGCGCGCCGCCCTGCTCGCCCTTAACGAGCCCGAACACCAGGCCCTGCGCGACCGCCTCTTCACCACCAAGCTTGTCGCCGCCGACGGCGAAGCCCACACCGCCTCCCTCGCCGAGGCCCTCGCCTTGGCGCGCCGCGCCCTGCGTCAGTGAGCCCCGCCGCCGCCCTCTCCCGCCCCGCCGCGAGCAGCTCCGCCGCGCCCCTTCCCGCGCTACGCGGCGAGCCCCACCTCGAGCTGCGCGGCCTCGGCCTGCGCCGCGGCGACCGTTGGCTCGTGCGCGGCCTCGACCTCGTGGTCCCGCGCGGCGCCTTCGTGGCGGTCGTCGGTCCCTCCGGCGTCGGCAAATCCTCCTTTCTCTCCGCCATCGCCGGCCTGCTCGCCCCGGCCGAGGGCGAGATCGTCTGCCGCTGCGCGCACGGCCACGCGCACCACCCGGCCGAGCCCGAGCTGCAGTGCCGCACCGGCATCATCTTCCAGCAAAACCTGCTCACGCCCAACGTGAGCGTGCTCACCAACACCCTCGCCGGCCGCCTCGGCCGCCACTCCGCCTGGCGCACCCTCTTCGGCTTCCCGCGCGCCGACCGCGAGGCCGCCTACCGCATCCTCTGCGACCTCGGCCTCGGCGCCCACGTGCACCGCTGGAGCTGCCAGACCTCCGGCGGCGAACAACAACGCACCGCCATCGCCCGCGCCCTGCTCCAGGAGCCCGAGCTCTACCTCGCCGACGAGCCCGTCTCCGCCCTCGACGCCTACCTCACCGGCCGCGTGCTCGGCCTCCTCCGCCAGGAAGCGCGCGAGCACGGCCGCACCGTCCTCTGCGTGCTGCACAACGCCGAGCTCGTCGACCGCTTCGCCGACCTCGTGCTCAGCTTCGATCCCGGCGACGCCACCAACTGGAAAGTCCGCGAGGTGCGCAAATGAGCCGCTCCGCCCCCCCCGGGAACGCCGAGCCCCAGCTCGGCCCCGTCTCCTCCGCGCCCGCCTCCTCCGCGCCCGCATCGCCCAGCCCCGCCAGCGCCTCCCTCCCCCCGGCGCCCCCAGGCCCCGGCCCCGCCTCGCTTCCCCCCGGCCCGCCCTCGCCGCCGGCCCAGCCGCCGCCCCCGCCGCGCATCAACGTCTTCACCGTCACGCTCGCCGCCTTCGCCCTCGGTGCCATCGCCTCCTGGCCGGCGCTCCGCGGCTCCGGCCGCGATCTCGACACCTGGGGCAACCTCACCCGCTTCGTCGGCCACTTCTTCCCGCCCGATTGGTCCGTCTGGCGCGAGACGCTCCACGCCCTCGGCGAGACCTTCCAGATCGCGATCCTCGCCACCGTCTTCGCCACGATCCTCTCCCTCCCGCTCGCCGCCCTCGGCGCGCGCACCCTCGCGCCCACCTGGGTTGTCGCGCCCGCGCGCCTGCTCATGAACTTCGCCCGCACCGTGCCCAGCCTCGTCTGGGCGCTCTTCGGCGTGGCGATCGTCGGCGCCAACCCCCTCGCCGGCGTGGTCGCGCTCACCCTCTACTCGCTCGGCTACCTCGGGAAGTTTTTCAGCGATGCCTTCGAGTCGGTCGACGCCGAGGTGGCGCGGGGCCTCTCCGCCCTCGGCGCCAACCGCGTGCAAGCCTTCCAATACGGCCTCTGGCCCCACGCCAAGCCGCTCATCGCCAGCCACGTCCTCTGGATGCTCGAATACAACCTGCGCGCCGCCTCGATCATCGGCTACGTCGGCGCCGGCGGCCTCGGCGCCCAGCTCGCCGCCTACTACGAGTATTTCGCGTGGGACAAGGTGGCGACCGTGCTCATCTTCATCCTCGCGCTCGTCACCCTGCTCGACCTGCTCGGCGAGTGGGTGCGCCGCCGCATCACCGCCTCCCTCGGCGTGCGACGTTGAGAACGCGCTCCGGAAGCCCGTGCCGCGCAAAGTCCGGTCCGTAATCACCGCGCCGAGGCGGGGTTTGACCCGATGCCACTCTCCGGCGACTTTGCCCCGGTCGCCCCTCGCCGCACCCGCGCTCGCTCATTCCCACGTTCCATGAAGGTGCTCGCCGTTGAAGATGATCCCGTCGCCCGCGCGGTGCTCGTGCGCACCCTGCGCAAGCTCGGCCACGAGGTGATCACGGTCTCCGACGGTCTCTCCGCGCTCGATCACCTCGCCTCGGACCCGGTGCGCGTGATCGTGAGCGATTGGGTGATGCCCGGTCTCGACGGCCTCGAGCTCTGCCGCCGCGTGCGCGCCCGCCTCGGCAGCGACTACGTCTACTTCATCCTTCTCAGCGGCAAATCGCCCTCCGAGGAGAACCAGCGCGAGGCGATCGAGGCCGGCGTCGACGACTTCCTGCGCAAGCCGCTCGACTCGCAGGAAATCTGGATGCGCCTGCACGTCGCCGAACGCATCCTCCGTTTCGCGACCCAGGTCCGCCAGCTCGAGGCCTTTCTCCCGATCTGCGGTTACTGCAAAAAAATCCGCGACGACAAAAACTACTGGCAGAAGATCGAGAGCTACATCAACGCCCGCACCGGCACCGATTTCAGCCACTCGATTTGCCCCGACTGCTACACCCGCGTGGTCTTGCCCGAGCTCCAGTCGCTCGGCATCGATCCCACGACCGCCGAAGCGTCAACCCCTCCTCCTCCGCCCCGCCCCTGCCCGCATGTCCGACGAACGGCTTAAGCACCTCGAAGAGCGCCTCGCCTGGCTGGAGCGCCACGTCACCGAGCAGGACAAGGTCATGCTCGAGCAATCGCGCCAGCTCGACCGCGCCCTCGCCGAGCTCCGCCTCCTGCGCGAACGGCAGGCCAGCGCCACGCCCGCCGAGCCCACGCCGGACGAGCGTCCGCCGCATTACTGACCGGCCGGGCCCGGCGTCGCGGCGCCCGCCAGCGGCTGCGTCCGCACCACCCACTCGGCCACCGGCCGCCCGCCGACCACGTGTTCGCGCACGATGCGCTCCACCCGTTCCGGCGAGGCCTGCCCATACCAGGTGCCCTCGGGATAGACCACGAGCCAGGGTCCGCCCGCGCAGACCCGCAGGCAGTCGGCTTTGCTGCGCAGGGTGGCCGCGCCCTGGGCCTTGCAAGCCGCCTTGAGTGCCTCCCAGGAGGCCTGTCCGGCCTCGCCCGCGCAACATTCGGGCCCGGGGCAGAGAAACACATGTCGCCGGGCCGAGCCCAGGCTCATCTTGGCAAACCCCGCCTCGATCTTCGCCGCATCCTTCGCGTCCATGGCCGGGAGCCGACACCGCCCGCCCGCCGCGGTCAACCCCCCGGGAACGCCGAGCCCCAGCTCGGCCCGTCGACCGCGGGGGAGTAGTTGGTAGTTCGTAGTTGGCATTTTGTAGTGGGTAATTGGTGACAAGCACCTCGCCCTTCGCTAAGAGATCGTTCACTAGTGGCTAGTGGCTAGTGGCTAGTGGCTAGTGGCTAGTCGTCATTCGCCGCGCCAGCGGCGCCGCTCCCGTGCTCCGCCGCCTCCTCCTCACCCTCGCCCTCCTCCTCGCGCCCTTCCTCCGCGGCCAAAGCGGCGAAGTGCAGGCGCACGGCCTGGTTTTCGAGCAATGGGTGCGCGACACCTTCTTCGATTCGTATCCAGCCTATGGTTACACGGACAAGTGGGACATCCCCGCCCACGCCAACCGCCTCGCCGACCCCGCGCTCGCCGGCCTGCCGGTCAACCCCAAGGCCACCCGCTTCCGCTCCCCTGTCGGCCTCGGCGACGCCCTCCGCCAATTCGACGTCGACGAGCCCTTTATCCTTGTCCTCGGCTACTGGGAACAGGCCACACCCGAGCGGAAGCGCTTCGTCAAGATCCTCGCCCCGCGCGTCGAGCCCGCCACCTGGCGCGCGCTCTGGGGCCCGGTGACCCGTGCCGACCTCGAGGCTTTGGACGCCCTCATCAAGGACCGCTCGCTCAGCCCGGCCGAGGCGCGCCGCCGCGCCCAGGCCATGAAGTCGCGCCCGCCCTTTTCCGAGGCGATCTTCACCCTCAACCCCAAGATCGACAACCGCGGCCAGCGCCGCCTCCAGATCAGCCTCCGCTACGCCGAAGTGCTCCGCCACCTCGCCCCGGAAGCGTCCCCCGGCCCCGACTCTCCCCCCATCCTCTGGGGCGTCCCCTTCGTCGACAAAATCGACTCCGCGCCCCGCAGCTTCCCGGCCCCTCCATAACTCCCATCCCTCCCCTTCTTCCCATAACTCCCATATCCCATCCACCCCTCCCTAGCCACCGCCTACCCGTAGCTCCAGCCGCTCCTCCGCTCCGCGCCCCGTGCGCCGCAACCGTATGCGCGCTCCAAATACCTCCGCCAGCCGCCGCCCGCTCAAGGTTTCGCCGCGCGGCCCCGCCGCCAACACCCGCCCCCCGCGCAAGAGCAGCGCGTGCGTGAAGGCCGGCGTGATCTCCTCCACATGGTGCGTCACCAGCACCAGCGCCGGCCCCCGCGGCTCCCGCGCCAGCCGCTCCATCCGCGCCAAAAACGCCTCCCGCGCCACCGGGTCCATGCCCGCGCAAGGCTCGTCCAAAACGAGGATCCGCGGCCGCGCCATCAGCGCCCGCGCGATCATCACCCGCTGGCGTTCCCCTTGCGAAAGCACTCCCCAGCGTCGCGACTCCAGCCCCGCCGCGCCCGCCCGCTCCAGTTGCCGCCGCGCCGCCCGCGCCTCCGCCGCCGTCGGCTCGCCCCAAAGATCCAGCTGCGCCCGCCCGCCGCTCACCACCGTGTGCAGCGCCGGCTCCCCCTCCGGCACCGAGGCGTGCAAGGCGCTCGAGACCAGCCCGAGCTCCAGACGCAGCTCCCGCCAATCGTGCGCCCCATACTCCCGCCCAAGCACCCGGAGCACGCCCGCCGAAGGCGTCAGGTAGCCAAACAGCGCCCGCAGCAAAGAGGTTTTCCCGCACCCGTTTGGCCCCAGCAAGACCCAGTGCTCGCCCCGCCGCACTCGCCAGTCGATCCCGTCCAGCACCGTCGTCTCGCCCCGCTCCACCCGCAGCCCCTCCATCCGCAACAACTCGGCGCGCCCCTCGGTTTTCTTCATGTCGCGCCACCCTGCGCCCCGCCCGCCCCTTCCGCAAGACGCCGTATCCCCGCCGCGCTTCTTGGCGCCTCCCCCTTCCTCCCCTCCTTACCATTCTTCCCATCCCCCCGCCCCCGCCCACGCCCACTCCCATCCCATCCCCCCGCCCACCGCCTCCCCCGCCCCGCCCGCCGCTTCACCGCATCGTTACTTAGCAACCTCCGCCCCGGCTTGGCGTCTCGCCTGCTCTCCGCCACTGCTCCTCCCCATGCTCGCCCTCCCGTCCCGTCCCCGCCCCCGCGCCTGCTTCCTCCTGGTCCTCGCCTGCTTCTCCTTCGCCTCCGGCGCCTGGGCCCGCAGCTTCTCCGCCGTCGTCTTCAACGTCGAAAACCTCTTCGATATCGACGGCATCGCCCTCTACGACGACTACCAGCCCGAGCAGTGGACCGCCGAGCACCTGCGCGTAAAGCTCACCAACACCATCGCGGTCCTCGCCCGCGTGGATGAAGGCGCCGGGCCCGACATCGTCGCGTTCAACGAGATCGAGTATGACCACACGCCCGAGACCACGGTCCCCGGCGGTGACTACGCCGCCTGGCTCGCCTCCGTCGCCCACACCACCTACCGCGAGATGCTCGCGCTCAACCCCATCCCGCCCGAGATCGCCGGCCTCCCCGCCGAGGCCTGGCTCCTCAAGGCCGCCGTCGACGACGGCCTCGGCGCCTACCACGTCGCTGTCACCAACGAACGTCACGGCCCCGACGGACGCGGCCCCGCCGTGCGCAACGTGCTCTTTTCCCGTTTCCCCTTCACCGACGTCCGCAGCCACCACCTCGTCGGCGCCCGCGCCATCCTCGAGGCCACCCTCGACGTCGACGGCGCCCCCTTCACCGTCTTCGTCAACCACTGGAAATCCGGCGCCGGCAGCCCCGAGATGGAGGAGATCCGCCGCGGCAACGCCCGCGTGCTCCGCGACCGCCTCGACGAGCTCCTCAAGGCCGACGCCCACGCCGACATCCTCATCGCCGGCGACCTCAACTCGCACTACAACCAGCGCCAGCGCTACCGCGACATGCGCAGCACCGGCATCAACGACATCCTCGGCTCCCAAGGCAACGAACTCGCCATCCGCGGCCGCGACCGCGACCTCTACAACCTCTGGTTCGAGCTCCCCTCCAACCAGCGCGCCTCCGACACCTTCCGCGGCGAGTGGGGCACGCTCATGCACCTCATCATCTCGCGCGGCCTCTACGATTTTAACGGCATCCAGTATGTCGACAACAGCTTCGCCGTCCTGAAGTTCCCCGGCCTCAACGCCAACGCCCTCGGCCTGCCCAACCGCTGGTCGCGCGGCCGCGTGCCCGGCGGCTTCTCCGACCACTTCCCCCTCTACGCCCGCTTCCGCAAGCTCGACACCACCGACCGCGACCGCTGGCTGCCCCTCACCCGCCCCAGCGAGACCGAGACCGGCGACTCCACCGTCTTCCGCACCGAGGTGAGCACCGTCGACCTCTTCGCCACCGCCCTGAAGCTCGCCGAGCTGCCCGAAGGCACCGATATCCGCGACGGCAACTTCACCGGACGCATCTTCCTCGTCGAGGCGCCCGCGCACGTGAACGAGCGCGGCCACGTGAAAGTGACGATCGGCGGCCACGAATACGACGTTTTCAGCCACAACCGCCAGCTGCGCGACGATCTGCGCGCCCGCGCCCGCGCCGGCACGCTCACCAAGTTCTACGGCGAGCTCGGCACCTTCCGCGGCAACTGGCAGTTCCTCCTCCACGGCCGCGAGTGGGCCCCCTGATCAGCGGGAACAGGTCGCCGACCTGTTCCCACTATTCGGCTGCCAGCGGCGCGACTTGGAAAACCCCGTCCCTCCTCGTCACACGAAAGCGCGCGCGATCGCGGGCATAAGTCCCCGCGGCCGGCGCGAAATCCCCGAAGCGTCGGGCCAGTTTTACCTGCTCCACCACCTGCTTGTTCGCCACAAAAACCAGCAGACAGATCGAGTCGGTGCCGGAGATCCCGCTTTTCGCGGCCCCCGGCCAGGCAAAGCCCAATTCCCCCTCTATGACCGAGGCCGGAGTGTAGGGCGCAAACACATGCAACCGATCCCAAGCGAAGCCCGTCGCCTGCGCGATATCGATCTCTGCGCCATCCTTTGCTGAAGCAAGCAGCGCGACGATGGAATCATGCGCCTTCCGTCCCTGCGCCCGTTCCCAGGCAAACGCGCCAAGTGTCAGCGCCGCCAAGACGACCGATGAGAAAAGCAAGAGGCGGATCTTCTTTGGCGTCATGTGGGGGCGGTCCCCTCTGGTTTTGAATATGTAACCCATCTCCCCGGACTATTTGTCACCTATCTGCCCGGATCGAACCCTGCACGGTTCACTTCACGTTTCACGCTCAATTTCTCCGTCCGGTTATCGTCATTTAGCAACAATCCGTAAACGACGTCACCCCGGGCAACCTTAAATACGTAAGCGTCACCCGGAGGGACGCTAAACTCTAGATCGATTGATTGCCTGAGATTAAGCACAAACGGCCGTGTGGATATTTCGTTGAAAGCTTTAATTAACGAATTCCAGACTCCGCCCGAGAGATGCGCACACGGATACGACCATATATTTTCATTAAAAGGAATAGGCCCTTCACCTGAGTTGTGGATAGTCACAAGAATCGTTTCCGCACTGTTTCTAAGCCACTCGACCCGGAGAGCGTCCAAAAATGAATTATGTGCAATCTCCACTCGTGATCGACCCACATCCCGAAATTGTAACTCACCGACAGCAGACAGCACCACCAATACATCCATTAACCCCACCCTTCCCGTGCGGAGTGGCACTAGGCGTTCACGCACGCCCTCAGACACATCTAGATGGACGGGGAAAAACACATCGGACGGCCTTGGAAGTCGCAAATCCTCGTCATGATTAAAAACTATTTCAAGGTAGCGGCAAACATCAATGACCTTCGCGTCTTTTAGGTTCACGCGGTCATAGATGACTGGCACCTCAGCCCATATTGTCCGAAATGACTCAGCAAGGCAAACGACCTTCGGAGCAAATACCAAAAGAGCCAAGCATAGAATACGCATAAGTTACCTCATCCTCTCTTAGATCAACCTTCTCATCTCAGGATATTGATAGCTCCCAGATGGGTTCCCAAACTCAAAACGCTTTCCGTAATGCCCCCAAGCATAAAACTGCGTTCCATATGCGCCAAACCGATTCGGGATAACATCGTTATCGATTGAGGGCGTATGGTAAAATAGGAAGGCCAAGGGGGTCGGAGCGGAATGGCACTAAGTTAGGCGAAACGCAGAGAGATGAAGCCTATTGGCATGTGGCGTAAGCCTCTGGTTATCAGCTTGATGCGACCAAGCTATTTATTTCCGTAACTTGGTGCGCATCAACAGGCTATATCTCCCGGGCTTTTCCCATCGGCTTTGCAGCCGCCGCGCTTCCCGAGTCGGCGAGAGCTTGCGGGCGGCGCCGCTGGACGGCTTGACGAGCATCGTGGCGAAGTTCGTGCCGCCTTCGCTCTTCGATGTCGCGGGCGGACGACGCAGGCTCTTCACGCCATGGGTTACCTTCTGCGCCTTCCTCGGTCAGGTGCTGCAACGCGGAGCCGGATG
>JAUVVA010000121.1 GCA_030604905.1 Verrucomicrobiota bacterium | reverse complement strand
GGCGAGCGACGCCCGCGGCGGCGACGCCGCCGCCGCGACTTGCGGCAGACGGGGCGCGGCTTGGGGCGCGGACGCGGGCGCGGGGGCCATCGTCACGGGCGGCGCCGCGGGCAGCTCCACCACGCCGAGGCCGGCGACGGGCGGGGCCGCCTCGCGGAGCGCCGAGAGCACGCCGCGGATCACGAAGGAGCGCACCTGCGCCTCGGAGCGGAAGCGCACCTCGCGCTTGGTGGGGTGCACGTTGACGTCGACCGCGGCGGGATCGATCTCAAGGAAAACAAAGGCCGCGGGGTAGCGCCCCTTCGGCAACACCTCGTGGTAGCTCTCGATCAAGCCGTAGGCGAGCGTGCGGCTGTCGACCGGGCGGCGGTTGACGAAGGTGATGGTCTCGTGGCGCGTGGCGCGGCCGGGCGAGCCGGGCTTGGCGATCAGACCGTGGAGGCGCAGGCCGCCCTCGCGCAGATCGAGCGGCATGAGGGTCTCGGCGAGCTGGCGTCCGAAGATCTCGGCCACGCGGTCGGCCAGCGCCGGGCAGGTGGGCGAGCGGAAGATCACGCGCCCGTCCTCGATCAGGGTGAAGGAGCAGTGCGGGGCGGCGAGCGCGTGCAGGCGCACGGCGGCGACGATGTGCGCGGCCTCGGTGGCGTCGCTCTTGAGAAACTTGCGGCGGGCGGGGACGGAGTTGAAGAGCTGCGCGACCTCGATGCGCGTGCCTTGGGGGCGGCCGCAGTCCTTCACGTGCACGATGCGCCCGCCGTTGACGAGGATCTCGGTGCCGGCGCCACCCGCCTCGGCGCTTTGCAGGGTGAAGCGCGACACGCTGGCGATCGAGGGCAGGGCCTCGCCGCGGAAACCGAAGCTGGCGAGACGGTCGAGGTCGCCGGCCTCGGCGATCTTGCTCGTGGCGTGGCGCTCGAGGGCGAGGAGCGCGTCCTCGCGCGCCATGCCATGGCCGTTGTCCTCGACGCGCATGAGGGCGCGGCCGCCGTGGGAAAACTCCACCTCGATGCGCGTCGCGCCGGCATCGAGCGCGTTCTCGACCAGCTCCTTCACCACGGCGGCGGGCCGCTCCACCACCTCGCCGGCGGCGATCTGGTTGGCGACCCGGTCGGGCAGGATGCGGACCTTGGCCATGGCGGCAGGGCGGCGCGGGCGGCTCAGCCCCGCGCGGGAGCCGCGGCGGGGGCGGCGCCGAGGCGCTCGCCGATGCGGGCGTAGACCTCGCGTTGCTCGGCGGCGTGCTCAACCAAATCGCGGTCGAAGACGATGCGGCCGCGCTGGAAGACAGTGATCACGCAGGAGCCGCCGAAGGCGAAGAGGCCTTTCTCGTCGCCTTTCTTCACCGCGCGGCCCGGCACAAAGCTCTGCTGAATCGCGCCGACCATGGTGGCGCCGACCTCGAGCTGGGCCACGCGGCCGAAGCGCTCGCTCTCGATCAGGGTGAGCATGCGCTTGTTCTCGACGAGGTAGCCGGGGTTGAGGCGGAGGGCGAGCGGGCTCACCGAGTAGAGCCAGCCGTTGATCAGGCTCGCCTCGCCGGGGACGCCGGCCACGGGGAAGTGGAAGCGGTGGTAATCGACCGGGCAAAGGCGCGAGATGAGCATGGAGCCGCCGGCGAACTCGGCGCCGAGCGCCTCGGAGCCGAGCAGCTTGGCGAGGGAGAATTTTTTGCCCTTCACGTAAAAGCCGTCGGCGGCGTCGACATCCTGATAGGCGAGGTGGCGGCCGTCGGCGGGGAGCACGGCCACGTCGTCGCCGGGAGCGACGGGGCGGGCGTTGTTTTTGAGCGTGCGGTAGAAGAACTCGTTGAAGGTGCGGTAGGCGGTGGCGGGCTTGGCGAATTCCTCGGCGTCGAGATTGTAGTCGATGACGAAGGGCAGCACGAGGTTGGCGCTGACGCGGCGGTTCATGCGCCAGCCATACCAGCTGGAAAACCAGGCGCGGCGCACGGCGGCGGAGAGGCTGAGGCGGCCGAGGGGGTTGCCGTAGATCCAGCGCAGCCAGGCCTCGCCGTAGATGCGCTCGGTCTCGAGTTGGCCGGTGCGGCGGTTGAAGAAGACGATGGGCTCGGCAGGCATGGGCAAAAAGGAGGGGGCGCGAAGGACGAAGGAAAAGAAAAAACCCGCGGCGCCGGAGCGTCGCGGGTTCGGGGCGGGCGGAGGGAGCGGCTCCCTCTCGGGCGCCGCGACTCAAGGCATGAGGATCTCGTAGCTCAGGGTGTTGCGGCGCTGGTCGGTGTTTTCCGTGAAGTGGAAGGCGACGCCGTTTTCACCGGCGATGATGGTCTGGCGTCCGTCGGCGCCGTCGCGGGCCCAGACGGTGTTGTCGAAGCCGATGCGGAGGGTGCCGGCCTTCATCGCGTAGGCGAAGTTGTCGGCCGAGGCGCGCATGCGGAGCGACGGGTTGAGGGCGACCGGCGAGAGGCGCACGGAGTGCACCGCCGCGATGACTCCGCGCGGATCGCGGAGGTTGATCGGGTTGAAGCGGGCGGTCACGCGCACGCTCTCGGGCAGGCAGTGGAAGGTCTGCTCCAGCTCGAAGCGGGGATGGGTGACGCGGACATCAAAGACGGTGACGCCGTCGCGCACGCTCTTGCGGACCGTGGCCTGGTAGCCGACGTCGTCGACGCCACCGACGTTGAACCACTTGCGGCGGCCGTCGGTGCCGACGTAGCTGCCTTGGAGGCTGATGCCGGCGGCGGACTCGACGAGGACCTCGTCGCGCGGAGTGGCGAGTGCCTGGATGAAGCCCTTCTCGGTCACCTCGAAGCGGTAGCGCTCGTTGCCAAACTTGCGCGGATCGGCGGCGAACTGGTCGGTGGAGCTGCCCGAGACGGCGGCGTTGCCGGTCGTGGCGGCGGGCGGGGTCACGACGATGGGCGCCGGAGCCGGGATCGGAGCGATCGCGGGCGTGGAGGGACGGGGAGTCGGCGTGGGCGCGGCAGGTTGCGGCACGGTCTCGGTCGCGGCCGGGGTGGTCTCGGCGGGGGCGCTCTGCTGGGCCGGGGCTCCTTGGGCGGCCTGCCGATCACGGGGCGAACGGAAGTGCATGGCGAGGCCGACCACGGCGGCGACCAGGGCGACGCCGCCCGCGATGAAGATCGCGCCCTTGTTACTCTTGCGCGGGGCGCCGCCGGCGGCGGGGGCGGGAGCGGTTTGCTGCACGGAAACCGCCTCGACCGGGCGGGGCGCCGGGGCCGCGGGGGCCGGGGCGGCGGCAGCGGCGGCCTTGGGGGCGGCGGCCTTCGGGGCGGGCGCGGCGGCGGCGGCCGGCTTCATCGCCGGGGCGGCCTTGATGGCGGGCGCCGCGGGGGCGGGGGCGGCGGGCGCGGCGGCCTTCGGGAAGGGAACGGCGGTCTTGGGCCGGGCGAGCAAGGCCTCAAGCGTGGGCTGCACCCAGGCGGAGTCGGCAGCCCCGGCGGCCGCGAGGCTGGCGAGGGCGCCGGCCGAGGCGGGCAAGGGGTTCACCGCGCTTTCGAGACCGAGACGGGAGACGAGGTCGGCGGTCGCGGGCGACCAGGCTTTGAGGCCGAGGGCGCTGGCGAGGCCTCCACCGAGCCAGGCTTGAGTGGGGGTGAGGCCGGCGATGTGGAGGGAGGCGGCGGGGTTGCCGGCGAGAGAGGGCTTGAGCACCTCCGCGAGCTCGGCCGCGATCTTGGGGGCGGCCTCGGCGAAGTCGTAGTTTTCGTTGTAGAAGAGCTTGCCGGCGGCGGCCTTGAACTTGAGGCCGAGACCGTGCTGCACCGCCTCGAAAATCCGGGCGTAGCCGAGAGGGGCCGAGGCGACGGCACGCACGCCGTCGGCCGCGACCCAGGCGAGCGAGGCCTCGTTTTCACCCGGGATCAGGACGAGCGCGACCTCGTCGGCCGCGAGCGAGGAGGCGACCACGCCGAGGTGATTCGGGGCGGCGAGGGTGAGATCGGCGGGGGCGAGGCCGAGGGAGGAGAGCGTCTCCTTGGCCGCGCCCAAGGACTCGGAATCGACGGCGGCAAGCACCCAAGGGGCCACGCGGGTGGCGTCGAGCGCCGAGCCGGTGGCGGCGTCGCATACCACGGCGACGGGATTGCCGTCGAGGCCGTGGGGAAGCTTGGCGAGGTGACTCTGCAGCGCGGCCGGCTGACGGACGGCCCCGGACTCGGCCTCGGCGGAACGGTGCAAGTAGCCCTTGGGCGCGAGGAGGGACGCGCGCACGACCCCGGCGAGCTTGTGCTCGGCGACGAAGGCGGCGATGTCGGCCTTCGCGTCGGTGGAGAAGGCGCGGACCGCGATCAATTTCCGTCCGGAAAGGACTGCGAGGTGCAGGGAATGCGGTGCCAGTTCGGCGAAGGCGGTGGGGGATGCCATGGTTGAGAGAAACGTGCGTGGGTGAGTTGCAGAGAAAGCCGGCGCAAGGTCGAAGTCGGGCGCGGCCGAAAGGGGTTTGGCCAAGGGGCCTTAGATGGCTTCGAGAAGTTTCTTTTTGCGCTCCTCGAAGGACTTTTCCTTGGCGGCGAGCTTGGCCATCTCGGCCTCGAGCACCTCGCGCTCCGCCTCGAGCTCGGCGCGGACCTTCTCGGTGGCGGCGCGCTCCTTGGCGAGCTGGGCCTTGGCGGCGGCGACCTCCGCGAGGCCGGCCTCGATGTCGGCGGCGCGGGCCTCGAACTTGTCGGTCTCAACCTTGAGCTTCTTCTCGCGGGCGACGACCTCCTGGGTGGCCTCCTCGATGCCGGCGGCGTCGGCCTCGATGCGAGCGCGCTCGGCGGTGAGCGCCTTGCGCTCGGCGGCGAGCTGTTTCTCGGTCTCGCCGACCGAGGCGACGCGGGCGTCGAGCCGCTGATCGCGGTCGTCGAGGGACTTGGCCCGGGCGTCGAGCTGGGCGGCCACGGTGGCGTTCTTCTGCTCGGCCTGGGCGAGAGCGGAGGTGCGGCTGGCGAGCTCGCCCTCGCGGTTGGAGAGGGTTTTTTCGCGGGCGGCGAGGGCTTTCACCGCCGCGACGTGCTCCGCTTGGGCGGCCTCAAGACCGGCGATGTCGGCGGCGAGGCCCTCCTGATCCTGCTGAAGCTTCTTGCGGTCGGCCTCGATCCGGGTGCGCAGCGCGGAGAGCTCGGCCTCGGCGGCGCCGAGCTCGGCCTCGCGGGCGTCCAGCTTGGCGGCCATGGCCTCGCGTTCGGCGATCTTGGCTTCGCGCGCCTTGATCTGGGCGGCGTGCGCGGCCTCGGCCTCGGCGAGCGCCGACTGGCCGGCCTCGAGCTCGGCCTGGCGGGCGAGCAGCGTCTTTTCGCGGTCGGCAAGGGCCTGCTGGGCGGCGGCCAGGCTCTTGCGCTCCTTGGCGAGGTCGGCCTGGGCGGCTTCGAGTCCGGCGGCCTCGGCGGCGAAGGCGTCCTGCTGCTGTTTGAGCGCCTTGCGATCGGCCTCGATCTTGCCGCGCTCGGCGGCGAGGGCGGCCTCGGTCTTGGCGACGGAGTCCTCGCGCTGGGCGGCGTTCTTGTCGCGCACGGCGAGCTCGGTGTCGGCGGCGACGAGTTTCTTCTCGCGCTGGTCGAGGGCGGCCTCGCGGGAGCGGAGTTTCTCGGCCTCGGCCTCGAGCTGCTTGCGGGTTTCGGCGTGGGAGGCCTCGCGGTCGGCGAGTTTGAGCTCGGCCTTGGCGAGCTCGGCGGCGCGCTTCTTGTGGGTCTCGAGCGCGGTGGCGGCCTCGGCCTTGGCTTTCTCGAGCGCGGCGGCCTCGGCGGCGATGCGTTTGCCCTCCTCGGCGAGGCGGGCTTGCTCGGCCTCCAGCGTCTTGCGCGCGTCGGCGAGCTTGTCCTCGGCGGCCTTGGCGGCGTCGAGCTGAGACTGGGCCTTCTTTTCCAAGCCCTCGATCTCGGTGCCGCGTTTGGCGAGTTGCTGTTCGCGGACCTCAAACTTGCGGCGGGCCTCCTCGACCTCCTTGAGCGCGGCCTGGTGGGCGGCCTCACGCTCGGCGAGCTCGGCCTCGGCCGACTTCAAACCGGCGGCGCGCTGGTCGAGCGACTTCTGCGTATTGGCATGCTCGGCCTTGGCGGCACGGAGAGCGCCGGACTCGGTGGCGAGGCGCTCGGACTCCTTTTGCACGCGGGCCTGCTCGGCCTCGAGCTCGGAGGAGCGCTCGGCCAGCGCGCTCTTCTCGGCCGCCAGCGCGGCCTGGGCCGCGGCGAGCTGCTTCTCCCGGGCGGAGACCGCCTGCTCGCGGGCGAGGGCCTCGGCCTCGGCCTGGGCAAACTTCTTCTTTTGAAAATCGAGCGCCTTTTGCGCCGAAGCGAGGGCTTCCTCGCGCTCCTCAAGCGCCTTCTGCGCGGCGTCGAGCTCCTTGCTCTTGGCGGCGGCGGCGGCCGTCGCGGCGGCGGCGGCGGCCCGCTCACCCTCGAGCCCGGCGCGGTCGGCGGCGATGCGCTTGGCTTCCTGTTGGAGCCGGGCATCCTCGGCCTCGAGTTCGGATTGACGGGCGGCGAAGGTCTCCTCCTCGGCGCGGACGCGCGAGAGCTGGGCGGCGACTTTTTTCTCTTGGGCGAGGACGGATTTTTCGCGAACGGAGAAGTTGTCCTCGCGCTCGGCGACCGCCTTCTCTTGGGCGGCGAGCTTGGCTTGGGCGGCTGAAAGCGCGGTCTCGCGTTCGGCCAGCGCGGCTTCGGCCTTCTTGAGGTCGGCCATCCGCTTTTGGTGAAGCTTTACCGAATCGCCGGCCTCAAGCTTGGCCTGTTCGAGATCGGCGGCTTCGGCGGCGATGCGCTTTTGCTCGGCGACGACCTGGGCCCGGGCGGCATCGAGCTCGGCCTCGCGGGCGGAGAGCGCGGCCTCGGCCTCGGCGCGGGCCTTGCGAGTGCGCTCGAGCTCGGTCTTGGCCTGGGCGGCGGCGCCTCGGGCCGCTTCCAGTTGGGTGCGTTGCTCGTCGAGGGACTGGCGCTCGGCGGCCAGCTCGGACTCGCGTTTGGCAAGGGCCGCCTGGGCGGCCTCCAATTCGGCCCGAAGGGGGGCGAGATTCTTGTCGGCCTTGGCGAGCTCGGCGGAGCGTTTGTCGATCTGCTTCTTTTGCTTCTCGAGCTCGGCGTTGTTTTGGCCGGCGGCACCGCGCTCCGATTCCAAGCGACCGCGCTCGGCGGCAAGGGCGGCCTCGGCGCTGGCGAGGGCCTTCTCGCGCTCGGCCAGACGGGAAGCCTGGGTCTTCAGATCGCGCTCGGCGGCATCGCGGCGGGCGGTCTCCTCCTTGAGCTGCTTTTGCAGGCGATCGCACTCGGCGCGAAGGGTTTCGATCTCCGCCCCGCCCGCCTCGGCGGCGGTGGCCTTGAAAGGCTGGGCGGAGCCGGGACGGGATTCGCCCGCCAGGAAAAGCGTCATTTCCTGCCGGCAATGCTGCGCCACGGTGGATGTGTGCCCGTTGAGCCGGGGCTGGAGCAACTCGGTGGCGCGAGCGAAGAAGGCGGTGAGATTGAGCGGCGGATGGAAGAGGTCGCGCACCCCGAGGCGGATGGCACGAACGATAACGTCCATCTCGGGCTTGGCGCACAGCAGAAGGATGGGCGCGGTGCGTTGATGGCTGCGGACGTTTTCCGCCAGGGTGAGAGGATCCTTACCCAGTTTGGAACCGTCGTGAATAATCAGGTCAAACTGCTCCGTTTTCAGCGAGGTTTCGAGCTCGGTGTGATCGAGGATATCGCGGGCATAAAGTCCCGTCTCCACCGCAACATAGGCTTTGGCCTGGAAGATCTCGGGACCGGTGCGGACTAGGAGGATTTTCGCGGACACAGCTGAAAGGGGATTAAGGGTTACACCGGATGGGGTGGGCCGGTGGGATGCTGAGGCAATAGGCAGGGGGGCCGCCCAGCAACGGTAAAGCTCTTGGTAAACTGTTTGAGCTTTGTCAAAAATAAGTTCCGCACCCGTCAAATAGGCGTGATTCCTTAGGGGAACTCATAGGCACCCCTGCCCCGGCCTTTAGTAAGCCAGGCGTAAAACGCGATTTCCGCGCAGGCTGGTCCCTCGAGCCTATTTCAACGATAAAGCGCCGTCTGTGGGGCAGGTGCGAGCACGTTGTAGGCCCGGATGGCGGTGCGCCACCAGCCGGCGAGGCGCTCGGCGGGCAGGGACCAGAGGTCCCGGTGCAGCACGGCCATGGACTCGGCGTCGAGCATGAGCGCGGTCTTGTCGCGCGGGCTGAGCGCGGCCGGCCCTTCACGCAAGAGCTTCTCGCGGAGGAGGTTGAAGCGCTCCTCGCCCACCGATCCCGGCGCCTGCTCGCGCTCGCGCAAGAGCGCGAGATGGACGGCGTTTACATAAGGATCGAGCACGGCCTGCATGAGCCCGTAGTCGGGCGCGAGCTCGGGCAGGGGCTGGGCGTGGCGGCGACAGGCTTCAAGATTGCGGGCCAGGCGCACGAGCTCGGGCGGGGGCGAGATTTCCTCGGGGATGAGGAACAGGCGTCGACGTTGCACGAAACGCCCGGCGGCCAACTGGCCGGTGGCGAGCGAGATGGGGATCGAGAGGACGAGGCCGAGCAGGATGGGCGAGAGCCAGGCGGCGAAGGCGGGGTTGATGCGGAAGGCGAAGGCCCCCCACCCCAGCCCGATCAGGGTGTGGCCGGCGTGGGTCAGGATGGCCTCGCGCCACTCCGGATCCCCGTCGGCCCCGCGACGTTGCGCGACCCAGGCGACGCCGCGACCGGCCAGGGTGACGACGATGAACTTGCTGTGAAACAACATCAGCACGGGGGCGATGAGCGTGAAGATGAGAGTCTCGGCGATGGAGCCGCCGATCACGCGCGCCCAGCCGCCAAACTCGGCCGCGGCCCCGCGGCGGCGGGCGAGGTCGAAGAGCGCGAGGAGCTTGGGCAAAAACAGGAGCCCGAGCGTGCCGAAGAGGAGCAGGAGCGCCTGCGCGTGGAAGCCGAGGTTCAGGTAGCGTGCAAAACTGTCGACCGGCAGCGGGGTGAGGCCGGTGGCGGCGTAGCGCCAGGCGATAAGGGTGGAGACGAGCAGGAAGGCCAGCCAGAGGGGCGAGGCGAGGTAGGCGAGGATGCCGAGCGCGAGGTGCAGGCGGTTGGCGGCGTGGAGGCCGCGGGCGGTGACGAGCCAAGCGTGCTGGAGGTTGCCCTGGAGCCAGCGCCGGTCGCGCTTGGCGAAGTCGATCAGGTTGCCCGGGCACTCCTCGTAGCTGCCCTCGAGGTCCACGGCGAGCCACACCGACCAGCCGGCGCGGCGCATGAGGGCGGCCTCGACGTAGTCGTGGCTGAGTATGCGCCCGCCGAAGGGCTCCACGCCGGGCAGGTCGGGCAGCGAGCAATGCTCGATGAAGGGGGCGACGCGGATGATGGCGTTGTGCCCCCAGTAGTTGGCCTCGCCCTGTTGCCAGTAGTTGAGCCCGGCGGCGAAGACCGGCCCGTAGAGGCGCGAGGCGAATTGCTGGAGGCGCGCGAAGATGGTCTCGCCGTTCACCAGGCGGGGCACGGTCTGGATGATACCGGCGCCGGGATTGCGCTCCATGAGGCGCACGAGCTTCACGATGGCCTCGCCGGTCATGATGCTGTCGGCGTCGAGCACGACCATGTAGCGGTAGCGCTTGCCCCAGCGGCGGCAGAAGTCGGCGAGGTTGCCGGCCTTTTTGTTCAGGTTGACGCGGCGCTTGCGGTAAAAAATCCGCCCGCGGGCGTCGAGCTGCCGGGTGAGCGCCACCCAGGCCGACTCCTCCTCGATCCAGCGGTTGGGGTTGGTGGTGTCGCTGAGGATGAAAAAATCGAAGGCGTCGAGCCGGCCGGTGGCCTGGAGGGAGCGGTAGATGACGCGCAGGCCCTCCATGATGCGGGAGGTGTCCTCGTTGAAGATCGGCATCACGATCGCGGTGGGCGCGTCGAGCGGGCCGTCCTCGTCCTCGGGGCCGAGGCTGTTGAGGATGCGCTGGCGCTCGCCGCCGCCCAGGCGGCAGAACCAGCCGATCACGGCCTGCACCGCGCCGAAGGCCACGAGCGCGAAGAGCATGGCGAAGAGCACGAGGTGGACGATCTTCCAGTTGTCCATGCCGGTGCGCCAGTGCAGGTCGGCCATGAGCAGCACGGCCGGGCCGACGAGCAGGAGCGTGAGGGTGGCCACGAGCAGGCGGCGCTGCGTGACGCGGGTGCCGTCGAGACGGGCGGGGTCGAAGCGGGTGTCGCTCATCGGGCCGGGTGTAGGGAAAAAACAACTACGCGTCGCATTCGGTTTCGCGCTCCTCAGTGCGTGGCCCACCAGGCGGCGGCGAGCAGGCCGACGAAAAGCGCCCAGCCGGCCACGGCGCGCAGCACCGGCCAGCGCGCGAAGGTCTTCCAGGCCTCGTCGGCGACGTTGGCGATGGGGCCGAAGTCTAGGGGGCGCGGCACCATGCGGGTGAGCTCGAGCTCGGGGCCGGCCTCGAGGTAGGCGGTGCGCATGGCCTCCACCAGCTCGGGCGGCGGGGGCGTGGGCGCGAGAAAATGCTGGGGCCAGCGCGCGGGCACGTCGGCGATCACGAGCGCGATGCGGCCGCGGGTGCCGAGGCGCTCGTCCTCGGGGTCGGCGGCGTCGCCGAGCACGCGGGCGAACCACTCGGTCGTGCGCCGCTCGGCCTCGCGCATGGTCAGCGCCACGGGATCGATCCCGGCGCCCGCGGGCGTGGCGGCCGCGGCGCGCGCCGCGCGCACGATCTCGACCGCGACGCGGTTGAGCACGAGGCGGCTCTCGATGCGGTGCGCGCGCAGGTAGCTCTCGACGCGCAGGAAGGCCTCGTCCCAATCCGGCCCCGTGGTCTCGCCGGGCGCGAGCGCGGGAGCCTCGGGCAGGTCGGGATCCGCCGGGAGCGCGGCCGACGCGCCCGCCGGGGCGGGAGCGGATCCCGTCACCCTCGCG
>JAUVVA010000133.1 GCA_030604905.1 Verrucomicrobiota bacterium | reverse complement strand
CCGCCCCCGCCGCGAACTCCGCCCCCGCTCCGGCCCCCCTCATCGACGACGCCGCGCTCGACGAGCCGGCCGCGCCCACCCTCACCGAACCCGAGCCCGCTCGCGCCGAGCCCGCGCGCACGCCCACGCCAGCCCCGGCGCCCGAACCGGCTCCCGCGCCCACACCCGCCGCCGCCGCCGCTCAGAGCCCCGCCACCGAGCCCGAGTTGTCGCTCGAGAGCGAGCCGGGCGCCCCCGCCGAGCCGTCCGAGCCCGCCGCTCCGGCCGAGGCCGCGCTCTCGCACGACGGCTACACCCGCCTCGTCGCCACCGCCTACATCGGCATCGGCAACAAACTCTTCATCCGCGGCGACGGCCCCGGCCTGCGCCGCGACAAAGGCGTGCCCCTCCAGTTTGTCTCCATCGGCAAATGGCGCTGGGAAAGCGCCGAGCTGCTCTTCCCCGTCACGGTCAAGCTCTACAAGAACGACCAGATCGAGTGCACCGCCCTCGGCGAGCTCACCCTCGAGCCCGGCCACCACCACGAGGTTACCGCCACCTTCTAAACCCTGCCCGCTTCGCGCGGATCCAGCGCTCCGCTTTCGCAAATCAACTCCGGTCTTGACGCCGCCGCACGTCGACACTTCGTTGCACCCTAAGTGAGCTTTTCCTCCTCCGCCTCCGCCAAAGCCTTCGTCCACGTCGTATCCGTGGTCGTCGCTATTGTCGTGTCCGTTACGGGCACACCGCGAGGGCGCTGAGAAAGCCGCAAACCTTTCCGCCCCCTCCGGTGACCACCGGAGGGGGTTTTTTGTTTTAGCAAACAAAGGCCCCGAAAACTCCGGAGGCCGACGCGAGGGGGTGGTGAACTCCTCCCAACATCCACCACCACCACCCGCCATGAATACGCTCGAAGCCCAGTTCCCGCCGCTCGCCCAGGCGCTCGGCCGTCTGCGACAGCCCGACCACGGCCCCGCCGCCGCCCGCGCCCTCGCCCTCCTCGACGAGACACCCGCCCACGACCTGCTCCGCCTCATGCCCGAGCCCGCGCTCGCCGCCGACCTGCCCGGCCTCGCCGCGCCCCAGGCCCGCGCCCTCCCCGCCCGCATCCCCGGCCCCGAGGCCGCCCGCACCTACTGGTTCGATCTCTGATCCGCGCCTCGCGCCGCCTCGCGCCGCGCCGCGGACCCGCCCGCGACCTTGCCTTTGCCGCCGAAGCCCGCCCACTTGGGCGCCTCGCGCAGCGCGTCATGCTTTTTCACCTCAACCACGTCACCCGCTACCTCTACGCCGGCGAGGCCAGCGAGTCGTTCATGGAGGCGCGCCTCACGCCCGTCACCGACGAGCGCCAGCGCCTCGTTTCGCGCAGCTTTCTCACCACGCCCGCGGGCCGCGTCTCACGCTACACCGACTACTTCGGCAACGAGGTCGAGTCCCTCGCCATCGCGCACCGCCACGGCGAACTCGTGCTCGAGAGCCGCTCCGTCGTCGAGACCAGCCCCTGGAGCCCCCCCAAGGCCGCCCTCGAGATCAGCGTCTCCGAGGCGCGCCAGATCTACCGCGGCAACAAGCTCGAGCTCTTCGAGTTTCTCATGCCCTCGCCGGCCATCCGTCTCTCGGCCGCGGTCAACCGCCTCGCCAACCAGTTTTTCAAACCCGCCGCCCCGCTCGGCGACGCCCTGCTCCGGCTCAACCACTGGATCAAGACCGAGTTTGCCTACCGGCCCGGCAGCACGCAGATCGACACGCCCGTCGCCACCGTGCTCGAGCAAAAGGCCGGCGTGTGCCAGGACTTCGCGCAGGTGATGATCGCCGTCCTGCGCTCCGGCGAGATCCCGGCGCGCTACGTCACCGGCTACATCGAGACCGAGACGCAGCGCATCGCGGCCGAGAGCGGCCGTCCCGCGCGCGCCGCCCTCGTCGGCTCGGCCGAGAGCCACGCCTGGGTGGAGGTCTGTCTGCCCGGCGGCTTCTGGTGGCCGCTCGATCCGACCAACGACTGCGTCGCCGGCGAGCGCCACGTGAAGGTCTCGATCGGCCGCGACTACCTCGACGCCACCCCGACCCGCGGCGTGTTCAAGGGCACGAGCACGGAAAAGCTCTCCGTATCGGTAAAGATGATACGCCAGGGCGTTCCCGCGCCGGCCGTCGCGACCGCGCCCGCGCGTTGATCGGGCCGCGGCCTCGGCGCGAACCGGGCCGCGCGAACAAAAACGCCCTCCGGCTCGGCGGAGCGAGCCAGGAGGGCGGGAGGGGGAGCTTTGCCCGGTTCAGGGCCTGGTCCAGGCGCGGACGTCGGCCTCGAGGGAGGCGGCGGTGGCGTCGGTCATCGCGCCCGTGAGCAGGTGGAACTTGCCCACCTGGCCGACGAACTGCGGGTTGAGCGCGCGGATGCCTCCGAGGCCGAGGTGGCCGTTTTGGTGGGCGGCGAGGATGGCCGGGCGGGCCTGCGTGGTCTCGGCGACGACCTGGCCGTTGACGCGCAGGCGCACGGTGCCGCCGGTCTTCTGCAGGCTCACCACGTGGGTCGCGCCGCGCGGGGCGGAGCCCCCGATGATGGTCGCCGGGGCGCCGTTGAAGGCGCGCGTGTAGTGGGCGAAGAAGCGGTTCGACGAGTAGTCGTAGCCGATGCCGATCGCCGGCTCGGTGTCGGAGAGGTTGACGGTGAACAGCGTGGCGCGGCCGCTGCCGCCGCTGGCGGGGATGCGCACGGCGGCGACCATGCCGACATCCTGCGCGACGCCGGGGGCGAACAAATCCGAGGAGCGGGGGCCGGGGAGCATGCGCGTGCCGTCAAAGCCGAGCGAATCGCGCGTGGTGCCGGGGAAGGTGACCCGCTGCGGGCGGATGTTGGCCTGGTCGGTGGCGAAGCGCCAGCTGCCGCGGGCGGGATCGAGCAGGGCGGCGTAGGTGTTGTTCACGAGCGTGCGCGAGGCGGCGGCCGCGGGGTCGTAGACCGCGGCGGGCACGGATGAGCTCGGCGGCGTGATCGGCGCGGGCTCGGTCGGCGGCGGGGGCGGCGGCGGGGGCGTGGTGGGAGGGGGGAGCGGCTCCGCCGGGGGTGGCGGAAGCGGCTCCGACGGGGGCGGGGGTGCGGGAGGCGGAGGTGTGGTGCCGCCGCCGGAGAGCCACTGGTTGCGCAGGTCGTTCTCCAGCGCGAGCACGTCGGCGGCGCTCGGCGCGCTGTTGCGCAGGTGGAAGCGGCCCAGCTGGCCGACGAACTGCGGGCTGAGCGGGCGCACGCCGCCGAGGCCGAGCGGGGCGCCTTGGCCGGAGGCGAGGATGGCGGGGCGCGCGGCGTTGGTCTGCGCGACGAGCACGCCGTTGACGTGGAGCGTGATCAGGCCTCCGGTTTTTTGCAGGCGCACCAGGTGGGTGCCGCCGCGCGGCGAGGTGGCGCCGGCGATTTCGGAGGGGGCGTTGTTGAAGGCCTGCAGAAACTGCACGTAGAAGCGGCCTTGACCGTAGTCGTAGCCGAGCGCGAGCGCGGGCTCGGCCGGGGAGTGGTTGATCGAGAAGAGCACGGCCTTGCCCGAGCCGCCGCTGGCGGGAATGTGCACGGCGCCGACGAAGGCCATGTCCTGCGCGGTGCCGGGAGCGAAGAGATCCTGGGCGCGGGGGCCGGCGAGGGCGCGGGCGCCGTCGAAGGAAAGGGAATCGCGCGTGGTGCCGGGGAAGGCGACGCGGAGCGGACGCTGCGAGGCCTGGTCGTTGGCGAAGCGCCACGAAGTCGCTCCGCTGCCGTCGAAGATCGCCGCATAGGTGTTGGAGACGAGGACGCGGGAAGCATCGGACGCGGGGTCGAAGCTCGGGGCCGAGACGATGACCTCGCCGGCGGGCGGCGGGGTGGGCTCGGGGGGCGGGGTGGACGTCGGCGGCGGATTGGTGGCGGGAGGAGGCGTGGGCGAGGATTCCGCGGGCCCGGACAGGGCGAGGCCCTCGATCACAAAGGCGAGGGTCTGGCCGGTGCCGATGGTGGCGCCGGTGCCGGCGAGGTTGTAGACGCCGGGCGAAACGAGCTGGATCGCGGTGATGTCGGCGGGGGCGAAGCCGCCAAAGTTCACGCCGGGGGCGAGCGAGGTGAGGGTGAAGGCCTGGCCCTGGCCGTCCCAAAGCACGGCGGTCTGCGTGCCCTCGCGGCGATGGATGGCGTGGCCGCCAATCCAGTGTTTGTCGGGCGAGATGCTCCGGGCGGAGCTATCGGAATCGGGGCGGGGCGCGAGCAGCGTGACCTGGCCGGTGGCGCCATCCCAGCGGGTGGCCGCGTGGCCATCGGCGGTTTCGACGCTGCCGGCGGCGAGCGTGCCGTCGAGTGAGAGCGCCTCGACGGTGCTCTGGGTGGCGCCGGAGGGGAGTTGAAGGGCGAGGGCGGAGTAGGCGCCGCTGACCTCGTTCCAGATCACGGCCCGTTGGGCGGAGCCGGCGACGGTGACGTGGCCGGCGAGGCGGGCGCCATCGGCCGAGGAGGCGACGGCGAGGCTGGGGTGGCCGGTGCCGGCGGGCAGCGGCAGGCTCTGCGCGAAGTAGTTGGAGCCGGGGCTGCCGCGCCAGACGGTGGCGAGCGACTGCGCGCCGTCGACGCCGGCGAGGCGGGAGCCGTTGGCGGAGCCGGCGAGCACGGCGCCTTCGGCCGGAGAGCCCGCCACGCGGGGCAGCGCGTTCACGGTGTAGGCGCCGGTGGCGCCGCGCAGCCAGAGCACGGGCGCTTGGTTGATCGTGCCGTTGGCGGTGGGCAGGGCGACGAAGCCGGCGGCGAGCGCGGCGTCGGGCGAGAGCCAGCGGGCTTCGCCGCCCGCACCATTCGTGAGCTGGGGCAGCGCGAGCGGGGCGCCGTAGGCGCCGGAGCCGGTCTTGCTCCAGAGCAGCGGCGCGGGCGTTTCAAAATCGGTCGCGTAGCCGGCCACGGCGCCGTTGCCGGCGAGGCCGAGTCCGTAGCCGAAGTGGTCGCTGCTTGGCACCGGCAGGAGCCGGAGGGTGGCGGCAGGCAGGGCGACCGCGGAGGAGAGGACGAGAGTGGAGATGACGTAGGGCCTGAGGCGGGGGTGTGGTGTCATGGATTCCCCCATGGGCAGCCCCGGGAAACTTTGCACGCCGAGCCGGAGCCTTCGCATCCCTTTGACATGGCCTTTGCCAACCTCCGACGGAGAACCACGCAGTTTCTGCGTGGGACTACCATGGGGCGGCGCGGAGGCTGTCGCGCGGCGGCGGAATGGAGGCGGGGAAGGTTTTCCCGGGGGCCTTTCTCCGGGGGAGGGGTGGGGTGGATTTCGGTGTTGATCGCCCGGGGCGGGGGGCGTCTCGCTCTGGTCCTTGCCGTCCCCCCACACCACCATGAGCGATCAAGATCTGCAGAACCTTCAGCAACAAAGCGGCGTGGCGCCGTGGCGCGTGAGTCTTGCCGAGTGGGTCGAGTCGGGGCGTGTGCAGGCCTTCGTGGTCGGCGTGATCTTGTTCAACGCCGCGATCCTGGGGCTGGAAACCAGCCCGGCGCTGATGGAGCGCCACGGGGTCCTGCTCAAGCTGCTGGACAAGGCTTGCCTGCTGGTCTTCTGCGTCGAGATCGCGCTCAAGCTCGTGGCCTATCGGGGCTGGTTCTGGCGCAGCGGGTGGAACGTGTTTGACGTGGTGGTGATCGGCTTCGCCCTCGCGCCCGGAGCGGGCCCGTGGGCGGTCCTGCGCTCGCTGCGCGTCTTGCGCGTGCTGCGTCTGCTCACGGTGGTGCCGGCCTTGCGGCGCGTGGTGGCGGCCTTCCTCCACTCGATCCCGGGCCTGCTCGGCGTCGTGGCGGTGATGGCGGTGTTTTTCTACACGGCGGGCGTGCTCGCCACCAAGCTCTTCGGCGGCACGCACCCGGAGTGGTTTGGCACTCTGGGCGGCAGCCTCTATTCGCTGTTTCAGGTGATGACCTTGGAGAGCTGGTCGATGGGCATCGTGCGGCCGCTGATGGAGACGCATCCGCTGGCCTGGACCTTTTTCGTGCCCTTCATCGTGATCGCCACGTTCACGATCCTGAATCTGTTCATCGGCATCATCGTCTCGACGATGCAGGAGCTGAACACCACGAGCGGGGCCGGGAAGGGCGCGGCGCCGATCTCCGCGCCCCCGGCGCAGGCGGTGAACGCGGCGTCGGTCGGGGCCGCGCCGGCGCCGGTGGCCCCGACCGCTGGCGCGGCTCGTTCGGCGTCTCCGGCGCAGGGGGACGAGACCGCGAGGTTGATCGCGCGGCTGGAGGCGGATCTCGCGGAGCTGAAGCGCCGCCTCGAGCGTGGCTGAGGTCGCGACGGGATGGCCTCGCGGCGGGTTCGGGCCCGGCCGCGGCCCCCGGCGCATGTGTAGTTTACTCGCGGATACAACGTCTTGGATCGCCTGCGGCCGGCGGCGGACAGGGTCGGCGGGCTGCGCGCCACCGAGGCCGCTCGCTGGCTTCATCGCCGCAAGGGTTTTTGACCACGCGGCGAAAACCGTTCAGAGGCGTTCCAGGGCGCGCCAGAGCGCGAAGAGTTTTTCCTGGCTCATCACGCCGGGCGATTCTTCCACGCCCGCGCCGAGATCGACGAAAAGGGCGTCGGTCGCGTTGACGGCGGCGACGATGTTGTCGGGGTGCAAGGCGCCGGAGAGGATCCAGGTCTTGCCGGGATGGGCCTGCGCCAGGCGCTTGAAGTCGGACGCGGCGCCGCCGAAGAGGAGCGTGTTGACCGACTCCAGCCAGGGCGCGTGCAGCAGGGATTCCGGGGCGAAGTGGGGCGCGAGCCAAAGCTGGCTCTTGCCCGCGGCCTCGGCCCACTGGTTCAGCTGCTCGCCGGTGGTGGCGGGGCCGCAGTGGATTTGGACGGCGTCGAAGCCGAGCCGCGCGATCCGGGCGAGATCGGCGGGCGCGGGCTCGGCGAGCACGGCGACGCGCTTGGTGAGGGGAAGGCCGCCGGCCATGCGCTGGTATTTCCCTTCCGAAAGGTGTCGCGGGGAATCGGTCCGGAAATGAAAGCCGAGGTAGTCGGCGCCGATGCCCGCGGCCGCGACGGCATCGTTCACGGAGCAGATGCCACAAATCTTGAGGGTGATGCCGTTGATCATGACGAGGTGTTGCGCGGTGGAGGGGCGGGGAAGTCCCCGGTTGTGCGGAGCTTGCCGGACGGGCAAGGACACTGGGCCGGCTTGCGCGGTCCCGCAAGTCCGGCGGAGCGTCTTCGCGAGCGCGCGAAGCTTGCGGAGGCGAGCCGCCTGATTCCCTTTGCGGCGGGGGCGGACCCCGAGCCCTCGCTGATCTCCATGAACCCCGTTCCCGAATCCTCCGGCGGCCTCGTCTCGCAGGCGCTCGCCAAGCTCGTGTCGCAGATCCCCGATTCCGACCAGACGGCGAGCGCGGCTCCGGCGGAGCGCGCGGCGTTGGTGGCGCGAAAGGCGGCGCTGCGGGCCGCGGGGGTGTCGGGTGCGCTGGCGCTGCCGCCCGGCCCCTTGGGTTTCGCGACCCTGCTGCCGGACTTGCTCGCGGTGTGGCGCATCCAGCAGGCGATGGTGGCGGACATCGCCGCGATCTACGGCAAGAGCGCCGCGCTGAAGTCGGAGACGATGGTGTATTGCCTTTTCAAGCACGGCGGCGCGGCGCTGGTGCGCGACTTGGTGACGCGCGTGGGCCAGCGTTACCTCGTGCGAAGCGCGTCGCTGCGCCTGATGCAGCGGGTGCTCGAACGCATGGGAGTGCACGTGACGCAGCGGGTGCTGGGCCGGGGCCTTTCGCGTTTTTTCCCGGTGCTGGGCGCCTGCGCGGTGGGAGGCTACGCCTACTACGACACGACAAAAGTCGCGGCGACGGCGATCGAGCTGTTTTCGCAAGACCTGGAAATGGAGCCGGAGTGGGCGGCCGAGCGGGTGGAGGCCGAGGCGAATTGAATGGCACACGAACTAGATCGATTTCTCGGGGCCCAGCAGGCGATCTACGATCAAGCGCTGGCGGAGTTGCGAACGGGGAGAAAAGAAAGCCACTGGATGTGGTTTGTCTTTCCGCAGCTGCGCGGGCTCGGCCGGAGCTTCATGGCGGAGCGCTACGCGATCCGCGATCTCGAGGAGGCGCGGGCCTATCTCGGGCACGCGGTGCTTGGCCCGAGACTTCTGGAGTGCGCGCGGGCTCTGCTCGCGCACGCGGGACGTCCGATCGGGGATATCCTGGGTTCGCCTGACGATCTCAAGCTCCGTTCCTCGATGACCCTCTTCCTGTCGGCCGCGTCGCCCGAGGGGCCGGAGGCGGGAGTTTTCGGGCAGGTGCTCGCGAGCTTCTACGCCGGCCGTCGTGACGAGCACACGCTGCGGCTGATTGCGGAGCACGATGGCGACCAGCGTGTCTGACACGTTTCCGAATGGGGCGGGAAAAGCCTCGTCGCCGGTGACGGTTTCCCCTGGCTGCCCGAGCCTCGCCCGGGGAGGGAAAGTGCCTTTCGACACTTCGAAAGTGGTGGCAAGACCCGGAATCGAACCGGGGACACGTTGATTTTCAGTCAACTGCTCTACCAACTGAGCTATCTTGCCGTGCGGGAAAACCGCGGAAGGGCGAGCAAAGGGCGCGCGAAAGGTGCGTCAACGGGAATTTGCAGGGGAATCGATGGCCGGGGAAATAGTCGGTGCGGTCAGGCGACTTGGACGTGGCCTGGACGGGACGCTGACAGGGCCCATGCGTCGAGGCGGCACGCTCGTTTCACTCCTCGCTCGGGCACGAAAAAGGCGACCTCGCTTGCGGAGGTCGCCGGGAGGGAAGGAGGGACGCGGGCGCGGGATCAGCCGAAGATTTCCTCGGGCTTGAAGAAGCGCGCGATCTCGATGCGGCCGTTGTCCTCGCTGTCGGAGGCGTGCACGACGTTCTTCATCATCTCGGTGCCGAAGTCGCCGCGGATCGTGCCCTTGGCGGCCTTGCGCGAATCGGTGGGGCCGAGGAGCTCGCGCACCTTGGCGACGACGTCGTCGCCCTTGAGGGCGAGGATGATGACCGGACGGGAGCTCATGAAGGCCTCGATCTCCGGGTAGAAGGGCTTGTCGGCCACATGCGCGTAGTGCTCGCGAAGCTGCGCCGAGGTAAGGCGCGCCATTTTGCAGCCAACAATCTCGAAACCGGCTTTCTCAAAGCGGTCGACGACGTTGCCCACATGCTTCTGCTCCATGCAGTCGGGCTTACAGATGATCAGGGTTTTCTGCATAAAAACGTGAATTGATACGCCGGCACCGCGGATGGGAAGCCTGTTTTGGCCCCGGAGGGGCCGCGCGGTAAGATTCCGGTGGATACGGATGGGGGGCCGCTGCGCGGTCTAGCCACCGCAGGTGGCTGGTTCGACATGACCAATGTCCAATGACCAATGACCAATGACGGAGGAGTCGGGGGCGGTGGTCGGAGGGGGGCGAAGGTTGAAGGTTGGATAGTCGAAGGTCGAAGGTAGCGACGCGGGCGCGGGCTGGCTTTGGGGCGGGGCGTCCATCTTCAAACCCATGGGCGGGACGCCCATGCCACGACAAGCCTATGGGCGGGACGCCCATGCCACCTTAGTTCTTCAGGACCTGGATGAAGGCGTCGGGGGGGATGTTCACCTTGCCGATCATCTTCATCTTCTTTTTGCCCTCTTTCTGCTTATCGAGGAGCTTGCGCTTACGGGAGATGTCGCCGCCGTAGCACTTGGCCGTCACAT
>JAUVVA010000190.1 GCA_030604905.1 Verrucomicrobiota bacterium | reverse complement strand
GAGGGCGGCGTCGTTCTTCGGGTCGAGGTAGCGCAGGTAATACCAGCAGCTGCCGGCCCACTGGGGCATGGTGTTGGTCTCGCGGCGGGCGCGGACGTAGTGCGCGGCGGGGCGGGCCTGCGAGGCGGGCACGGCGTGGCCGGTGGCGGCGTCATACCAGATGTCGACCCAGTCGGTGATGGCCGCGAGCGGGCTCTCGCCGGTGCCGGTGGGCTGGTAGCTGGTGACCTCGGGCAGGGTGAGCGGCAGCGAGGCCTCGGGCACGGGCAGCGCGTAGCGCGTCTCGCCCTCGATCACGCAGGTGACGGGCGCGGCGGGGAGGGGGAGCGCGGCGCCGGCGGCCTGCGCGTGGGCGGTGGCGGCGGCGTAGTCGGCCTCGCCAACCCAGACGATGGGGAAGGGTTCGCCCCAGTAGCGCTGGCGGGAGAAGAGCCAGTCGCGGAGCTTGTAGTTGATCGTGGCCTGGCCGCGGCCGCGGGCGGCGAGGTCGGCGGTGATCTTTTTCTTCGCTTCCTCCCAGCCGAGGCCGGAGTAGCCCTCGGAGTGGACGAGGCGGCCGTCGCCGACGAAGGGCAGCTTCGTAGTGCCGTTTCCATTACGGCCGGCGTCGTGGTCGGGCTCGATGACCTGGATGACCGGGATGTTGAACTTCTGCGCGAAGGCGTAGTCGCGCTCATCGTGGGCGGGCACGGCCATGATGGCGCCGGTGCCGTAGCCCATGATGACGTAGTCGGCGATCCAGACGGGGATCTTTTGGCCGTTGGCGGGATTGAGGGCGAAGGAGCCGGTCCAGACGCCGGTCTTCTCGCCCTTGGCGAGGTCGGTGCGCTCGAGGTCGCTCTTGGCGGCGGCCTGCTTGCGGTAGGCGGCGACGGCCTCGCGCTGGGCGGGCGTGGTGAGGGCGTCGACGAGCGGGTGCTCGGGCGCGATGACCATGAAGGTGACGCCGAAGACGGTGTCGGGGCGGGTGGTGAAGACCTTGAGGTCGCCGAGGTCGGGGTTCTCGAGCGCGAAGAGCAGCTCGGCGCCCTCGCTGCGGCCGATCCAGGCCTCCTGCATGCGCTTGGTGGAATCGGGCCAATCGACGAGCTTGAGGTCGTTGAGCAGGCGCTCGGCGTAGGCGGTGATGCGGAGCACCCACTGGCGGAGGGGGCGGCGCTCGACGGGGTGTTTGCCGACCTCGGACACGCCGTCGATCACCTCTTCGTTGGCGAGCACGGTGCCGAGGGCGGGGCACCACCAGACGGGCTTTTCCTCGACGTAGGCGAGGCCCTTCCGGAAGAGCTGGAGCCAGATCCACTGCGTCCAGCGGAAGTAGCGCGGGTCGGTGGTGTCGACCTCGCGCTCGAAGTCGTAGGAGACGCCGATGGCCTTGAGCTGGCGGCGGAAGGTGGCGACGTTTTCGAGGGTGACCTCGCGCGGGTGGCGGCCGGTTTTGACGGCGTAGTTTTCCGTGGGCAGGCCAAAGGCGTCCCATCCGATGGGGTAGAGGACGTTCTTGCCCTTGGCGCGCTGGTAGCGGGCGAGGATGTCGGTGATGGCGTAGTTCTCGCAGTGGCCGAGGTGCAGTCCGGCGCCCGAGGGGTAGGGGAACATGTCGAGCACGTAGTATTTCGGCTTCGACGGATCGATGGCGGGTGTGCGGAAAGCGGCGGAGTCCGACCAGAGCTTTTGCCAATGCGGCTCGATTTGGAGGAAGTCGTAGTCGGTGCAGGTCGTGGCCATGGGAAGAGGAAAAAGAACGACTCAAGCAGGCGGAGGCGGCGGGGGTCAAACACGCTTGCGGGGAGCGGGGACGGCAGGGGCGCCCTTCGTAACCGGGGGCTTGCCGGGACAAAAAAAGACACAGACCGAAGGGTCTGTGTCGCGGGGTGTGCCGGCGCAGGGGCGGCCGGGGCGCCGGGCCCCTTGAGCGGGGCGCGGCGGAGGAGATTTTTAGACGGCCAGGAGTGAGTTGGAGTCGTCGGGGTGGTCGATGTCGTAGGCCGGAGCGGGCGAGGACGAGCGGTCGTGCCGGGCCAGGATCTGGAGCTTTTCGACCGTGGAGAGCGGGGAGTCTTCGCGGCGGAGAGCTTGGGCCACAGTGGCGGGAACCTTGGCGATGCCGCTTTCGATGTGGAGGGTGAGGTCGTCCAGGAATTCAGCGAGCGAGTCAGTCATGGTGGAAGGTGTTTGGAAGGGTTGAAAACAGAGGGTGGGGACGGGACGCGGAAGGGAACGAACGGCATTGGAATCTGCCTCGTGAGCGTGTGTTTCAAGCCGTGCCGCGCGTTCCATGGGCTTTTGGGGCCCGCTACCTCGCAGCGACTTGGGGAAATATCCGGTGCCGGTCTCGGGGCGCCCGGGCGCGCTTCCTCGGAGGCCTCGCCGCGCCCTCGCTCTGATGCCGCCGCCCGAGCGTTTTAGCTAAAGTGCGGGGCCTCCTTGGTCCCCCATTTATGCGTGCAATCTGGAAAGGCTCCATCTCCTTCGGCCTCGTGAACATCCCGGTCTCGCTCCTCTCGGCGAGCCGCTCGGAGGAGCTGAAGTTTCGCCTCCTCCGCCGCGACGACCTGAGCCCGGTGAACTACAAGCGGGTCGCCGCGCTCGACGGCAAGGAGGTGCCCTGGGAGCAGATCGTAAAGGGCTACGAGTTCGAGAAGGACCGCTTCGTCGTGCTCAAGGACGAGGACTTCAAGCGCGTGGATGTCGAGGCGGCGACCGACAACATCGAGATCGTCGACTTCGTGAACCTCGCGGAGATCAACCCCATCTTCTTCTACAAACCCTACTACCTCGAGCCCCAGAAGGCGGGCGGCAGCGCCTACGCCTTGCTTCGCCAGGTGCTCAAGGACACCGGGAAGGCCGGTATCGCCAAGGTCGTCATTCGCACCCGCCAGCACCTCGCCGCGGTGAAGTGCAACGGCGAGCTGCTCGTGCTCGAGCTCATGCGCTTCGCCGACGAGATCGTCGACGCCGGCCAGGTGAAGCTCCCCGAGGCGAAGGAGCCGGGCAAACGCGAGCTGGAGATGGCGCGCGCGCTCGTGGATCAACTCTCGGAGAAGTGGGACCCGGCGCGCTACACCGACGACTACCGCTCGGCGCTCATGAAGGTGATCGACGACAAGGTGAAGAGCGGCGGCAAGACGCTCCCAACCTCCTCCCGCTCGACCAAGCCGGCCACCAACGTCATCGACCTCGCCGAGGTGCTGCGCCAGAGCCTGCGCGACGCGGGGGCGAAGGGCACGGCGGCCGCGCCCGCCTCACCTGTCGCGGGGAAGAAGCCGACACCGACCAAAGGAGCCGCGAAAAAAAGCCCTGCACCTGCGAAGCCACGTCCGCGCGCGGCGGCGAGGAAGGCCGCGTGAGGCGAATGCCGGGCGGGAGCCCGGCGCTCCCTGGGAGGCTTCACTCCCTCATTCTCTCAATTTCTCAACCTCTTGGCCGAGGAGGGTGAAGGCGGTCTCGGCGAGGCGGCGGCCGTTGACCTGCAGCTCCACCCGGTGTCGGCCGGGGTGGTGGCGGCGCGTGCTGAAATCGCGGATCGTTTGGCGCTTGGTGAGGACGAGCTCCTTGCCGGCCGGCAGCTCGAGCGCGGCCCACTTGAAGACCTTGGCCGAGGCTCGGCCCGAGGCGCGGGCGTAGTGCAGCACGTAGTCGACGATGAGCGACTGCGCGCGGCCGGAGTCGGACAGGAGCTTCGCCGTGAAGGTCACTGTATCGCCGAGACGGATACGCCGCGGGGCGACGGCGAGGGTGGCGCGCAGCCGGGGCGCGGCTCCGGCGCCGAGCAGGCCGAGGGCGCGGGGGTGGGCGCGCTTCACGAGCGTGCGCAGGCCGTGGCGCACGATCCAGGCGCTGCGGGGGTCGGAGCGGTCCCAGGCGGAGACGAGGTCGAGGACGAGCTCGGGGTGGTCCTTGGTGATGTCGTTGAGGTGATTGGCGACGGACTTGCGGACGTAGAGGCTCGGGTCGGAGCGCAGCGCCTCGAGGAGGGGCAGGGCGGGGCGGGGATCGGCGACCAGCGCCTGCAAGCGCAGGCCCCAGGGCAGGCGCGGGCGGCAACCCTCGCTGGCGAGGCGCCGCGCGTGTTCGTCGGCCGGGTCGGCCGCCCACTCGCGCATCACGGCGAGCGTGCCGGCGAGGTCGCGCACGAGGAAGGGCCGGATGGCAAACTCGGCGGAGCCGTGGCGGGTGAGCTCGCGCAGCGCGGGCAGGGCGAGCGCGGGCTGGTCGAGCCCGTGGGTGGCGACGTGGGCGCAGGGCCAGATGCCGACGAAGTTGTGCCCGATCTGCGGCGCGTGCGCGCGCAGCACGGCGAGTTGCTCCGGGAAGGGGAGCGGGAGCGCGAGGTGGAAGGCGTCGGCGCAGCGCTGGAGCCGCGCCATGAGCTCGCGTTGCCCGAGGCCGTCGAGGGTGTGGGCGAGGAAGCGGGCGGCGTCGAAACGAGGGTGGAGCGCGGCGAGCTGGGCGGCCGTGCGGCGGTGGAAGGTCTCGTTGAACCAGTGCTTCATGCGAGACGCGGATCGAAGGAGAAGGGCTCGGGCGGGCCGAGGCGGATCTGCGCGAAGGCGGGGTGACTCGGGTTGAGCAGGTAATTGAACTCGCCCAGGGTTACGGCGCTGGGAACGCGGAGAACGGGCGAGCGGGCGGAGTCGAACCATGCGTTTCCAAAAATGCGGGTGGATTCGGGCGGCGGGTGCGAGCGCCAGTCGTCGGGGTAGCGGGCGGGGATCTCGACCAGTGGCTGTGGGATATCCGCCCAAGCGAGCGCCCAGGCCTGGGAAGCGAGGGCGGCGCGGTCCAAGGTGTTAGCGAGAATCTCCAAGGCGGCGAGCGAACGCGATTCGGAGGTATAGACCACGGGCCGCGCCAGGCCGTGCCAACGGCCCGGGTAGCGCCGGCTGCCTTCGCCGGAGAAGGTTTGGGCGGAGTAGGCGGCGGGGCATACCCGCCAGACACGGAGCACGCTCACAGGTAGATGCCGTGCTGAATGGCGCCGATGACGTTTTCGACCTGGCGGGCCCCGGGCTCGGTGCGCGCCAGGTCGAGCGGCGTGCGGCCGCCAAGCGCGGGGAGGGCGCTGTTCATCCAGCGGCGCGTGGCCTCGTGCGTGACGAAGATCTGCTTCGCGAGATCGTAGAGCCGCATGATGCGCACGGCCCGCTCGCCCTCGGGGATGTCGAGGCGCGCTTTGGCCTTCACGCGGCGGGCGTAGGTGCGCGGCGGGATGTGGACGAGCTTTGCCAGCTCCTCGGTCGTGAAGCCCGAGGTCCGGCCAAACTCGACGAGATCGAGCACGGGCAAACCCTCTTCAACGACCTGGGTCCACTCGGCGTCGCTGCGGGTGTGGGGAAGGTCTTCGCTCATGTGGCCAAGATAAACCTGCCATTTGGCAAATCAAGAGAAATGGGATTTTTGGCAAATAGAGTGATGCCAAATGGCGAAAGTGTGGGGCAAAAAACCGCCGCGCCTGTTTTGGGGCGCGGCGGGCGGGCTTTGGGTGGCGTTGGCGGGCGAGGGCCCGGGCGATCAGGCGGCGAGGACTTCGGCGAGTTTGGCGGTGTTTTTGCCGCCGCCCATGGCGACGTCGGGCTTGCCGCCGCCCTTGCCGTCGAGCTGGGCCACGAGGGCCTGCACGAGTTTGCCGGCGTTTTTGCCGGCCTTGATCGCGGCGGGGCCGCAGAGGGCGACCACGCTGGCCTTGTCGCCGATCACCGCGCCGAGTTGCACCACGCCGCTCTCGCCGAGCTGGCCGAGCACCTGCGCGCCGAGATTGCGGAGGGCCTCGGGGCCGTCGACGACGACCACGGCGGAGACGAAGGGCAGGCCGTCGCGGGTGGCGGCGGCGGCGACGAGTTTCTGGGCCTGCGCGGCGGCGGCCTGCTGCTCGAGGGCGGCGAGTTTTTTGGTCTGCTCGGCCTTCTCGGCGAGGAGGGAGGCGAGGCGTTGCTCGAGTTGCGAGACCGGCGCGCCGACTTGCGCGGCGAGGGCGTGGATGCGCGCTTCCTCGGCGGCGACGAAGTCGTAGGCGGCCTGGCCGCAGACGGCCTCGATGCGGCGGGTGCCGGCGGCGATGGCGCCTTCGCTCACGATCTTGAAGAGGCCGATCTCGCCGGTGGTGTTGACGTGCGTGCCGCCGCAGAGCTCGCGGCTGTAGCCACCGATGTCGACGACGCGGACGCGCGCGCCATACTTCTCGCCGAAGAAGGCGAGGGTGCCGGCGGGCTTCTTGTCGAAGTCGGTCTCGAAGCCCTTGACCTCGGCGTTGTCGAGGATGCGCCAGTTGACGATGCGCTCGATCTCCTGGAGCTGGGCGGGGGTGCAGGCCTCGAAGTGGGCGAAGTCGAAGCGCATGCGGTCGGGCGCGTTGAGCGAGCCG
>JAUVVA010000005.1 GCA_030604905.1 Verrucomicrobiota bacterium | reverse complement strand
CTCATCAACGAGCCCCACGGCATCTCCTGGGAAGTCTGGCGCAACGGCGGCTGGGTCGGCCAAAAAGTGGACCCCGACCAGGCCGGCTTCCTCACCGCCGAGGAGCGCGCCAAGGCCCAGGGCTTCTATTCGCCCGGCATGCAGGCCCTGCTCGACGCCGTGCGCTCCACCGGCGCTGAAAACGTCGTCCTCATCGGCGCCCTCGACTACGCCTACGACCTCTCCGGCATCCTCAAAGGCTACGCCCTCGAGGACAAAACCGGCCGCGGCATCATCTACGCCTCGCACGTCTATCCCTGGAAGCGAAACTGGCAGGCCAAGTTCCTCGATGTCGCCGCCAAGCACCCCGTGCTCCTCGGCGAGGTCGGCGCCGACGCCAACAAGATGAACTTCATGCCGCACAACATCCAGGAGGACTGGGAGACCTGGGTGCCCGACATGCTCGGCCTCATCCAGCAGCGCCGCCTCCACTGGACCGGCTGGTGTTTCCACCCGAAGGCCTCCCCGCGCATGATCCTCGATTGGGACTACACGCCGACGCCCTTCTGGGGCCAGCAGGCCAAGGACGCCCTCCACGGCAAGCAGTTCCCGCCCCCCTCGCGCCTGCGCTAAAAACTCCCCCACCCGCCGCCGCTTCGCCACCCCCGTCGGAGCGGCGTCCGCACGCCCGCGTCGCCGCCCCAGCCCTAGCCCCCGCCTCAGCCACCACGCCCATGCCCCCGTCCTCTCGCCTCCTTGGCTGCGGCCTCGCCCTCGCGTTCGCCTGCCTCGCGTCCGCCGCCCTCGCCGCGACGCCCGCCGCGACCCCGCCCGCCGCACCCGCCGTGGACACCAAGCCGCGCAACTACCCCGCCAACCCGCCCGCCGAGACGCCCAATCCCGCCGCCTGGCCCTCCGAACTGCGCGTCTCCGGTAACCGTTTGGTGGATACGAACGGCCGCGAGGTCTGGCTCCAGGGCGTCGCCATCCCCGGCCTCGAGATCCAGCCCGAGGGCCACGGCCCCGTCGCCTCCACCCTCGAGGCGATCGACAACTGGCGCGCCAACGTTATCCGCCTCGCCGTGAAGGACGAGTATTGGTTCGGCCGCGGCAAGCCCACCAACCGCAGCGCCGGCCAGACCGACCACGGCGCCGCCTACCGCGCGCTCGTGGACGCCGCCGTGGTCGCCGCCGCCAACCGCGGCGCCTACCTCGTCATCGACAACCACCGCTACCGCGCCATACGCGACGAGCACCTCGTTTTCTGGGTCGATGTCGCCCTGCGCTACAAAAACCACCCCGCCGTCCTCTTCGACATCATCAACGAGCCCCACGGCATCTCCTGGGAAGTCTGGCGCGACGGCGGCTTCGTCGCCGAGAAGCCCAAAAACACCGTGGACGAATCCGCCTTTCTCGACGCCGCCGAAAAGGCCAAGACCCACGGCTTCCACTCCCCCGGCATGCAGCTCGCCGTGGACGTGATCCGCGCCACCGGCGCGCGCAACATCATCATCGCCGGCGGCCTCGACTGGGCCTACGATCTCTCCGGCGTAGTCAACGGCTTCGCGCTCTCCGACCCGCAGGGCAACGGCATCATGTATGCCTCGCACATCTACCCCTGGAAACGCGGCTGGCAAAAGCGCTTCCTCGACGCCGCCGCGCTCCACCCGATCTTCGTCGGCGAGGTCGGCGCCGACATCCGCAAGATGGATTTCATGCCGCACGAGATCCAGGAAGACGCCGAGACCTGGGTGCCCGACATGCTTGGCCTCATCCAGCAGCACCGCCTCCACTGGACCGGCTGGTCCTTCCACGCCTGGGCCACGCCGATCATGATCTCCGACTGGAACTACACGCCCACGCCCTTCTGGGGCCAGCCGGCCAAGGACGCCCTCTCCGGCAAGCAGTTCCCGCCGCCTTCCCGTCTCCGATAAACGGATACGAACGCCACGCCAAAACCCGTCGCCGCCCTGCGTCGGCATTCGTCCCACTCCCCACCCATGCACCGCCCCGCCGCAGCCCCCATGGGTCCCGCTTCCCTCGCCTCGCCGCGTCCCCGCTCGGCCGGTTTCGCGCTCATCGTCACCATCGTTCTGGTCGCGTTTCTCGTCCTCATCCTCGTCGGCCTCGCCACCTTCACCCGCGTCGAGACACAGGTCGCCACCAACACGCAATCCCAGGCCCAGGCGCGCCAAAACGCCCTCTTCGCGCTCAACCTCGCCCTCGGCCAGCTCCAGCGCCACACCGGCCCCGACCAGCGCGTCACCGCCACGGCCGATGTCCAGCCGATGCCCACCAATGCCACGCAAGATGCGGCGAGCGGCGTCGATCTCTCCCCCGCCAACGCCGCGACCGTGCTCGACGGCATCGACGCCTATTGGCGCGCCCAACGCAACCGCCGCTGGACCGGAGCCTGGCGCGATGGCAACAATGCCGCCTTCGACCCCAACGATGCTCCGAGCATCAACCCCCAGCCCGAGCTGCAAGCCTGGCTCGTCAGCGGCAACGAGAACAACCCCGCCACCTTCAGCCCCGGCGACATCGTCACCGGCCTCACCGCGACCAGCAGCCCCCTCGAGCCAATCCTCGACTCGGCGGGCCGACCCCATCGCCTGCTCGTCAAGAACTCCGCGGCAGCCGACTCCGCCGCCACGCTTGATCGGGCCGTCACCGCGCCGCAGATCCCGATAATCGCTGACAATGTTCCCGGACAGGCCGGCCCCGCGACCATCGGCCACTACGCCTGGTGGGTGGGCGACGAGGGCGTCAAAGCGCGCGCCGGCCTCACCGACTCCCGCGACACCGGCTCCAGCTCGGCGGACTCGGCCGACAACCGCATCCGACGCCGCTCCGCCCAACGTCCCGTCATCGAGGCTATGGCGACCAACGGCATCGGCGGCCTGCAGCCCTTCTACGACCCGAAGCATGCCCTGCTCGGCCGCGCGCTCACCCTCACCCAGCTCGGTTTCCTGAACAACGATCCGGTTTACCACAGTCGGCTTCGAGAGCGCTTCCACGACCTCACGCTCCACTCGCGCGGCGTGCTCGCCGACACACGCAACGGCGGGCTCAAGCGCGATCTCACCCACATCCTCGGCCGCCCCACTCTCGGCGACTTTCGCGCCGCGCTCAACGGCGCGGGCTTCTCGCCCGCCCCCGCCGCCTCCCACAACCCGCTTATCTCCGCCGCCTCCTCCCCTTATGCGGCCGCCTACCCAAACATCCTCAGCGGAAGCACCTCCTACGCCGACATCTTCACCTACTCGGCCACCTGGGAGCAGCTCTGGTCCTACCACCGCCTCGGCACCGGCGCCGCGCTCGCCCCGCGCCTCTCCACCGCCACCCAGCACGGGCTCCATCCCATGCTCGTCCAAGGAAAACTCTTTTACCGGCTGCGCATCGGTCCCGCCGCGGCCGACGCCGACGGGGTGAACCGCAGCGGAACCGTTCGCGTGGACATCCTGCCCATGGTTGTATTGGCCAATCCCTACAACGTGCCCATCGCCCCCGCCGACTACCGGCTTCGGTTCACCGATTTCTCCCCCAGCCTGCGCTTTGGCGATTGGACCGACGAAAGCTCCCCGCCCGACCTCGCCCTCTTCACCCCGCCCGCCTCCTACACCGACCTCGGCAACGGCTACACCGGCGCCATTCGCCTGCTGCTCCGCAACACCGAGGGCCTCGCCCCGGGCGAAGCTCGTATCTTCTCGCTGGATACTGACGTCGCCATCCCGGCAGGAGCGGCCGCGCAGGCCGGCGTGGAGGCGATCCTGATCGACGACTACGATCCCTCCACGAGTCTCTCCTTCGACACCGGACAGCGCATCCCGGCGGACAAGACCCGCGCCGCGCTCTACACGGCCGGCAGCAGCATGGTGGCCCACCTCTACCTTGGCGACCCCGTCACCGCCAACCAGATCGCCCGCGTCGGCAGCCGTCGACCCAGCACCGAATCGACCGTGGAGAATCCCGGAGCCGGATTCCTCGTCTACCCCATCTCCGACGGCCTGCGGCAGGGCGGAGGCGCCTTCTTCGCCCTGATCGACGGCGCCACCTCCGGCGTGCAGCAGGCGACTTTCTCGCAGGTCAATTACCGCACCCATGTCATCCGCCCCATGGGCTTCCTCTCCGACAACCAGCACCCCCTGCAATGGGCCCGCGCCTTCATGAAAGACGGAGCCACCGGCGGCACCGACTCCACGCCCAACCCCTACCTCCTCGCGCACTTCGTCCGCCGCCCCGGCAGCACCAACCAAGTCCGCTGGGGCCTGCGCAACACCGGCGTCGGCCTCTTCCTCGACACCGCCGCGCCCGAGCTGCTCGGCGACGTCGGCTTCGTCAACGTCCTCTACGACGTCCCCGCCCCCGGTCGCGAACTCAACTCCCTCGGTCAGCTCCAGCACTTCAACACCATCGGCCATCTCACCGGAATCACCGGCACGTCCAACCACGGCAACGCCACCACCGTCCACGCCTGGCAGGTCAACTACCCGATCGGAAATTCCTACCCCAATCCCCGGGTCGACCGCGACCGCGTCTTCATTTCCAAGGGCCACTTTGGCTACCACTACGACGGCTCCTACCTGCTCAACGAAATCCTCTGGGACCGCTTCCACTTCTCGTCCTTCCCCGCCTCCGGATCCTTCGACTTCGCGACGCAAAAACTCGTCAACGCCCGCTATCGTCCCTTCCGCGATCCGACGCTGGTGCCCCTCGACGACGAGACCGCTTTCCGCGGGGTTTACGAACCCGCCAAAAACCTGCTGGTCGAGGGCGCCTTCAACATCAACTCCACCTCCGTCGATGCGTGGCGCACCGTGCTCTCCGCGCTCAAGGGCGTGCCCACCGGCACCGAAACCGCGCCCTCCGCGCCCTTCGCCCGCACCCTCGACCGCAGCGGCGGCTCCGCCGGCGCCAGCGCCGGCAACACCGAAAACGCCTGGACCGGCTTCCGCGATCTCAGCCCCGGAGAGATCGACCAGCTCGCCCGGGAGATGGTGCTCCACGTGCGCAAGCGCGGCCCCTTTCTCTCGCTCTCGCAGTTCGTCAATCGACGCCTGCCGCCCACCCCGCCGCGCAGCTCCGCGCACGCCCTCTTCCCCCTCGCCGACGATCCGCTCGACCTCGGCCTCTCCGGCGCCCTCCAGTCCGCGCTCGACAAGGTGATCAACCGCCCCGCCGTCGTGCCCGCCCCGTTCAACTCGGTATCCACCGCCACCGCCAACCGCCCCTCCGGCGTGGGCGGCACCGGCCCCGTCCTCGCCGAGGTCGCCTACCGCATGCCCAATGTCATCAGCGGCTTCCCCGGCTACCTCCTCCAAGGCGACGTCTTGTCCACGATCGGCGACAGCCTCAGCGCGCGGTCCGACACCTTCACGATCCGCACCTACGGCGATGCGACCAACCCGGCCACCGGAGCCGTGGAGGCCCGCGCCTGGTGCGAGGCCGTGGTGCAACGCCTGCCCGATTACGTGCGCCCCAGATCCGGCTCCACCGGCGACAACCCCGAAGACGTTCCCACCGACGCCTCCAACATCCATTTCGGCCGACGCTACGTCGTCGTCAGCTTCCGTTGGCTCGGCCCCGAGGATCTATGAAAATACCGCTCCCGCTCCGCCTCCTTGCCCGAACCCTGGGCGCGGTTATCGCGATCACGCTCGCGCTCCTTGCCGCTCCCGCGAAGGCCCTCGCGCAAAACCCGCCGAAGCCCCCGGCCCAGCTCCGCTTCCTCTTCATCGACGAGAGCCCCGGCGCCTACTCGCTCAAGGTCGGCCGCGACCTTCACGTCATCAGCTCGTCGCCCTACGCCATCAGCTCCCCCTTCTCGCCACCCGACCGCGGCCCCTTCGACATCTACAAAAAGCCGCTCCGGCCCGATCCTGTCACCGGTCTCCTGGATCCGGTGAAAATCGGCAGCATCTCCCCGCCGACCGGCGCAAGCGCCGCACTGGCGATCATCACGCCCCGGCCGCCGGCCCCCGGAAGCACCCTGCCCTCCGGCCTCGACATCGAATTCATCAACAACGACCCGAGCGCCTTCCCCGAGGGCTCGCTGCGCATCATTCACCGTGGACACGCCACCATGGCCGCGCAGCTGGGCACCGAGACGATCACCGTGGAACGCGGCGCCACGCGACTGCATCGCCCGACGACCGACGCCCGCCACCGCGTGATCGCACGCGTCGCCGCGCAATCCCCGGAAGGGTGGCAATTCATCAGCGACACGATCCTCGTCATCAGACCTCGCCAGCGGGTGACCGCGCTCTTCTTCCACTCGCCCTCCGGGATGCGCCACTTCTACACCGCCGAGGAACTGAACGACATGAGCGGCCCGCCTCCGCCCACCCACGTCTGGCTCACCTACACCGATTCGCTGTAATCGCCCGCCATGGCCCTCCGCACCCCCGCGACCTCCCGTCACTTCAGCGCCTGGACGAACCCTGCCAACGGTGCCGTCTCGCACATCCTCACCACCCGGATCGCCCCGGTGCAGCAGAGCTTCTACTACACCCATCCGGCATGGACCGACGACGGCCGCCACCTCTGGTTTCACGCCGCCTTCCCCCCGCCCGGCGGCCGCCACGCCGTGCCCGTCCTCGCTCTCGTCGACTTCGAGACCGACGAGCTGCGCGTCTTCCCCGAGACGCAGCTGGGCAGCTCGCGCGCCTGGATAGACCACGCCACCGGTCAGGCGTATTGGTGCAATAACTACGAGGTCTGGCGACGCGGCCCCCTCCCCGGCGACGCCGCCGAGCGCGTGGGCGCCGTGCCCGCCGAGCTCGTGCGCGGCCTGCGCCTCATCTCCCTCGCCACGCACCCCACCTTCACGCCCGACAAATCCCGCTTCAACCTCGACCTCCGCCTCCTCCGCTCCGACGGCGTCTTCGTCTCCATCATCGGCGACATGAGCGTCGCCGACGGCGAGTTTCGCCTCTGGTGCCGCACCGACGGCAAAAACCTCGACCACGCCCTCGGCTGCCCGAACGACCCCGAGCTGCAGATCATCGCCCACGAATACTGGGACGACGCCCTCCGCCGCGGCGAGGCCTTCGACGGCACCCTCCCCTACCACCGCATCTGGCTCGCGCGTCCCGGCAAGGAACTGGAGCCCCTGCTCCGCGAGCCCGTCTCCCACTCCGGCCACGAGTGGTGGGACGCCGACGGCCGCCACATATGGTATCTCCACTACGGCGTCGGCGTGAAAAAAGTCAGCCTCGCCACCCGCGAGGAGACCCTCGTCTGGCCCGGCTCGCTCTCGCACGCGCACTCCTCGCGCGACGGCCGCCTGCTCGTCGCCGACGCCATGGCCTTGCCCGATCCCGCCGACTGCCGCGTGCACCTGCGCGAGGTCGCCAGCGGGCGCGAGATCACGCTCGTGGACCGCGGCCCGCTCGCGCGCGAGCTCACGCAAATCATCCACCTGCACCCGCACCCCTGCTTCTGCCTCCACGATCGCTACGTCTGCTACACCACCACCGTGCACGACCGCGTGGACGTCGCGCTCACCGAGGTCGCGCCGCTGCTGGAAACCACCCGCTGAGCCGCCGGCCTTTCCCACGACATGTCCTCGCCCTCCTATTTCCGACCCGCCCCGCCCGTTGGCCCCGAGCACCCGGTCCTCACCGCCGATCTCTGCATCTACGGAGCCACCGCCGCCGGCGTGGCCGCCGCCGTGCAAGCGCGACGCGACGGCCTCGCAGTCGTCCTCGTCAACCCCGGCCACCATGTCGGCGGGTTGAGCTCCAGCGGACTCGGCTTCACCGATTTCGGCAACAAGGCCGCGGTCGGCGGCATCGCCTTGGAGTTTTACCGTCGCGTCGGGCGCCACTACGGCGTCGAGGCGGAGTGGCGCTTCGAGCCCGGCGTCGCCGCGAGCGTTTTCAAGACGTGGCTGGCGGAGATTGGCGTCACCGCGCACCACGGCCACTACCTGGACTCGGCGCGGGTTGAGCAGGGGCGCATCGTCGAGCTGCGCTTCGTCCACGGAGCCCGCGTCCGCGCCGCGCAGTTTATCGACGCCAGCTACGAGGGCGATCTGCTCGCCGCCGCCGGGGCGTCCTTCAGCGTCGGGCGCGAGGCCAACGCCGCCTACGGTGAAACGCTCAACGGCCAATTCGTCGGCGAGAAACACCAGTTCAATTTTCCCGTCGATCCCTACGTCGTGCCCGGCGATCCCGCCAGCGGGCTGCTGCCCGGCATCGAGCCGGGTCGCCCGGTCGTCGGCGCCGGCGACCACCGCGTGCAGGCCTACAACTTCCGCCTCTGCATGACCCGGCGGGCCGATATCCGCGTGCCCTTTCCCAAGCCCGCCCACTACGACCGCGCCCGCTACGAGCTGCTCGCCCGCTACCTCGCGGCCGGCTGGGACCAGATGTTTTGGAAATTCGACCCCATCCGCGGCGAGAAAACCGACACCAACAACCACGGCGCCGTTTCCAGCGATTTCATCGGCGAAAACCACGCCTGGCCCACGGCCGACCACGCGGAGCGCGAACGCATTTTCCAGGCCCACGTGAACTACGTGCAGGGGCTCTGGTGGTTCTACCGCACCGATCCCGCCGTGCCCGCCGCCGTGCGCGCGAAAGTCGAGGAGTGGGGCCTCGCCGGCGACGAATTCACCGACACCGGCCACTGGCCGCCGCAGCTCTACGTGCGCGAGGCGCGCCGCCTCCTCGGCGAACTCGTCATGACCGAGCACCACTGCCTCTCGCGCGAGAGCGTCGACGACGTGGTCGGCCTCGCGGCCTACACGATGGATTCGCACAACTGCCGCCGCTTCGTGGACGAGCGGGGCCACGTGCGCAACGAGGGCGACGTGCAGACGCGCCTGCCCCGCCCCTACGGCATCTCCTATCGTGCGCTGCTCCCGCGCCGCGCCGAGGTCCGCAATCTCCTCGTGCCGGTCTGCCTCTCCGCCACCCACATCGCCTTTGGCAGCATCCGCATGGAGCCGGTCTTTATGGTCCTCGCACAATCCGCCGCCGCGGCCGCCGCGCTCGCGCTGCGCGATGGCATCGCGGTGCAGGACGTCCCCTACGCGGACCTCCGCGAGCGTCTCGCCTCCGCCGGCCAGGTGCTCGCGTGGGATGAGAGCCGCCCCCACGGCGAGCCCAACGACCACAGCCCGATCGGGCGCTGAGTCCTCGGATCCACTTTCCCCTCCTTCGCACTCGCGCCATGCTTCAACGCCATCCCGCCAATCCCGTCCTGCGCCACACGGACGTGCCCTTTCCCGCCACCACGGTGTTCAACGCCGGCGTGGCCAAGTTTGCCGGCCGCTACGTCATGCTCTTTCGCAACGACTACGGCCGCTGGGGCGACCCGCGTTTCGACGGCACCAACCTCGGCTTCGCCGAGAGCAGCGACGGCATCACGTGGAGCGCGCGCTCCAAGCCCGTGCTCGACGAGGAGAAGGCCCGCGCGGGCATGCGCCACCTCTACCCGGAACGCTTCGGCAGTGACTTCGTGCGCCGCATCTACGACCCGCGCATCACGGTGATCGACGGCCTCGCGCACCTCTGCTTCGCGGTGGATACCGCCCACGGCGTCTGCGGCGTGATGGCGACCACGGAGGATTTCGAGCACTACCGTTTCACCGGACTCTCCGCGCCGGAAAACCGCAACATGGTGCTCTTCCCCGAAAAGATCGGCGGCGACTACGTCCGCCTCGAGCGCCCCTTCCCGATGTATCTGCGCGGCGGCGCGGAGGATTTTCCGATGTGGCTGAGCCGCTCCAAGGATCTCTCGCGCTGGGGCGAGTGCCGCCCGGTGCTCGCGCCGCGCGACCTGCCCTACGCGAACAGCAAGATCGGCCCGGCGGCGCCGCCCGTGCGCACCCGCGCCGGCTGGCTGACGCCGATCCACGCCGTGCGCAAGGATCCGGAAAAGCGCCTGCTCGGCTGGGAGTCGGGCGGCTGGTTCAAGACCTACTACGCCGGCCTGGCGCTGCTGGATCTCGAGGATCCCTCGCGGGTGATCGGGCTGATGCGCGAGCCCCTGCTCGCTCCCGAGGCCGACTATGAGGTGGATGGTTTCCGCGGCAGCGTGATTTTCCCCTGCGGCTTCGTGGTCGAGGAAAGCGGCGAGGCGCGCCTCTACTACGGCGCGGCCGACACGGTGATCGCGGTCGCCTCGGCCCCGGTCGAGGACCTGATCGCGGCCTGTAAGCCGCTGGCCTAGTGTCCTGTCATGGTTGACCGCAGATAGCGCAAAGAACGCAGATAAGATCATCGCCGAAACAGAGTCTTCGCGGACGCGAATACGGCGACCGACGGCTGTGAAGAACTAGAGTTTTGGAGCCTGGAATTTGACCACAGATGGCACAGATATCACAGATAAGAAGCAGGACGTTCACCAGTCATTATCTGCGGCCATCCGCGTGATCAGTGGTTAAAGTCCTGCCTTTGCCCATCTGTGTCCATCGGTGTAATCTGTGGTAAAGTCTGAATCTTTTTAGCTGCTGGTATCATCTGCGGTTTCCCTCGAGGCGGGCGCACAAAAAAAGCCGCTCGGTGATTTGAGGTCACCGAGCGGCCGAGATGTTTATCCAATAGATTCGCTCAGGGCGTGACGGGGCGGAGCACGACGTCGTCGATGTCGAGCGTGCCGCTCTGCACCTGGAAGAGGGAGGGCATGAACTTGAGAATGCGCGCGCCCTCGGGCACGGTGATGCGCATGGAGCGCTGCACCCAGCCGTCGGTGTTGTTGCGGGTGCTCGGAGCGCGGGGCGAGGGGTTCACCTTGCTGCGACCGGCGTCCATCCACTCCATCATGATGCGGGCGTCGAACCAGGACTGGGCGCCGACGACGAGGTTGGAGACGCGCCAGCGCCAGGAGAGTTCGAGCTCCTTCACGCCGGCGGGGACGTTGATCTCCATGTAGAGCATGGTGGTCTTGTTCGGCTCGGTGGCGGTCATCCGGATGAAGTGGTTGCCGGCTTCGTTTTCCCAAGTGCCGCCGGATTTGAGCTTGGGCCAGTTGTCGGGCCAGCCGTCGCCGTTGGTGTCGGCCTCCATGTCCGGGTTCTTGATCAAAGACGCGTGGGCGGGACCGGCGAGCACGCCGAGGCAAAGCACGAGGGCGGCGAGGAGGCGGGAGGGGCGGAGGTTTTTCGGGAAGAGCATCGGGTTTTTCGTAGTCTGAGGGGTTGAGATGACGGGAGAGCAGGCAGGCGAAAAAAACATCAACCGCGGACGCGGCGGCGGCGAAGGGCGGCAAAGCCCAGGACGCCGAGACCGGCCAACGCGGCGACGGCCGAGGGCTCGGGGATGACGCTGTAGGTCAGGAGGCCCGTGGATTCGGAGAAACTGAAACCATTGGCGTGAGTCCAGAGCCCGTCTCCTGCCTTGTTGAAACCAGCAACTTCGAAGCCGCTGCCAAAAGAGCGATTGGACAAGGAGACGATGCTCCAACTGTTGCCGTCGACGAGCGAGGCGTTGGTGAAGTCGAAGTTGAAGGTGCCGTCGAACGTGGCCAAGCTGGCCGTGGTGCCAGTGATGCGGTTGTTCACGCCATTGGCGCCGATGTAGAAGGTGAACGAGCCGGAATCCGCGAGGGTGAAGGCGCCGTTGTTGATAACGGTGTCGCCGGAGTGGGTGGCATGTCCGGCGATGGTGAGCAGGCCGCTGTTGCCGTTTTGGTAAAGGCCTTTGATCAGATCGGCGGTGCCGGTGATGTTGCCGTTGAAGACGACCCCGGTCGCGCCGGTGAGGCGGACACCGACGTTGAGGTTCCGGTTGAGGGTGATGTTGCCGTCGAGCGTGCCGCTGGTCTGCGTGAACTCGAGGACGTTGGTGCCGGTGGCTGCACCGGAAGAGGTAAAGTTGTTGGCGACAGCGTTAACGGAATGGATGCGGAGGGTTGCGGTGTGCGAAGCGGTCGCGGAGAGATTGACGCCGCCCAATCCTATAACCTGCGAGTTGGAGATCAGAAGACCTCGTTCGACGACGGTGCCGCCGCTGAATGTGTGGTTGGCCGTGTTGCTAAGGTTGGTGGCGCCGCTGCCGCTGGAGTTGACGACGAGCGTGAGCACGCGTCCCTCGGTGCCGTTTTGAAGCGCGTTGTTAAAGGTTGTCTGTCCGGAGCTGGTGTTGCTCACCGTGAGCGTTACGGCATCCGTGCCAGTGTTGGCGGCCCCACCCGAGTTCTGGAGCACGATATTGCTGGTGGAATGGTTGGTCCAAGTCTGGCTCGCAGTGATGCCGAAGCGCACCGTGGCGGAGGTATTGCCCAAATTGACCTGGCCGGAGCCGGAATTGACGGTGACGCCACCTGCTCCGAGCAAAAATTGGCGGGAGGTGCCACTATTGGAGGATATACGGTAGGCGAGGCCACCGTTCCCGTTGAAGGTGAGCGAATTCGCCGCGATGTTTTGAGCCGTTGTCACCTGCGGACCGACGTTCAGCCCGGTAATGTTGAACACGACGTCGTCGGCTGCGGTGGGAGCCGTGGTCGGATTTGGGGTGGTCGCGTTGGAGGCCGTTGACCAATTGGATGCCGTGTTCCAGTCGAGATTGGTCTCACCGTCCCAATACAGCGTGGCGGCGTGGCCGGAGACGGCAAAGAGCGCGCAGGTGGCGGCGAGAACGGAGACTTGGCGGGCGCAGGAAGTATGACGGAGGGACATGACGTGGGGTGTGTAGTTATGGAGTGGATACAGAAAACAGCGTCGGGCGGCGGGGAGGGGCTCAATTCACGGGCACCTTCCCGACGTGCCAGTCGAAGAAGAGGGCGTTGCGGACGGAGCCGTGGACGGGGTTGAGCGGGCCGTTGGTGGAGGTGGAATTCTTCTGATCCACCTCAATGAACACCATCTGAGTGCTCCGATCCTCGATGTCGGCGAAGCGTCTTCCCAAATAGGGAGCCCCGGAACTCGGACCAACCCATGGCGAGCCGGTGCTGCCATTGCGCAGACGAACAGACGTGTTGAGCACAACGCTGGGCGCGCCCACGGGAGCGGCGGAGAGAAAGGCGGGCCACGCAAAGTTGGGATCAAAATCCATCTCGGCCGAATTGGTGCTCCAGGTGGTGGCCCGGGGAGAATTCAGGTAGCGACCAAGGAAAAACTGGAGGCGACGCTCCTCGCGATTGAACCAAGGGCCTTGGCGCGAATGGAGCGAGTTGTGCACCGGCGAGGTCGGCAGGCGCTCGCGATTGTCCTCGGTATAGAGGTAGATCGCTCGGCCGATCTCGCGCATCTGCGCGGCGCACTGCGCCGAACTGGCCGCCTGCCGCACCCGACCAACTACAGGGATCAAAATAGCCGCGAGAATCCCGATGATCGCGATCACCGTGAGAAGCTCGATCAACGTGAATCCACCGCACCGCGAAGGGAGCACCGAAGCAGGGCGCCTTACACGGGGGGGCAAGGAGACGGGGTTGGCACGCATGGCAGACTAAGGAGGGGGGGGGGGGGGTTGGGGTTGACGAACAGCGGACCGGTAGGCCGCACCATGCCCCGCTCACATCGCTATGCAAGCACTTTATTTTGCGTAGAAGCAAGCAGAGCACAAAAAGCCATTCTTTAACATCGTTACCACCTCTTAAAAAGCAATTTAAGAAACTAGTCAGGCCGCGGCCCGGACCAAACATAGCAAACCGCTATAATTGATTTGCTATCTACCGGGAGTTCCCCCTGTCTCGCCGGGAACGACCTCGCCAAGTCGGCACTTTCCGTGGAAGCCCCTCCCTTTAAACACCAGCAAGTCGAGCGTAGCATCCGCCAGCTGTCCCAAAACCTGCCGCTCGGTGCGCGCCTTCCGGCGGAGCGCAACCTCGCCTCCTCGTTCGGCTGCAATTTTCTCACCGTGCGCCGCGCGCTGAAATCCCTCGTCGAAGACGGCACCGTCGTTCGGCGCATCGGCAGCGGGACCTTCGTGGCTCGCCACCGCCCCCCGGCGGTCGATGGAGCCCCGAGCGGCGCCATCCCCCGCGTCGGCGTCCTGGTTTACCGCAACAGCGACGCCTATGCCTATCGCGTGCTGCAAGCGGTGGCGCAAGGAACTGGATCTGCGCTCCTGTTGGATCTCCGATTTCGGCGCAGAGGCCCTCGGCCAAGCCAAGCAACTGGTCGCGGAAGGCTGCGTCGCGCTCGTGCTCCCGTGGTTTCCCTCCTCCTCGATCAACGAGGTCCGCGAGTTCGTGGCCCGCAGCCCCCTGCCCCCGAGCCTGCCGATGGCGATCCCCGGTCTGGAGCGGCACTGCTTCGTCGACCCCGCCCGCTTTGGCGGCGGCACCCAGCGGGCGACCAACCTGCTCCACGCCTACTTCCAAGGCCTGGGCGCCGAACACATCGCCTTCCTCGGGCCCGACAGCCCTTCGGATACCATCCTGCAAAAAGCGCTCAGCGCCTACATCTGCCGCGTCTCGCGGGACGGCGCGGCCAGCCACTGCGGCCTGGTGCGCCCCGGAGCCGCGGCGATGGATCAACTCGCGGAGCGCTGGGCACGCCTCGGCCGCGGACTCGCGATCATCAGCTATGACGACGAGCACGCGCTTCGCTTCATGACCGCGATGCACAAGCGCGGCCTAAGCGCCCCTCACGATTTTCGCATCGCCGGCTTCAACGACACCGAGGCCAGCGCCTTTAGCGACCCTCCGCTCAGCACGATCCCGCAGAACTTCGACGACATCAGCGAGTGGCTGCTCAACAATGCTCTCGCCCTCGGCAAAGGCTCGGTCGCCCAATCGCCCGGCAACATCATGCCCCGCTTGCTCGTGCGCGGCAGCTGCGGCGGGCGCGCCCGTATCGACGACGCTTTCCGAGCCTCGCTCGCCAGCCTGGGCCTCCTCCAAGTGGACGGCGTCGATTCGGGCGCCGCGCCTCCACCCTCCGCGCCGCCCGCGCCCTCCGCCGTGAGCGCCGCCGCGACCGCGGCAAACTAGTGCCCCGTCATCGAAGTTTGCCTGTTCTTCGCGCCTCTTGCTCCTTTTTGCGGCCATTCTCTGACCGAATTTACTCAAATCACTTCGATGGCGGGCTCCCAGGGGAACATCGCTTCCCCCCAGCCGCCAAGGTCGGTCTGGCGTCACCAGGACTGGTGACAAAACTTCGCGCGAAGGTCCGCCGTCAAAGCGGGGCCGCGCCCCACCCACCGCACGCCAGGATTTTTCCGCTCCCCCCATGCCCGCACGCCTCCCCGCTCTCTGGCTCGACGCCGACACCGGCAACGAGATGGACGACCTCTACGCGCTCTACCGCGTCCTCGTGGAGCCCAGCCTCTCGATCGCCGGCCTCAGCTCCGTCCACTTCAACAATCCCGACCTCCTCGTCTTCGAACGCTGGAACCAATACCCGACCGCCGGCATCGACACCGTCGGCCTCTCCCAAGCGCTCAACGAAGCCCTGCTCGCCGCGATGGGCCGCTCCGATCTCCCCCACCCCCGCGGCGCCGATCGCCAGATGGGCCGCGCCTGGGGCGGCCGCCAGCCCCGCGACTGCCCCGCCGTGCGCGCGCTCATCGCCGCCGCCCACGCCCAGCCCGCCGACGCGAAGCTGCTCGTGCTCGGCCTCGGCGCCGTGACCAACCTGGCCTCCGCCCTCGCCCTCGATCCCAGCATCGCCGACCGCCTCTCCATCCACCTCCTCGCCGCCGACTACAATCCCGCCACCGGCGCCTGGAACAAAAACGAGTTCAACGTCCGCAACGACCTCAACGGCTTCGATCTCCTCCTCGACCACCCGACGCTCGAGCTGGCGATCATGCCGATCTCCACCGCGCGCCCCTACATCTACCGGCAGGAGGAAACCCTCCGCGCGCTGAGCGACGACGTGCCGGCCGAAAAGATGCTGAAAGACCGCTGGCTCGAAACCAACCCGCAGGACCGCACCCGCGTGCTCTGGGATCTCGCCCTCGTGCAAGCCCTGCTCCGCCCCGAACTCGCCAGCCTCACGACGGTTCGCACCCCGCCGGAAAACACCGTGCGCGAAATCAAAATCTACAGCGCGATCGACGTCGCCGGGATGCGGACCGACTTTTTCCGCCACCTGAAAACCCAAACCAAAGCCTCCACCAGCCACTGACCGGCCCCAAAGCACGCGGGCTCGCGAAAAAGGCCCGCGTCGACTTCCGGCCGGCCGGAATGATCCCGGCCAAGCGTATCACAGCCGAGGCTGAATGGACCCCGCTCAGTCTTGGGGGAGGAACACCGCGCGCAGGTCGGCGACTTGCACGGCCGGCGCCGCGCGGATCGAGCCCACAAACACCTGGCCTCCGTCGCTCGTGTAGCCGTTGAACGAGCCCGTCGCCGCACCGGGCACCCATTGCACACCGCCGCCGGACGCCGGGCGGACACTTTCGCGGCTGCGGATGATCGCCAGCCCCGTGAAAACCGTCTCGTTCAGGCCGAGATAAAGCGGGACCGCGTCCGTGTAGGCGCTGGAACCCGAAAGAAGTTCGTCATTCGCCGAGCGGACCCACCGGCTCGCTTCTGTGCGCGAGCCTTGTTGCGGGTCGGGCGAGATGATCTCGGAAAGATTTACGGCCCGATTCTCGGTCGCGTTGTGCGCGAAAAATCCGATGAAACTCCCCTCTTGATCGAACACAGCCACCAGGCGCCACAGCCGATAGTCGCTCGTGTCGAGAAGCCCGCGCCGCGTGGCCTCGGCAAAAATCGCGGCGTTGTTCACCGTGTATCGTCCCTGCGTCACGGTGAACCGGGTGTTGCCGTTTTGCAGCAGGGTGGAAGTGGGAGGTCTCGTAAACGTGACCGTCAACGCGATGCTCACCGGCGAGAAGGAACCGGGGACGGCATTGGCGACTGCGCTGAGCGCGGAAAACAGACAGGCGATGGAAAGGAGAAGCGTTTTCATCGGCCGAAGCGTTACTGAGCCAAGTCCCTGCGGGGAAGGAAGAACTAGTCCAACCAATTGGAATCCAACGCCAAAGTTCCACTCGAAACGCCGCGCGGATCGAGCCCTGCAAGGGCGCCGACAACGCGCGCGGGATAACGCGGCGACGGCGGAGATTGGCAGGCCCTCCCTGCCCCGGCGGAGAAGCCGGGACGAATCACGCTAGTCGATCCCAACCCCGGAGACATGGAGCAGGCCGTCCGCGACTTCCTCCATGCGAAAGGCGAAGGTGCGCGCCCCTCGCGTCACGGTGTAAACCTCACCGATGCCAAGTGAGCGCCCGCCCATCGCCACCCGCACGCGGTCTCCACCCACCAGAAACCCGGTCACGGGCATCGTGTTCGCCGCGGCCGTGATCTCATCGACCTCCTTGAACCCGCGCGGCACCCGCACGTATCCGAACTTGGTCGGCAGCGACACGGTCCGCACGACTGGTGCCACGGGAGGCGCCGTCTGGGCCGGTGCCCCTTGGCCGCCCGCCACCTCGGGGAGCCCTGCGAGGTCCCCGGTTTCGGCGAGAATCACCGTGATCGGCAGGCCGCTCTTGGCCTCGAGCATCGCGGCCAGGAAAGTGCCCGCCCATTCCGGGTTCACCTGTTGCGTGACCAACTCCGTGCGGGTCTGCGCGACGGCGGCATCCAGGCCTTGTTCGACGAAAATTCGCGCGAAGGTCGCCATCGTCTCGTGATCCTCCGCGGTGAAGCTGTGTCCGCGGATGTTGCGCAGAAGAATCTGCAACGACTCCGCCGCGGGCCGGGGCGCCACGGCCGTGGCCGGGGCGGCGGGCAACTCCGTCCGCATCTCCCGCATAAACGCCACCAGGTTCTGCACGTCATCGCCACTGGCGTTCCTGAGGGCGGCGAGCGAGTGCCGGTCGGCCGCGATCCCCTGTTCGGCCATGAACTCGGCCATCGCCCGTCGGTTCGCCTCGCGCTCCTCCGGCGTCATCGCATCCCACTCCGCCTTGCGCTCGGCCCAAAACTTCACGCCCCCGCGGAAGTTGGCCTTCAAGGCCTCGAACTCGGCCTTCGAACTCAGGTCGGCCAAGGTGTGAAGCGACGCCGCCAGCATGGTTCGCGCGCTCTCGTTGACGGTTTTGAAGTCCCGGGTGGCCTCTCGCGCCTGCCGCGTCCGGGTGTAGGCGGAGTCGATGTATTCCGCCATCCGGGGCCCCGGTGGCAGCAAACGCTCCGAGATCCGCGGCAAGCCCATCGAGAGACCATTCATGGCCAGCACCACGATCAAGCCGGTCGCCATCGCGCTCGTGATCGAGCAGGTGTAGCGCCAATACACCACGACGCCCGCCGCCAAAAAAGTCGCCAAAGCACCGAGGGCCATCTGCGGATACGGATCCAGTTCGGGCAGCCAGGTTCCCACCTGCGAATCGACCACGCTTTTCGCGGTCGCGATCAGGATCAACGCCACCACCGCCGTCATCCAGGACGCCCGCAGATGCCCTCGGTAGAACAGACGCACACACAGCGCGGTCAACACCACCAACAAGCCGCACGCAGCCACGTAGAGCAACCCGTCCAAGAGCAACACGAGGTATTGGTTCATGATCCGTTGCGCTTGAACCAGGGTGAAGACCCCAGATGCCGGCTGCAATCATACTTTTTTCACAATTAGGAACCTTGATGGCCTTGCGCCGGAAAAGGCAGGCGGGAGCTCCTCCCGGGCCGGCTCGCGGCGCGCCATGCGTCAGGCTGCCGCCGGCGTCGCTTCCCGCGTCCTCGTATTGATACCCTCGATACGGCGCCAGGATCGGAGCCCGACCGAATCTAAAGCTCTCCGCTTTTTGGCGGTATCGAGCGATGGTGGACGCCACAGGACTCGAACCTGTGACCCCATCCGTGTGAAGGATGTGCTCTAACCAACTGAGCTAGGCGTCCGGCTGTCGGGGAGGGCGGAACTTGGGCGGCCGGGGCCCGCGAATCAAGGGCGATTTTGAGGAACCGGATTCGGAAAACCCGACGCCCACGCGCCCACCTCCCGGACGCTCGCCGCCGCTCCGCCCCGGGCCGCCGCCCGCACAGAACATTTGCCAGCCTGGTGCCAGGTCGTTGCGCTCGCGCCACATGAGCGAAGCCGCCGCCTCCTCCCCCGCTCCCGCCGCTCCCGCCGGCGTCTTCTCCCCCGTGCGCCGCCGCGAGATCTTCGGCTGGTGCTGCTTCGACTTCGCCAACTCCGCCTTCACCACGATCATCATCACCGTCGTCTACTCGGTCTACTTCCAGTCCGTGGTGGCCGGCGGCGACACCCGCGCCGAGGGCTGGTGGGGCACCACCCTCGGGCTCTCCCAGCTCGTCGTCCTCGTGCTCTCACCGCTCATCGGCGCCATCGGCGACGTCACCGCTCGCAAAAAAGTCCACCTGATGCGCACGGCCGGCATCTGCGCCCTCGGCACCGCGGCCCTCTTCTTCGTCGGGCCCGGCGAGGTCTGGCTCGCGCTTGCCATCGTGTTCATCGCCAACATCGCCTTCTCCCTCGGCGAAAACATCTGCGGCGCCTTCCTGCCCGAGCTGAGCACCCCGGAGACCGCCGGTCGCATCTCCGGCTACGGCTGGAGCTTTGGTTACATCGGCGGCCTGCTCAGCCTCGTGCTCGCCCTCGTCATCCTACGTTCCGGCGAAGGCCGCGCCCACTGGACCTTCCTCATGACGGGTATCTTCTTCGTGGTCGCCTGCCTGCCCACCCTCTTCCTCCTGCGCGAGCGCGCCCTGCCCCGCCCCAAGCCCCCCGGCGTCACCTACACCGCCCTCGCCCTCTCCCAACTGGCCCAACTGCGCCGCGACCTCCCTCAGCACCGCACCCTCTCCCGTTTCTTCCTCGCCATGACGGTCTACCTCTCCGGCCTCACCGCCGTTGTGGCCTTCGCCGCGCTCTACGCGGTCAACGTCATCGGCATGACGCAGGAGGAAGTCATCGCCCTCTTCATCGTGCTCCAATTCGCCGGCGTGGCGGGCGCTTTTGCCTTCGGCTTCCTGCAAGATCAAGTCGGCTCCAAGACCGCCCTCCTCGGCTCGCTCTGGGTCTGGATCGCCACCTGTGTCTGGGCCAGCTTCGCCACGACCAAGCTCGAGTTCTACGGCATCGGCGTGCTCGCCGGCATCGGCATGGGCGGCCTGCAATCCGCCGGCCGCGCGGTCGTCTCCACCCTCACGCCCGACGGCCGCCAGGGCGAGTTCTTCGGCTACTGGGGCCTTTTCTCCAAAGTCGCCGCCGTCATCGGTCCGCTCGTCTTCGGCTGGATCGTAACGCACTCCGGCTACCGCCCCGCCATCCTGGCCAACACCGCCTTCTTCGCCGCCGGCCTCGCCCTCCTCCTCCCGCTCGCGCTCAAGCCCGCCGCGCCCGCGAGCCCGTCGCCACCCGCCCCCGCCGTTTGACCCGCGGGGTGCGCGCCCTACCGTGCGCGGCCCCATGCGGCTCGGCGACTTCCAAGGCCTGCAATCGCTCATGCTGCCCGACCGGTGGCAACGCGACGCCGTGCACGCCCTTCTGGCCGGCCACGACGTCATCGTCGACGCCCCCACCGGCGCCGGCAAAACCCACGTCTTCGAGCGCTTCGTCGAGCAGGGCAACTTCGCCCGCCGCGCGATCTTCACCGTCCCCACCCGCGCCCTTGCCAACGACAAATACGCCGAGTGGCGCGCCCGCGGCTGGCGCGTCGGCATCACCACCGGCGACCTCTCCGTCGCCCCCCACGCCCCGATCGTCGTCGCCACCCTCGAAGCCGCCCAAGGAGCCTTCCTCCGCGCCCTCCCCGCCCCCGCCTTTTGTCACCCATTGGGTGACAATTCCCTCCCTCCCCCCTCGGAAACGCCCTCCGAAAACTGTCACCAGATTGGTGACAATTCGCCCGACGCCGCGGCGTCTGCTCCCGCCCCGGCGTCGGCACCGGGCCCTCGCGCCGCGGGCGAGCGCCTGCCGGACCTCCTCGTGATCGACGAATACCAGTGGCTGGCCGATCCCGCCCGCGGCAACCACTACGAGGGCGTCGTCGCCACCCTGCCCCCCTCGGTGCAACTGCTCCTGCTCTCCGGCTCGGTCGCCAATCCCGAGGACGTCGCCGCCTGGCTCGCCCGCCTCGGCCGCCGCGTCGAGGTGGTGCGCACCGCGATCCGCCCCGTGCCGCTCGAGGAGGTCGAGATCGACGACCTCGCCCGCGGCCTGCCCTCCGAGATCGGCAGCTTCTGGGCGCGGCGCGTCGCCGGCGCCCTGCGCGAAGGCCTCGCGCCGGTGCTCGTCTTCGCCCCCCACCGGGCCGACGCCGAGCGCCTCGCCCGCCAGCTCGCCCGCGAACTCCCGCTCGCCGATCCGCTCCCGCTCACGCCCGAGCAGGAATCGATGGCCGGCCCCGCCCTCGCCCGCCTCCTCCAGCGCCGCGTCGCCCACCACCACAGCGGGCTCTCCTACGCCCAGCGCGCCGGCCTCGTTGAGCCGCTGGCCAAGGCCGGGCAACTGCGCGCCGTCGTCGCCACCCTCGGCCTCGCCGCCGGGATCAACTTCTCCCTGCGCTCGGTCATGCTCACCGCCGCGAGCTACCGCGTCGGCGCCCTCGAGCGCGACATCGCCCCGCACGAGCTGCTCCAGATGATCGGGCGCGCCGGCCGACGCGGCCTCGACGAGACCGGCTACGTGCTCGTCTCCGGCCGCACCCCGCGCCTGCGCCGCGCCGCCCCGCTCCGCCTCAAACGCGCCGCGCCCCTGCCCTGGGCCGCGCTCCTCCGCCGCCTCGCCCCCGGCGAATCGGCTCTCTCGCTCGCGCGCGACGCCGCCGCGCGCTTCTTCACCGAGCAGCCGCTGCGCCTCGGCGCCGAGGCCACCTCCGCCCTCCCGCCCGACGAGACCCTGCCCTGTGGTCTCCTCACCGATACGGGCCGCGCCCGCCTGGTGCGCCGCCGCCGCGAGCCCTTCCCCGGCTGCCGCGGCTGCGCGCACCGCGCCGAGTGCCTGTCCCTCTCGCCCGAGCCCACCCCGCTCTGGGAATGGCAACGCGCCGGCATCCTCGACAAACGCCTCCGCCTCACCGCGCGCGGCGCCATCGTCGCCGTGTTTCTCGGTCCCGAGGGCCTGGCGCTGGCCGCCGGCCTCGAGGACCGCCGCTACCCGGTCGACCAGCTCCTGTTCGACTGCGCCAATCTCTTCGCCGGCGACCGCTTCGCCGGCACCAACCCGCGCCGCCTCGGCCGCCTCGCCTTCGCCTGCGAAAAAACCTACCGGCGCCTCAGCGTCGGCGGCTACCTCGAGGAGGGACTGCCGCCCGCCTACGGCTACGGCGCGAGCGAGATCGTGCAGGCCCTCGTCGAGGGTCACGCCTCGCGCGGCGCGCTCGCCCACACGCTCGCCGACGAACACGCCGCCGCCGGCCGCGGCGACATCGACCGCCTGCTCACCGAGTGGCGCAGCTTTTTGCGCAGCCTCGCCGCCGCCGAGCCCTTGGCCGAAGGCCTGCCCTTCGCCACCGCGCCCTTGCGCGAACGTTGGGACGCCGCACGTGCCGTGGCCTCACGCCTGCTCGGCGACGCGCGCGCGGCGGACTTGCCCGACTTGCCGCCGCTCACCCCGGAGCAACGCCGCCCGGTGCAGCACCGGCTCACGCGCGCGACGATCCGGTTGCCCGAACGCCGCACGATCTAGGCCAGCCCCCGGTCGGAGGCTGAGCAGCGGGGTGCCAGCCTAGCCCGCGCTCACCTCGCCCGCGAGGCAGGCCTCGGCGTAGGCCTTGATGCGCTTGCGCAGGTTGGTGAGGGCGTTGCTGCGGTTGGCCGAGAGCACTTGGGTGAGACCGGCCTCGGCCAGAAAATCCGGCTCCACCGCCAGGATGTCGCCCGGGGTCTCGCCGGAGTAGAAACCGCAGAGCACGGCGGCGATGCCCTTGGAGATCATGGCGTCGGCGTCCATGTGGAACCAGCAGCGACCGTCACGAAATTCCGGATACAACCAGAGTCGCGAGACGCAGCCCGGCAGCAGGCGCGCGTCGGTCTTGAGCGCGGCGTCGAGCGGCTTCCATTTCTTCGCCTTGTCGAGCAGATAGACGAAGCGCTCCTCCGCGTCGGGCAGGGTGATCAGATCGTCGAGCAGGGCTTGGCGTTTTTCGGGCAGGCTCATTCGAAAGAGGAAACCCGACACCCAAACCCATCCGCCCGACCCTCGCCAGCCTCAAAGGCGGAGGGGCCCGCCGGAAAAGTGTCACCCAATGGCTTACACTTTCCGGGCGGCCGCGTCGCGGATGTCGCGTCGCCGGCGCCGCCTAGCCTTGCGCTGGCGCGGGGGCCTTCTTCACGGTCGGTGGCATCGTGCCCGCACCCGTCCACTCCTCCCTTCTCGCCCCCTCGATCCTCGCCGGCCAACACATCCGCCTGGCCGAGAGCGCCGCGCAGGTCGCCGCCGCCGGCGCCCCCTGGCTGCACCTCGACATCATGGACGGCCACTTCGTGCCCAACCTCACCTTCGGTCCGCAGATGGTGGCGGAGCTGCGCCGCGAACAGCCCGGGCTCTTCTTCGACGTCCACCTGATGTTGGACAACCCGCAGGACTTCGTGGAGCCCTTCGCCAAGGCCGGGGCCAACCTCATCAGCTTCCACCTCGAGCCCGCCATCGACCACCGCGCCCTGCTCGCCCGCGTGCGCGAGCTCGGCTGCCAGACCGGCCTCGTGCTCAACCCCGGTTCGCCCGCCGAATTGGCCGAGCCCTTCCTCGCCGAGATCGACCTGCTGCTGGTCATGACCGTGCAGCCCGGCTTCGGCGGCCAGTCCTTCCGCCGCGACATGCTGCCCAAGCTCGTGCAGCTCGACACCTGGCGCCGCCAGCGCGAGCTGCGTTTCCGCCTCGAAGTGGACGGCGGCGTCGACGCCAAGACCGGCCCGGAATGCCGCGCGGCCGGAGCCGACACCTTCGTGGCCGGCACCGCCTTCTTCAAGGCCCCCGACCGCGCCGCCTTCGTGCGCGAGGCCGCGGCCTGGTAGGACGCGCTACGCCACCGCCTCCACCCGGCAGGAGTGGGCGGCGAATCCGGCGCCAAAGCTCACCAACCACCACGGCTTGCCCGGGCGCGGCGCGTCCTCGCGCAAGGCGTGCTCGAGCGCGAAGAGCACCGATGGACTGCTCATGTTGCCAAACTCGCGAAGGATGTGGCGGCTGGCGTCGAGACGATGCGCGGGCAAGGCGGCCTCGATGGCGTCGAGCACGTCGCGTCCGCCCGGGTGACTGAGGATACGCACGGGCTCGGGCGCCCGCCGCGACTCCTCGGCGAAGAGCCTCGCCACCGCCTCGGCGGCGAGGGCGGGCACGGCCGGGGTGAGCAAGTTGCGCAGCTTGCCGAAGCGCTGCTCGAAGCGGATGTGATCGCGCGCTTCCGGAAGGTGCAGGGTGTTGAAGCCGCCCGCGCGCAGGGCCGGCCCGGCCGCGGAGGGCGGCGGCGTGGCGCGCCAAATCGTGGCCGCGGCGCCGTCGCCAAAAAGACAGGCGCTGATGAGCACGCCGGGATTGTCGTCGAGGTAAAAGGCGGCCGAGCAGATCTCCACCGCCACGCAGGCCACGGTGGCGGCGGGGCGGACGGCGAGCAGCGCCTCGACGGAGCGGAGCGCGGGGATGGCGGCGCCGCAACCTAGCCCGACGAGATCTTGCAGGTAGGCGTCGGCGCGCAGGCCGAGTTTTTCCGCCACGTAACTCGTCACCCCGGGGCACAGGTAGCCGGTGCAGGTGCAGATCACGAGCGCGTCGAGTTGCGCGGCCTCGAGACCGGCTTTCTGCAGCGCGTCGGCCAGGGCCCGGCCCGCGAGCCGCGGCGCCTCCTCGCGAAAGGCCTCGTTGAGGGTGTCGGCCGAGGCGCCGAAAAGCCGGTCGATGGGATCAAAGGCGAAGTGGCGCGTCGCGACCCCGCTCTCACCGCGCAAGACGGCTTGCAGCGTGAGGCGGGAGCGACGCGAGAGGCGGGCATGGCCCTCCGAGGCCGCGATGAGGCGCAGGCTTTCGGCTTGGGTGAATCGAGCGGGAGGCAGAGCGGTGGCGAGCGATTGAAGGAACATCGAGAGCTGGAAGGCCGGTCATGGCCGGTCCGAAACAGGAGCGCGGAGGGAATCAGTGCGTGGCGTGGTAGAGCGGGCCGACGGGCAAAAGCTTGGCGCGGGCGGCCGCCGCGAGGCCCGACTGGGCGCCGGGGTGGAGCAAGGCCGGGTGCAAAAGCGCCGAGGTGGCGAGGCGCAGGCGAAAGCGGGCGTGGAGCAGGCTGCGCACGCGCGCGACGGTGATGCCCCACTCGGCCTCGCCGCGCGACCAGGCGAGCAGCGGCCCGAGGGCAAGGGCGGCGGACTGGAAGGCCATGCACATGCCGTTGCCGGTGAAGGGCGGGATGAGCGCGTGCGCATCACCGAGCACGAGGCGGTCCCCGGTCTCGGCGGCGGGCGCGGGCGCGCGACCGAAGGCGAGGGCCGCGACGGCGCAGCGCGACTCGGGGTCGGTCTCGGCGCTGTCCACCCGCTCCGCCAGTTCCGCGAGCCCGGCGGCGCGCAGGTAGGCGAGGAGCGCCGTTTCCCGGTCGAGCGAGAGATCCGGCCGGCGGCGGAAAAGCCCGCACACATTGACGCGGTCGTCCTCGACCCGGCAGAGCCCGACGTAGGCGTGATCGCCGAGGTGCACCTCCAGATCGGCGCGCAGCGGGAGACCGTGCACGTGGAGCTTCAGCCCCAGCCACGGCGAATCCGGAGCGGCGTGCCGGCCGTGGGCGAAAACCCGTCCGGGCGCGGGCTCGTTGGCCGGCACCCGGGAGCGCACGCGCAGTTCGCCGCCGGCCGCGACGAAGGCCTCGGCGAGGCGCGAGTCGAGGGTGTGGCGGCTGAGCGCGAGCGCGGTGGCGGGCAAGGTGTGGTTGCGCAGGGCCGCGGCGCCCCGGAACCACGCGACCTCCTGGTGCGCGCGGGCGCCGACGAGGAAGGGATCGAGCCGGAGCGCGAGGCGCGTGGCGGCATCGAGCCCGGCGATAAACTCGCCGCAGACGCGGTGGCGCGGGTAGTCGCCGGCCTCGTGCAGCGTCACGGAGACGCCGGCGCGACGCAGGGCGAGGCCGAGCGAGAGCCCGGCGAGGCCGCCGCCGATGATCTCGACCGGACGGGAGGGCGCGGCGTCGCGCACGGAGGTGGCGGCGCGAGGGGAGGAAAGGGCCCCGGGCGGCAGGCCGGGCGAACGAGGCACGGGGGTGGGATCGCGGGTATCGGTGGTTTTCATGGGCGACGGATGGCGACGAGGCGGTAGGCCCCGAGAAAGGTCTCCCGCACGCTCCACTCCCAGCGCGCGGGCGGAAGGCCGAGCGCGACCGGCAACTCGTCTTCGCGGAAGCCGGCCTCGATGCTCACCCGCCCGTCGTGCCGGGTGACGGGGCCGGCGCCGCCGAGCGGCGCCGCGAAGCGCCAGACGAAGAGGCAGCGCTCGCGGCGTAGGGTTTCGTTGAATACAAGCACGCGGGCGTGGCGGTCCAGCCACGCGCCGAGCTCGGCGAGCTCCGCGTCGGCGAGGTGGTGAAGGACCAGGTTGGCGAGGACGACGGGATAGTCCGCCCAATTCTCGAAATCCCGCAGGTCGGCCTGGTGCCAGCGGGCGACAGCGGGCCAGCCGGAAGGGGGCGGCACGCGGTCGAGCGCGTCCACGGCGAGACCGACCTCGCGGAGCCGCCGGGCCAGGGCGCCGTCGCCCGATCCGAGCTCGAGGGCGGCCTCCCCGCCGCGGACGAGCGGGGGAAGGGTGCGGGCAAACCAGGCGTGGTTGCCCATGATCCGGTTGATCCGCGCGAGATCGCGACGGCTGCGCTGGGCGGAGGGCGATTCCGGGGGGAGGCTGTCGAGGAGCTCGGGTTGCAGCAGGCGGGTCACGCGTTTCAGGAAGTTGCCGCAAGGCCGTGACGCAAGCGGGCCTGGGCGTTTTGACGGCCCGCTCCGGCAGGAGCCGGAGGGACAAAATGGGAGTCCACCACGAGCGGCGGCCGCGACTCCCGGCCTCCCTCGGCGAAGCGGACCGGTCGCCGGCTGGGGCCCAAAAGTGCTTTGCCCGCGGTGTCGGTCCGGGCCTTGGATGGGGGATGATGCTTTACCTCGGGGTGGATGCGGGCGGGACGAAGACGCGGGCGCTGCTGGCCGACGTCTCCGGCACGGTGCTCGGCCGCGGCGAGGCCGGCCCGGGCAACTGGCAGGCGCTCGGCGCGGCGGAGGCGGGCACGCAGATCCGGCGCGCGGTGGAGCAGGCCCTTGCGCGGGCCGGCGCCGAGGCGAGCGCGGTGGGCGGGAGTTTTTTCGGACTCGCGGGGGTGCGGACCGAGGAGGAGCGGGAGCTGATGCGGCGCGAGTTGGCGATGCCGGGGCTCGGGGGTCCCATGGGGATCGGCGGCGACCTGGAGGCGGCGCACGCGGGCGCCCTGGCGGGCGGGCCGGGCGTGGTGGTGATCGCGGGCACGGGATCGGCGGCGTGGGGGCGCAACCGCGCGGGCGAGACCTGCCAGGCCGGCGGTTGGGGCTGGCTGACCGACGACAAGGGCGGCGCCTACTGGCTCGCCGTGCAGGCGCTGGCCGCGGCCTGCGAAGGCGAGGACGGACGCGGCGAGGCGACCACCCTCGGCGCCCGCGCGGCTGGTTTTTTCGAGGAGAGGGGCCTGCGCGAGGTCCTGCGCGCCTTGCACGCGGGACGGCGTGATCGGACCGCCGTCGCGGCCTTCGCCCGCGAGGTGCGGGCGGAGGCGGAGGCGGGCGACGCGGTGGCGCGGCGTCTGGTGCGGGCGGCGGGCGAGGAGTTGCTGCGCCTGGCCCGGGCGGTGCGAGACCGGCTGACGGCGCGCGACGAGCGGGAGGCCCTGGACTTTCCGCTGGCGGTGACCGGCGGTCTGGAAATGGGCGCGGTGATTCGCGACGAGGCGTGGAGCACCTTGTTCGCGCCGGTGGAGCCCTGGGGCGAGCCGGTGCTCGGTGCGGTGTTGCTGGCCGCCCGGACGGCGGATGGCGGGCGCGGGCTCGACGCCGCGGCGCGGGCGCGTTTGCTGACGCAATGGAAAAGTCCGGCTTAAAGGATGCCACGGCGACCCTCGGCGAAATCAAGGCGCGGGTGCTCGCCTTCGCGCACGAGCGCGACTGGGAGCAGTTTCACGCGCCCAAAAACCTGAGCATGGCGCTCGCCGCCGAGGCGGGCGAGTTGATGGAGCACTTCCTGTGGGACAGCCCCGAGGCCTCGCGGGGCAAGGCCACCGAGGATCCGGCGCGGCGCGCGAAGATCGAGGAGGAGCTGGCGGACGTGGTGATCTATGCGCTCGAGTTCGCCAACATGACCGGCATCGACGTCGCCGCGGCGATCGAGCGCAAGATGGCGCAAAACGCGGCCAAGTATCCCGTGGCGAAGGCGAAGGGCCGCAGCGCCAAATACACCGAGCTGTGAGCGCCGCCGCGCCCGACCTCGCCTCCTGCGTGGGCCACACGCCGCTCATCCGGCTCGGCCGCCTCTCGGCGGAGCTGGGTTGCGAGATCCTCGGCAAAGCCGAGTTTCTCAACCCCGGGGGCTCGATCAAGGACCGCGCGGCGCTGGCGATGCTCGAGGCCGCCGAGCGCTCGGGCGACTTGCGGCCCGGCGGACGCATCGTCGAGGGCACGGCGGGAAACACCGGGGCCGCGCTCGCGCTCTATGGCCGGCCGCGCGGCTATGCGTGCCGCTTCTTCGTGCCGGAGTCGATCTGCGCGGCCAAGACGGATCTCCTGCTCGCGCTCGGCGCCGAGGTGCGCCGCGTGCCCGACCGCCCCTGCGGGCACCCGGAGAATTTTCAGGAAATGGCGAAGCGCGACGCCGCGGGCGATCCGGCGGCCTGGTGGGTCAACCAGTTCGACAACCTCGCCAACCACGAGGCGCACTACCGCGGCACCGCGCCCGAGATCTGGCGCCAGACCGGAGGGCGGCTCGACGCGGTCTTCGCCGCGGTGGGCTCGGGCGGCACGCTCGCGGGGCTCTCGCGCTTTTTTTCCGAGCGCGACCTGCCCGTGCGGGTGGTCTGCGCCGACCCCCACGGCGCCGCGATGTGGTCCTGGTTCACCCGAGGCCATCTCGACGACGTGATCGGCGACTCGGTGGCCGAGGGCATCGGGCAATGCCGTGTCACGGCCAATGTCGCCCGCGCCCGGGTGGCGGGCGCGGAACGCATCCCGGACGCCGAGGCCGTGGAGGTGCTGCACCGGCTGCGCGACGAGGAGGGTGTCTTCGTCGGGCTCTCCGCCGCGATCAACGTCGCCGCGGCCCTGCGCGACGCCCGCGAGCGCGGCCCGGGGCGGACGCTGGTCGCGATCCTTTGCGACGGCGGCGCGCGCTACGCCGCCACGATCCACGATCCCCGCTGGCTCGCCGCGCGCGGCCTGCCCCTTCCCCGACGATGAAGCTGAGCAGCTGCAACCGCGCCCACGCCTCCGAGATCCTGGCGATTTTCAACGAGGCCATCCTGCACAGCACCGCGCTGTATGAATACCGCCCGCGACCGCCCGAGTTCATGCAAGGCTGGTTCGACACCAAGGAGCGGGAAAATCAGCCGGTGATCGGCGCCTTCGGGGAGGACGGCAGCTTGTGCGGCTTCGCGACCTACGGCGCCTTTCGCCAGCTGCCCGCCTACCAATACACGGTGGAGCACTCGGTCTACGTGCGCGCGGACCGCCGGCGCCGCGGTTTCGCGCGCGCCCTGCTCGGCGCGCTGATCGAGGAGGCGCGGGTGCGGGGACCACGGGTGATGGTCGGCGTCATCGACGCGGAAAACGCGGCCAGCATCGCCCTGCACCGCGCGCTCGGCTTCGAGCCGGCCGGGCGGCTGCGCTCGGTGGGCTACAAGTTTGGTCGCTGGCTCGACGTGGAGTTGATGCAGCTCACGCTGCCCGGCCCGGTCTCGCCTCGCGAAGCGTGAGGCGACGGGGAAGGTGCCCCGCCGGCCGCGGTCAACTCACTCCTCCACCACCCACGCCGCCACCTGGCGGCTGGTGAACTCCACGTGCCCGATGCGCAGCCGCAGCGGCAGATGTGGGTCGAAGGGCAGGTCGGGCAGACCGGCGATCTGCACCAGCCCCTGCAGTCCAGCCATCGCATGGCCGCGCAGCGTCACCCGCGCGCGTTGCCCGACCGGCAGCCCCCACACGCGCGCCGCCTCGTCCGCCCACTCCGGCGCCAAATCGGTAAAGCCCGGCAAAGGCGGCTCGTCGAGCGAGCGCCCCGGCGGCAAATCGGAAAAGAGCGACATCTGCTCGTCCACGCCGTGAGCGCAGCGCCTCCCTTCACCCGAGTCAAAAGGTGAGTTCCCCGCCTGGTCGGACAGGAGCGCCGGTGCGTCCTTCGGCTTGGCTTCCGCGCTCTCGCGCTCACCGTTCGGGCAATCCCACGCGCCCATGCCCGCCTCGCTTCCCGCTCCCCGCAAGTGGTTTGGCTACTCCGCCATCGCGGCCACCTTGCTCGTCACCTACGGACTGTGGATCGGCTGCCTCGCCGCACACGACGACTGGTATGAGAACCCGTGGAAATACCCGGCCAAGGTCGGCAGCCACGGCACGCTCCTCCTCATGTGCTGGGCCTTCATCCTCGCCACCCGCTTCCGCCCCGTCGAACGCCTCTTCGGCGGCCTCGACCACGTCTACAAGGCCCACCGCGTCGTCGGCGAAAGCGCCTTCTTCCTGATCTTTCTCCACCCGATCTTCCTCGCGGTGGCCCACGCCGACAGCAGCGGCGCCTTCTTCCGCTACCTCTGGTTCTCCGACGACCTGGTGCGCAACACCGGCATCGTCGCCCTCGCCGCCTTCATCCTCCTCGTCGCGCTCTCCATCTACGTCAAAATCGCCTACCACCGCTGGAAGCGCACCCACGACTTCTTCGGCCTCCTGCTCGTGCTCGTCGTGTTTCACGGCGCCATCTCGGGCGGCGAGATCATGCGCTACCCGCTCCTCCTCGCCTGGCACGGCGCCTGGGTCGCGGTCGGCCTCGCCGCCTACGTCTACATCCGCGTGCTCTACCGCTTCGTCGGCCCCCAATACGACTACGTCACCCGCTTCGTGCGCGACGCGGGCGACTCCATCACCGAAGTCGAGCTGAGCCCCGTGGGCCGAAAACTCCGGTCCCGCCCCGGCCAGTTCGTCTACATCAGCTTCGACTCCGACGCCGTCACCGAGGAGCCGCACCCCTTCAGCATCTCCAACGCGCCCGAGGCCCCGCACCTGCGCCTCTCGATCAAGCGCCTCGGCGACTGGACGAGCGACATCTCGAAGATTCGCGCCGGAGAACCCGCGCGCATCTGGGGGCCCTACGGCCACTTCTCACGCACCCTGCTCGAACACCCGGAGCTGCCGGTCGTGATGCTCGGCGGCGGCATCGGCATCACGCCCTTCCTGAGCATCGTCGGTTCGGAGGATTTCGCGCGCCGCCGCGGATCGGCCACGCTGGTCTACTCCGTGCCCGACGAGCCCTCCTTCGTCTACCGTGCCGAACTCGAGGCCCGCGCGGCGCAACTGGGCAACTTCACCTTCGTCGCGCACGATTCGGGCCGCGAGGGCTTCATCAACCGCGCCTACCTCGAGCGCCTCACGGGGAACGCCCTCGCCAAGCACCTCTTCCTCGTCTGCGGCCCGCCCGCGATGATGAAGGCGATGCGCAAGCTCCTCACCGAGGCCGGCGTCGCTGAGAAGCAGATCGTGATGGAGGAGTTCGATATTCGCTAGCCCGCGTTGCCCGGGTCGCATCGCGGCACCCCGGCCGCACCTGTCGCACGATTTCCGATACGTCTTGCGCTTTTGGTGGCCATTCCGCCGAGACCCCGCTCCGGGCCCGCTCAACCCTGCTGGCAGGTCCGGCAGCGGCCGTAGAACTGCAGCTCGTGAAAGACCTCGGAGAAGCCGGTGCTGCGGCTCACCTCCTCGTCGAATTCGCCGATCGGGCAACTGAGTTTCAGCGCCTGCACCAAGCCGCACTCGACGCACACGAGGAAGTCGCGGTGCTGCTGGGGAAGGTTGAGATAATAATGCGCGGCGCGCTCGTGCAGCCCGACGCGGCGCACGATTTGATGCGACTCCAGGCGCTCCATCAGCCGGTAGAGCGTGGCGGGATCGCAGGCCTCGGCGACCTCCTCGTCCGCGAGCAGGGTCGGGATGCTCAGCGGGTGGTCGTGCGACACCAGGCGGGAGAGCACCTTGCGCAAAAGAAAAGTGCGCCTGAGACCCTTGGCCCGACACCGCTCAAGCAAAGTGTCGACCAATACTCCCGGCACAAACTCGCGGGCGGCTGGGCTGCAACGGTCACAGTGGACGGCCATCGGAATCGCACACCCTTCGTCGCATCCCTTGGCCGAGTCAATGCCGCCGACCGAATCAGCCCCGCGCGACGACGTGCCAGGCGTGCCAGGCGGGGAAGGCGGGGGAAACAAAAACGCCGCCGGAAGACCGGCGGCGTAGGGAGGCGTGGTGGGAGTCGGTGGCCGCTCGCTGCTGCGGCCCCGCGAGACTGAGTCGATAGGGATCAGCCCGCGGCGGCGGCCGCTTGGCGGCGACGACGCATCAGCGCGAAGCCGAGCGCGACCGCGCCGAAAGCGCCGGCGAAGGCGGCCGGCTCGGGGATCACTTGGAAATCGAGGCTGAAGGAGCCGGTCGGGGTCAAAGCGACCGGAGTTTCGCCGCCGCTCAAGCCGACGATATCGAAGACCAAGGTGTAGTTGCCCGGCGCGGAGAAGCCCCAGTGGTAGTGGCTGTGCCCCCAATTGGACAGGGTGGCGGAAAACTGCTCGGCGTCGGAGTTGATCAAGATGGTGTTGGCGTTCAGCAAAGAGTCCGTGCGAAAGAGCGCGAACTCACCCGGCATCGTTGAGGCCAGGAGGTTGAGCGTGAGGCCGAGGCTGGCGAACTGGTCACCGTTGGGATTGCTCACCGCATCGATCAAGGCGCTGTCCCGGAAGCGGGTGCGGAAACCGAGATCGGCTTGGGACGGATCCTCCACGCGGGTGTAGCCATTCCCGGAGGCGGTGGTGACGAAGAAATCCGTGCCGCCGATGGCGACGGTCTGATTGCCCCGCACCAAGGTGGTGAGGCTGGAGAAATTCCAGTCCCGATCCGCGCCGGTCGGGCCCCCGAGCCCCCCCGAGGGGCCGGCATACTCGCTCGTCAGGTTGGACGCGGTCGTGTTGGTGCCCTTGGAGCGAAAGACGACGTCGAAGGTCCCGGCGTTGGTATTGTAGAAGAAGGTCAGGTCGGCGACGCCCTGGCTGAAGAAAATCGCCTGGGCGGAGGCCGGAGCGGGCGCGGTCACGAGAACGCCGAGCAGGGCGGCGGAAGCGGAAAGAGATTTGCGAATATGTTTCATGCGGCGGGTGGGTTGACAGTTAGCAGGCAGAGCGGGGAGAACTAGCCCCAGTTGTCCGCTAAAACGATATTGTCGCGTTTACACAAGATGAAAGCCTTTCGCGCTCCGAACTTTTTCTGGGCTCTGTGCGCCCTGAGCGGCTTTACCGCCCTCGGGCACCAACTGGTTTGGACGCGGCGGATGGCGGATCTGATGGGGGTGGGCGGCGAGGCGGCCACGCGGGTCTTTGGCGCCTTTTTCCTCGGACTGGCGCTGGGCTCCTTCCTCGCCGGCCGCCTCGTCGCCCGCACCCGCCACCCTTGGCGCTGGATCGCGGGGGCGGAGCTGGTAGTGGTGCTTGCGGTCGTGCCGCTGTTTTTCCTGCCCGGCTGGATCGAGCCGGTGTGGCGCTGGATCGGCCCCGCGGGGCTCGATGGCGGCGCCGGCACCTGGCTGAAAACCCTCGGCTCGCTCGTCCTGCTGCTGCCGCCCTCGGTCGCGATGGGGTTTTTCCTCCCGCTCGCCCTGCCGACCCTGCTCGCGCCGGGCGGCCGCCTCGGGCGCGAGGGCCTGGTCGCCTATGGCATCAACACCCTCGGCGGCGTGCTCGGTCTCGGCCTCACGCTCACCGTTTTGCTGCCGCTCCTCGGCGCCAACGGCACGCTGGCCGCCCTGATGGCGGGCAACCTGCTCACCGCCCTCGGCGCTCTCGCGATGCCGCGTCTGCTCGCCGCCGCCCCCCGCCCCGCGGCGGCCGCCCCCGCCGAGCCCGCACACCAGATCCGGCGCGCCTCGCCCGCCTGGAGCCTGCCCATCGCCATGGCGGCGCTCTCGGGTTTCTGCGTGCTGGCCGCCGAGGTCGCCGGCTTCCACCTGCTGCAACTGGCGGCCCCGATCTCCTACCAGGCGGCGGGCGCGCTGCTCGCGGCGGTGCTGCTCACGCTCGGCGGGGCCGCGCTGCTCTACCCGTGGTTCGAGCGCCGCTCCGGCGGCCCCGAAAACGCCCTCGCCCGCGCCCTGGGCTGGGCGGCCGCCGCCACACTCGCCACGCCCCTGCTCTTTCACCTCGTGACCGTGCAGCTCCGCGTCGATCTCTTCGCGGCGGGCTCCGCGACTTGGTTCACCTTTTCCGCGACCGGTTTTGCCCTGCTCATCCTGGGCCCGGCTTTCGCGGCGGCGGGACTGGTCTTCCCCGCCGCCTGCGCCGCCGACGAGAAGCGGTCCGGCCCCGAAGGCGCGGGGCTCGGCTGGCTCATCGCGGTCAACGGCCTCGCGGCCTTCGCCGGCGCGGAGTTGGCCCAGCATGTGGCCCTGCCTCGCTTCGGCCTCCACGGCACCGTGGCGGCGGTGGGGATCGTGTATGCGGCGGCCACGGCCTTGGCGCTGCCGCTGGGCGCCTCGACCCCGCGCATGGCCGGCACGCTGGCCCTGCTCGGCCTCGGGGTGCTCGCCTTTCCCACGCTCTCCCGCCTGCCGACGGTGAATCCCCACCTGCCCTTCAAGGTCCTCGAACTCAGCGCCGGCCGTGAGGGCGGTCTCGCCGTGGTCGAGGGCCCGCTCCTCGGGCGCGGCATCCTCGTGCAAAACCAGTATCTGCTCGGCAGCAGTGGCAACCACGCCGAGCAACAACGCCTCGGCGCCCTGCCCCTGCTCCTCCATCCGGCCCCGCGCGAGGTCGCCTACCTCGGCCTCGCGACCGGCATCACCGCCTCGGCCGGAGTGGTGTCGGACCAAGTGCACCGGATCGAGGCCGTGGAACTCTCGCCCCAGGTCGCCCGCCTCGCCGGGCGCTGGTTTGCCGAAGCCAACGCCGAGATCCTCCACTCGCCCAAGACCCGCGTGGTGATCGAGGACGCCCGCATCCGCGTCGCCGCGCACCGCGCCGCCTTTGACGTCATCGTGGGCGACCTCTTCCTGCCCTGGGGCCCGGGCGAGGCGCGCCTCTTCACCACCGACCACTTCCGCTCGGTGCGCCGCGCCCTGCGCGAGGACGGCCTCTTTTGCCAGTGGCTGCCCCTCCACCAGCTCACCGAGGAACACCTCGCGATCATCCTCGCCTCCTTTCACGCCGCCTTCCCCGAGTTCGAGGTGTTTGCCCGGGGCTTTGGCGGCCGCATGCCCCTGATCGCGCTCGTCGGCTGGGCCGACGGCTCCGCCCGGCTCGACTGGGAGGTGGCCGCCGCCCGCATCGAGGAAGAGGGCCGCCGGGTCCGCGACCCCTTGCTGGGCCACCTCTCGGGCCTCGCGCTCCTGCACCTCGGCCGGCCCGACCCGGAGTTCTTTCGCCACACCCGGCCCGACACCCTCAACTCCCTGCGCCTCGAAATCCTCGCCGGCCGCCAACAGATCTCCGCCGGCCGGGCCGCCCCCTACCTCGATGGCGAACGCTGGGACGCCCTGCGCCCCCGCCTCTTCCCCTCCCCGCCCCCACCACCGCCGGCCGCCTCGCGAGATGCCGTCGCCTTTCGCCGCTTGGCCGAGCTCCTCCACCGCGTCGCCCAAGACGACCCGCAGACCCTCGGCCCCCCGCCCTCCGCCACCCGCCCCGGGGGCGCCCCATCCCGGGAAACCATCCTCGAGGCGCGCCGCCTCGCTCCCCTCGCCCTGCCGCCCGACTACCTCGCCCCCTCACACCTCGACTGGACCCTCTGGACCGGCACGCCGATTCGTTGAACCGGCATGCTGCGAGAATGGCGGCCATCCGCAGGAGGCCGGTTGAGTTCCCGCACCCCCAAACCGGGGCAAACCCGCGCCCTTCCACCCGCTCGACGGTTGACGCTTCCGCAAACTAACGCGAGAATCTCGCCCTAGTAAATGTCCCGCGATTCCTCCCGATTTGATCTGTCCCCCCTCGCTCGCCGCGACCGGCCTCAGGCCGCCGCACCGGGTGGCCGCGGGTCCGCGCGCCGACCCGCCCGCCCCGGTTTCACCTTAATCGAGCTGCTCACGGTGATCGCGATCATCGGCATCTTGTCGGCGATCCTCATCCCCGTGGTGGGCGAGGTCCGCCTGGCGGGCAAGCGCGCCGCCTGCGCCTCCAACATGCGCCAGATCGGCGTCGCCCTCCACCTCTTCGCCGCCAACAACAAGGGCAAGCTCCCCGGCATCACCAAATCGGCCAGCGATGCCCAGCAGGCCTGGATCTTCCAACTGCATGGCTACCTCGGCAACACCGACGCCGTGCGCGTGAGCCCCTCCGATCCCAATCGCGAACTCCGCCTCGCCGAGGGCGGCACCAGCTACGTGCTCAACGACCTCATCTTCGGCTCCGGCGTGCCCGTCAGCCCCTGGGCTCCGCCGCCCCCCGCGCTCAACGAGATCCACCGCATCCCCAACCTCGCGCGCACCCTCTTCGCCTTCCCCGCCTCCGCCAATCGCGGCCTGGGCGCGGGCAACGACCACATCCACGCGCTCCAATGGACCTCGTGGACTCGCGTCCTCGCCGACATCACCCCCGATCTGCACAGCCGCCAGCAAGGCGTGGGCGAGCGCGTCCACGGCGGCGCCAACTACCTCTACGGCGACGGCAGCGTGCGCTCCATCCCCGCCCGCGAGCTGCGCGCCACCATCGAGGCCGGCCGGAACCCCGCGCTCGTCCCCGGAGCCTGATCATCCCCGGAGCCTGATCATCCCCGGAGCCTGAGAACCCATGCCCACCCCCGCCGCCCCCCTTCACTCCCTGCTGCGCCCGCTGCGCCTCGCCGCCTGCACCGCCCTCCTGGCCGCCGGCCTCGCCGCCCCGAGCCTGCATGCCGTCGGCGGGCGCACCGTCCTCGACGACGGACACCTCGACCTCACCTTCGACTACACCAGCGCCGGCTGGACCACCGCCGTCATCCACGACGACTTCGGGCTCAGTTTCGCCTTCGATCAGGTGCTGCTGCACTTCAACAGCGCCCCCTTCCCCGAGGGCCACCTCGTCCCCGCCCGCCCCACCGGCGCCACCTGGGATTTTCTCGGCGTGGCCGCAAACGAACCGTTTTGGAACGCGCCCCCCTTCCGCCCCATCACCAGCACCCCGTCGGCCAAACTGCTCGAGCCGGGCTTCAGCACCACCGGCACGCCCGCCAGCCTGCTCGCCGCCTACTCCGAGTCCGACCCGCGCGTGTCCTCCACGCCCAACCGCTGGATGCGCATCGAGCTCGTCGCCCTCCGCCACTGGGGTCTGGCCGATCCCGGACACGTCTCGCTCTGGCGCGGCGGCGCTTCCCCGATCGTGCACTGGTCGACCGCCCGCCCGCCGCTCGGCGGCGACGTCTGGTTCACGATCCCCGGCGGCCACGACCACATGGACTGGGCCTTCAGCCACGCCGGCATCTACGAGCTGGACCTGCGCGCCAGCGCCTTTCTCAACGACGCCTCGCTCACGCCGACCAGCTCCGCCACCGTGACGCTCAGCGCGGCCGTGGGCCCCTTGCCCAGTCCCTACGCTTGGTGGGCCAAGACCCACTTCAGCCCCGCGGAATGGCGCCAAGGCCTGGCCGCCCCCTCCCACCTCGCCGCCGCCCCGGGCCTGAACAACGCCGCCGCCTTCGCGCTCGGGCTCCCGCCCCGCGACCCCGCCGTGCCCCTCGCCCTGCGTCCCGGCCTGGGGCAAACGGAGAGCGGGCCGACCTTCCGCTTCACCCGCCCCGCCCCGGCGCCCGCCGGCGCCACCATCGAGATCGAGCACTCCTCCGACCTCGCCACCTGGACCACCCTCGCCCGCTCGGTCGACGGCGGGGCCTTCGAAATCCTCGCCGCCGGCGCGAGCATCGAGAGCTCCGCGCCCGATCCCCTCACGCAACGCGTCACCCTGAGCGCCCGCGCCGCCGCCCCCGGCCCGCGCGATTTCTACCGCCTGCGCTTCTGGGTCGAGTAGAGCGTCCCAAATTGAAGCTGCAGCCGGTTTGGAGGTGGCATGGGCGTCCCGCCCATGTTCCGAACCCACGGGCGAGACGCCCGTGCCACGTCGGATCGCCGACCGCGCACCAACAAAAAAGCGGCTCCGCGAGAGGAGCCGCCGTGCGGGTAGCTTGAGCGAAAGAAACGGGCCCTGCGGAGCCGGTCTGTTTAGTCGGTCGTCTTCTTTTTCTGCTCTTTCTTCAGCTCCTTCTCCTTGTCCTTGTCGGCCTTCATCGCGGCCTTCTCGGACTCGTCGAGCTTACCGTCCTTGTTGGTGTCATACTTCTCCATCATGGCCTTCTTCTCCGCCTCGCGAGCGGCTTTCCAGGCGGCCATCTCGGCGTCGTCGAGCTTACCGTCACCATCCTTGTCGAACTTCTTGAGCACGCCTGCGGGAATGGGCTTCTCGGGCTTGGCGGTGGTTTCGGCATGCAGGCTCGCGCCGGCGCAGAATCCAAAGGCGACGGCCGTAATGACCGCGCGGATACAGAGGGTCGGGGTTTTCATGGCCTCGCCATGCAAGCATCCGGCCTTCCTCCCGGCAAGGGCGGACCCGCGCATCCGCCGCGCCCCGGAAGCGCAAGGCCATTGCGATCACCAAAGAAGCGCACAGCTGTCACCATCAAGGCGCCGACGCCGGGAAACTCAGCCGAACGATAAGCTCCTCGCGCTCGTTCCTCACCTCCTGGTCCGCGGCCGTGAGCCGTAATTCGTTCAGGCCAACGGACCAAAGCGCCCGCGCCTCGCGCGAATAGCGAATCGGGCCCCCGTCGGCGAAATCCCTCGGCACCGCCGGCAGGTAGGCGGGCACCAGCTCGTCGAGCGCGCCCGGCAGCCCGCCGTCGTGCTCCAGCGAATACAGCCGGAGCGCGGTCAGGGCCCGCAAGGCCGAGATTCGCGACTCCGATCTCGCACCCGTCAACCGTATCCGCCCCACCGTGGGCATGATGATCGTGACCAGATACTCCCCGTAGATGTTGCGCGGACGCCAGCGCGACTTCAGCAACGCGTCGCAATGCGGACAATTCTCCGGCCTCTTCCGCAGCCGCTTCTCCTCGACGACCGACATCTTCGCCCAAGCGAACTCCTCACGCACACCGTCGGCATGCAGCGCGAGAGACCGGTGGCGCTTGTAGACGAGCGGAAAGAACACGCGGCTTCGTGCCATCACATCGACGACCGCGCCCATGCCGGTTCCGCCCTCCACCATCTTATCCCGAGTCACGTGATCGCGCAGGATTGCATGAGATGCGCCGAACTCGACGCGTAGCGAGTGGGCGTAGCTTTCCCGTAGTTGCTGCTCCGATACCTCGTCCAATGTCTCAAAGCCCGCCGACAGCGCACGCAGCGCATCCGGCTTGGTCCCCTCCGCCCGGAGCCAAGATTCGATCGTCTCCTGCATCATCCCCATCACCGCAATTCCTGTGAGATGGTCGATGAGCGACCCCCGCGAATCGCGGAGCCGCCGCCCGACCTCCAGCGCGAGGACCGCCACCTCCGCCGCCTCCACCTGCTCGCCCGCACGATAGCGCGCCCAGGCCGCCAGCCTCAGGTGCGTGCCCAGCGACCGCAGCTCGCGCCCCGCCGGCCCCGGCCCCGGGCTCGTGTAGTCCGGCTCAAAATCACCCTGCGCCAGCGGATAGCGCTCATAAAGCTCGCGCACCTCGGCGACCAAGGCCTCCAGCGCTGACCGATAGAGAGCGACGCGCTCCGGCGTCCACCCCTCGCCTGCGCCAAGACGCTCGTGCAACTTGGGCGGGTAGTCCGCTTCCCCATCACGGTGCCCGCTCGCGACGCCGCAGAGGCCCGGCGCCTCGTCCTCATCGGGCTCCTTGCGCGGCGGCGGGGGCGCCGTCTCGTCCACCGCGTCCTCCGCCACGACCGGGTCCGCCAGGAATCTCGCACCCAACTCCAGCGCCCGCGCATAGAAATTCTCCTCGGGGGCGACCTCGATAGGCTGGGGCAACAAATCCGAAACGTCCGGCATCGGCCCATCCTCCAGGGTCAGCCACGCGAGCCCCGCCGCGAGGCCCAACCCCACGACGCCCCCCGCTCGCCGCCACGCGACCCGGCGCGGGAGCGGCGGCTTCGCCGACAGACCCGACTCCGGCTTCGACGTAGCGTGATCCACAGACTCCTTTTAATGCGCACCTTGCCCGAAAGCCGAGGCCATTTCCGCTCCGCCCCGGAGGCGCTCCGATGGGCGCTTGGGCCCGTGACCCCGTTTCGCCGCCACCCCTTGCGAGGCATCTTGTCCTACACGAAGGCGCGTCCGGAGGAAGCGTCCCGGCGCGCGTCCTCCGCCACTTCCCCGCCACACCCAAACCCTCAACCCATCCGCCACATGAGCCCGCAACAAATCGTCTCCACCTCCTCCTCGATCAAGGCCTGCTCGTCCTGCGCCCACTTCAACCCCACCTCCGGCGAACAGGGCGAATGCCGACGCCACTCCCCGCAAACGGTCGCCTTCCAAGTCGACGAGCAAACCCGCTTCGAGTCTCGCTTCCCCACCATCAAGGCGAGCGACTGGTGCGGAGAATTCTTCGCCAAGTCGTGATCGGCCCACGCGCCCGCGGCGCCCCCTCCGCCTCACGCAAACGACAGGCCCCCAGCGGCTGCGCCCCGCAGCTCGCCCCCCCGCAAGCCGGCCTCCGCGGCCGGCTTTTGCGCGTTTGGAGCACAGCGCCCCTTGCATTCCGCCTCCGCTGCGCGAGAATGAGTCTCAAAGTCATGCAGCCCCTGTCCGCGCCCGTCTCGTTTAGCCCCGCCGCCGTCTCCGATCTCGACGCCCTCCTCGCCTCGCTCGCCGCCCCGCTGCGCCGCGCCTCCGACAGCTTGCTCGATCTGCGCGAGGCCGCCCGCTCCGGCACCGCCCCCGGGCGCTGCATCCGTTGCTATTTCAACCTGCTCGCCGCCGCGCCACGCGCCGAGCAACCGCGCCTCACCCCGCTCCGCGCCTGGCTCGAGGCCCGCATCGAGGCCGCCGCCACCGACGCCGACGGGCGCCTCTTGGAAACCTTCCCCGTGCGCCTCGACGCCGAGGACCTCGAAAGCTGCTGCCGCCGCCTCATGCGCGAGGTCACCGAGGACCGCGCCCATGCCGCGCCGCACATCCAGCTCGGCTTCCGCTACAAGGCAGCCGCCTAAGCGACTCCGCCTCGCGCGGCCCACCCCCTGCTCATCCCGGCAAGGTCCGACCCTCCACCCAGGTCGGCTGCAAAAGCAGACTCCGCGGCACAAGCGCCGGCCCCGTTTCGTTGAGCTCGATCTTCATCGCGAGCAGACGCACCAAGGCCGCGCCGACCTCCTCCATGTGCTGCTTCACCCCCGCCACCCCCGCCGCGGCGCCCTCTTGGTCGAGCGTCACGTAGGCCAGATCCCGCGGCACCGAGACGCCGATGCGCCGCAACCGGCCCAGCACCGCGTTGTCCGGGCTCAAGATCACCGTCGGCTCATGCCGTCGCAGCCATTCGCTCAAGGCCGCCTCGCTCGGCCCGCCCACGCCCGGCGCCAGCGCCGGCACCCGCTCCGCCTCCGGCGCGTCCGCCAGATACAAGGCGAAGGCCGCCCGCCAGCGCTCGTGCTCCGGCGTCTGGATCGCGCTCCGGATGTAGCCGATCCGGCGATGCCCCCGGCGCTTCGCCTCCTCGACCGCGAGCAACATGCCGCGATAGTGATCCGTCGCCACCCAGTCCACCGCGGCCCCCGGACCCAGCGACTCGATCGACGCAAGGCTGAAGGGCGCGGCCTCCACCGAGGGCGGCGCCAGCCCCGCCAAAGGTCCGATCGCCACACCACGCACCCCGCGCTGGTGCAGCATCCGGAACAAGCGGCCCCAGTCCTCGTCGTGATCTTCCAGCGCGAACGTGGTGCAGCGAAAGCCCAGCCGCTCCGCCAACGCGCGCGCCCCCGCATGGTAGCGGTGCGCCCAGGCATCGCGCGCGCGCAGCGTCTCCGCCAGCGAACGCGAGGTCACGTAGGCCAGGGTCTCGCCCGCCGCCGGCCGCCGCAGGTCACGCACATGGCGCATCCAGGCGGAAAGCGCCGGGTTGCGCCGATAGCCCATGCGCTCGGCCAGCGCCGCGATCTCCGCCCGCCGGGTCGCGCTGATCTTGGGGTGGTTGCGCAAGGCCTTCGAAACCGTGGTCGCGCTCACCCCGGCTCGCCGGGCGATGTCTCGAAGCGTGGGTGCGGGCATGGCGGGCGAGGGCGAGGACAACGTGTAATCCTCGGCCACCCTTGCCCGGTCCACCCGTCGAGACAAGCCTGCTCGCTCCTCCTCCCCGCCCGTCCCGTCCTCCTTTCCCCGCCCGCCCTCGCCTCCGCCTCGGCTCCTTTCCCACCATGTCCACCGCCCCCGCCTCCCTGCCCGTCTATCGCGACGCCTCCCAGCCCGTCGAACGCCGCGTGGCCGACCTGCTCGGCCGCATGACGCCCGAGGAAAAGATCGGCCAGCTCATGCAGCTCACCGGCCAGTTCGACTTTGAAAAGGACATCGCCGAGAAGCAGCCCGGCTCGATGCTCCACATCCTCGGCGAGCGCATGAACCGCGCCATCGAGTGCGCCGCCCGCACCCGCCTCGGCATCCCGATCCTCTTCGCCGAAGACTGCATCCACGGGCACTCCTTCTGGAAGGGCGCGACGATTTTCCCCACCCAGCTCGCCCTCGGCTGCTCCTGGAACGTGGAGCGCCTCGAGGAGGTCGCGCGCGTCACCGCCACCGAGATGCGCGCCACCGGCGTCGCCTGGACTTTCTCGCCCGTGCTCTGCCTCGCGCGCGACCTGCGCTGGGGCCGCGTCGGTGAAACCTTCGGCGAGGATCCCTTCCTCATCGCCGAGCTCGGCGCCGCCATGATCCGCGGCTACCAGGGCCGCGGCCTCGGCGACCCCGAGGGCGTGCTCGCCACCGCCAAGCACTTCACCGGCTACTCCGAGACCCACGGCGGGCGCGACGCCTCCGAGGCCGACCTCTCGCGCCGCAAGCTCCGCAGCTACTTCTTCACCGCCTTCGAGCGCGCCGTGAAGACCGGCTGCATGACCTTCATGACCGGCTACCAGTCCATCGAGGGCGTGCCGTCGACGGCCAACCGCTGGCTGTTGCGCGACGTGCTCCGCGGCGAGTGGGGCTTCGAGGGCGTGCTCGTCACCGACTGGGACAACTGCGGTCGCCTCGTCTGGGAGCAACGCGTCTGCGCCACCTACTCCGAGGCCGCCGCGCTCGCGCTCAAGAGCGGCAACGACCTCATCATGTCGACGCCCCAGTTCCACGAGGGCGCCCGCGCCGCCCTCGCCGAGGGCCGCATCACCGAGGCCGATCTCGACGAGCCCTGCCGCCGCATCCTCACCCTCAAGTTCCGCCTCGGTCTCTTCGAAAACCCCCGCCCCTCCGATCCCGCCGCCGTGGCCGCCGTGGTCGGCGGCGCCAAGCACCGCGAGGCCGCCCTCGTCGCCGCGCGCGAGAGCCTCGTCCTCCTGCGCAACGACGGCGTGCTCCCGCTCGCCTCCACCGTGCGCCGCATCGCCGTCGTCGGCCCCAACGCCGACCACGATCTCAACCAGCTCGGCGACTGGTCGCTCGGCGCCTCCCAATACAGCGCCGACTACGGTAAACACCCGCGCGAGCTCACCGTCACCGTGCTCGACGGCCTGCGCGCGCGCTTCGGCGCCACGCACGAGATCGTGCACGCCCGCGGTTGCGGGATCGACGAGGCCGAGCGCCACCTCATCCCCGCCGCCCTCGCCGCCGCGCGCGCCGCCGATCTGGTCGTCGCGGTGGTGGGCGACAGCCTCGCCTTCACCGGCGAGTGCCGCAGCACCGCCACCCTCGAGATGCAGGGCGGACAACTCGAGCTGCTCTCCGCGCTCGCCGAGACCGGCCGCCCGCTCGTGGTGGTGTTGATCAACACCAAGCCCCTCGTGCTCCCGGCCGCGGTGCGCGAGGCCGCCGCCGTGATCGAGGCCTTCAACCCCGGCATGCTCGGCGGCCGCGCCATCGCCGAGCTCATCGCCGGCGACATCAACCCGGCCGGCCGCCTGCCCATCTCCTTCCCCCGCCACGTCGGCCAGCAGCCGATCTTCTACAGCCAGGTGCGCGGCCAGCACGGCGACCGCTACGCCGACCTCACGCAGGAGCCGCTCTATCCCTTCGGCTTCGGCCTCTCCTACACGCGCTTCGCCTACTCGGAGCTGCGCGTGCTCACGCCCTCGCCCCGCGTCGGAGAGCCGCTCCGCCTCGCCTTCACCGTCGCCAACGTCGGTGAGCGCGACGGCGTGGAGGTGGCGCAGGTCTACGTGCGCGACGAGGTGACCTCGGCGACTTGGGTGCAGCGCGAGCTCAAGGCCTTCCGTCGCCTCGAACTGCGGGCCGGCGAGCGTCGCGCGGTCGAGGTGGAGCTGGCGCCCGACGCCTTCTCCATCGTCAACGCCGCCGGCGAGCGCGTGGTCGAGCCCGGCGCCTTCACGCTGCTCGTCGGCCCCTCCTCGCGCGAGGGCGACTGCCTGCGCGAGAGCGTGACGCTCGCCCCCTCCGCCTGATCCGGACCGGCTCGTCCTGCAAGCCGCCACCGCCCTCGACCGCGCAGCCGTCGCGGGCGGTCGAGCGCAGCTCGGGACGGACCCCGAACGCCCTTCCCTGCTCGGCCGCTTCGCGAGCTCGGCGCGCGAAGCGGTGCGGCGTCCTTTCCCCGCGCCGCCCCCGGCCCGGCGCGCTCAGGGCTGGATCCCCGACGAAGGCGGCAAGGGCGCCGGCCGGGGCGCCGCGCGCGGTCGGCCGTAGCTGATCCTCCGCGCAACCCACTCCACCGGCCCCAGCGGAAAACGGCGAAACCAGGCCGGACTCACCGCCAGCTGCATCGCGTAGATCGCCCCCATCAGCAGCACGGCCTGCCAGCACGTGATGCCGCCATACCAGCCCAGCCCGTAGGAATAGAGCACGGTGGTCGCGATCAGCGATTGGCCCAGATAGTGGGTGAGCGCCATGCGTCCCGCCGCCCTCACGTGCTCCAGCAAGCGTCGCGCCCGCCCGCTCAGCCAGAGCGCACGCAGCGCCGCCAGATAGACCAACGCCAGGGCCAGGCCGCCCATGAACCCCGAAGCCAGCACGCCGTAGATCAGCGGACCGGGCACCAGCCCCGCTTCGTTCACCTTGAGCGCGTAAAAGCCCTTGCCCAGCACCGCGACCGGCAGCGCCACCCACACCACGCGGCGGAAAAACTCCCCGTGCCGCTCCGGCTCCGCGAGCACCCCGCGCCGGCTCAAGATCAGGCCGACCAACATCCCCGCCAGAATCTCGGGCAGAAAAAACGGCAGCGACCAGGCCGCGTCACCATACTCGCCGAGGCGCGCCCATACCACCTCCCCCCAGGAGCCCGTGGAGTAAGTCGCCACCAAGCCGTCCCGCCGCTCGATCATTCCCAGCAGCTGGGCCTCCTGCCAGCCCGCGGAGTCGAATTCCCCATAAGTCAGCGTGGCCAGCGCGAAGAGCGCGTGGAATCCCAGCATCGCCACGAGCGGCATGAGCGCGGCCACCCCGACCCAGATCCACAGCGTGCGCTCCCGGCACTGGTGAAACAGCAACAACGCGGCTCCGCACATCGCGTAGAGCAGCAACACGTCTCCATACCACAAAAAGCCCACATGCAGCAGCCCGAGTCCGGCGAGGACCGCGAGTCGCCGCCAGTAAAAGCCCAGGCCCGCGCCGCCCGCCTCCGCGCGCTTCTCCATCAGGCGGCCGAAACCCGCGCCAAAGAGGATCGAGAAGACCACGAAGGACGTGGATTCGAAGAAAAAGCTCACCAGGAAGCGCGTCACCTCGCTCGCAGGATCCGTCCACAAGCGCGTCTCGCCGTGCATGCTCAGGTAAGGCGCGCTCATCAGGTGCACGTTGACCAAACCGATGCCGAGCAGGGCCGCGCCCCGCACCAGATCGGGAAAGGGTCGGCGCTCCCCGGGCCGCGTGGCCTGCGGCGTCGCCGCCATCCAACCCGCGTTCAAGCTGCACCTTTCGCAAGAGACATGGCCCAGCCCAAGAAGCCGCCGCGCCACTGTCACGCCCCAATCCCGATCGGTCCGGGGAGCGCACCCGTCTCGGGTGCTGCGCGGGGCGTCCCGCCCAGCTGTAGCCGGCTTGGAGTGGCATGGGCGTCCCCGCCCATGTTCCTAACCCACGGCCGAGACGCCCGTGCCACGTCGATGCCCCGCGGCGATCCAAATCAACGGGCTTCGGCGTCTCGCCGAAGCTCAAGCCAACCGCATGCGGACTACACGCCCGGACGCCCCGCCGCGGTGACGTGCGCGACGCCGCCTTGCGCGGCCACCAGCAGGCGGATGCTTTCCAGGTTCTCGCGCACCAGCGCGCCCATCGACTCGCAGGCGAGGTATTCGCGACGCCCGTAGTGCTCGGCCAACGACTCACGCAACTGGCGCACGTGCTCGGGCGGCGCCAGCGGATCGGCCGACATGGCGTGCAGCAGATGCGCCAGACGCTCCTCGATGATCGCGGCGCGTTGCAGGATCAGCACCTGCTCCTCGCGCTGATACTGGCGCGCGGTCTCGATCCGGAGGTGTTTTGCGCAAAACAACGCGAAGGGCGCGTTGTCCTTGAAAAACTGCGGCTTGTAGAGGTTGAGGCGCCCCTCGTAGCTCTGCTGGTCAAAATCCATCGCGCGCACCCGGATCTGCGCGCCCTCGAAATCCGGCGTCACCACCACCACGAAGTTGTAGGCGCGCATGTCGCCCAGCAGGCGGATGAAGCAGCGCTCGTTGAACTTCACGAGTTCCTTGGCCAGACGCACGCCGCGGATCTCGGGGTTGTTGAGCCAGCGCTCGATGAATTCGTTGCCCGGGATGCCCGCGATGTGTTCCTCGATCAAGGTGGCGCCGCAGGTGAGGTAGTTGAGCCGGTTGGGCGAGAGCAGGTGCTCCAGCTCGAGCCCGTAGATGCGAGAGGCGTCGGCGCGCTTGATGTAGAAATGGTCGGGATTGTCGTTGTAGGCGTTGACGATCCGCACGCGGAAGGGCGCGGAGTTTCCGAAAGCGCAGAAATCGATCCGGTCGATGTAGAGGTGCTGCATCACCGAGAGGTCGCCGTCGACGCGCAGGATGGCATACACGCGTTTCAGGTCCTCGTGCAGAGCCTGCATGTCGAGCCGGTCGTAGAACACGCTTTCCCAGAGGGTCGGCTTCCCCTGCCGGTCGGAAAGCGGCACCGAGTCCGCGAAACGCCGCAGGCGCTCGTAGGTGACGGGCAACTCCCGCTCGCGCCGCGTGCGGCGCAAATAAGCCCGCAACGCGTCCTCGATGGGAAACGAGGGTTTCTTCATCTGCTGGCGCGGGGCGTCGGGATTTTCGCGTTCGTCGAACATGGCGGTGACTCCCCGACACGCTGCCCGCGTCCGCGCCGCGAGGCAACGGCGGAGCCCGCCGCGCCCCGGGTCCTGGATAGCACGCAACCGATCCATTAGCCCGTCTCAAGCGGAAGATGAGCACGTTTGCGCAAAATGAGGTTGGCCCCCGCCCCCGCGCCCCCTAGCGCTGGACCTTTCGTTTTTATCCACATGCCCACGAAGCAATCCGACATCGGACTCATCGGCCTCGCCGTCATGGGTCAGAACCTCGCCCTCAACATCGCCGACCACGGCTTCCAGATCTCGGTCTACAACCGCACGGTCGAAAAGACGGAGAAGTTCGTCTCGGAAAACCCGTCCACGCCCGGCGGCCTCGTCGCCACCAAGACCCTCGAGGAGTTCGCCCAGTCCCTCGCCCGCCCCCGCAAGGCCATCATCCTCGTCCAGGCCGGCAAGGCCACCGACGCCGTGATCGACGGCCTCGCCGCCGTGTTTGAGCAGGGCGACATCATCATCGACGGCGGCAACGCCCTCTGGACCGACACCATCCGCCGCGAAAAGGCGCTCAAGGAAAAGGGCCTGCTCTTCATCGGCTCCGGCGTGTCCGGCGGCGAAGAGGGCGCGCGCTTCGGCCCCTCCCTCATGCCCGGCGGCGACAAGGCCGCCTTCAAGCACCTTGAGCCCATCTGGAAGGCCGTGGCCGCCAAGGTCGACAAGAAGACCGGCAAGCCGATCCTCGGCGCCAAGCCCGGCAAGCCCGTCAAGGGCGGCGTGCCCTGCACCGCCTACATCGGCGAGAACGGCGCCGGCCACTACGTGAAGATGGTCCACAACGGCATCGAGTATGGCGACATGCAGATGATCTGTGAGGCCTACGACCTCATGAAGGGCCTGCTCGGCCTCAAGCCCGCCGAGATGGGCGAGATCTTCTCCCAGTGGAACAAGGGCGCGCTCGACAGCTTCCTCATCGAGATCACCGCCGACATCCTCAAGCAGAAGGACCCGGTCACAAAGAAACCCTTCGTCGACGTCGTCCTCGACACCGCCGGCCAGACGGGCACGGGCAAGTGGACCTCGGTCAACGCCCTCGACATGGGCGTCGCCGCCCCGACCATCGCCGAGTCCGTCTTCTCGCGCTGCCTCTCCGCCATCAAGGAAGAGCGCGTCGCCGCCTCCAAGGTGCTGAAGGGCCCGAAGGTGAAGAAGATCGCCCCCGCCCAGAAGAAGGCGCTCATCCAGGCGATCCACGACGCCCTCTACTGCTCCAAGATCTGCTCCTACGCGCCGGGCTTCCAGCTCATGCGCCAGGCCCAGGTCGAGTATAACTGGAAGCTCAACTTCGGCCAGATCGCCCAGATCTGGCGCGGCGGCTGCATCATCCGCGCGGCCTTCCTGCAGAAGATCACCGAGGCCTTCGCCAAGAACCCGAAGCTCGCGAACCTCCTGCTCGATTCCTACTTCAACAAGACGATCCAGAAGGCCCAGGCCAACTGGCGCAAGGTGGTCAGCCTCGCGGCCGAAAACGGCATCCCGGTGCCGACCTTCGCGTCCGCCCTCGCCTACTACGACGGCTACCGCTCGGCCCGCCTGCCCGCCAACCTGCTCCAGGCCCAGCGCGACTTCTTCGGCGCCCACACCTACGAGCGCGTCGACAAGCCCCGCGACAAGTTCTTCCACATCGACTGGCCCGAGGCTCACCGCCCTCAGCTCGAGGCCTAAAGCCTCCGCTCCCGCGGCACGTGGCGGAACGGCGGAGCCGTTTCGTCCCTCGCGCCGGGATACCTTCAAAGCCGCGCCCCACCCGGGCGCGGCTTTTTCGTGTCCACCCCACCTCTTCCCTCCAGCTCTCAATCTGTGACATCACACAAAAAACCGACCTGGGCCTCCACTTTATCGGAAAATATCTGTTCATAATCAGCCAGTTACCATTCTTTAATATCTGTATTTAAACGCGTTACTTTTTATCTTTCCCTAAAATATCTGTTCATAATACTGCCCTGTGTGGCTCGTCCTGCACAACTTGATCCCGCCCGGCTTACTCTGCTTCTGCAGAGCGGTGGCGTGCTGAGTGCGCAAGCCTTGGCCGACCGCGTAGCTTCGGACCGGGTCACGGTGCAGCGCGCCCTGCGGACACTCGGCCCGGCGGTGGTCCAGCTCGGCAAGACCCGCGCCACCCGTTACGCCCTGCGTCGCGCCGTGTTTGGGCAGCTGAGCTCCCATCGCATCTCGCGCTTCAACGAGACCGGCATCGCGCACGAGTGGTGCCAACTCACCGCGCTGCATGGCGGCTGGCGCCTGGAATGGGCATCGCCTACCGAGCGCCCAGAATGGGCCGGCTTGGTCCACGACCACGCCGGGTTTTGCGAGGGGCTGCCCTTTTTTCTCACCGACCTGCGGCCGCAGGGTTTTCTTGGCCGGGCAATCGCCCGCCGCTTGCCCGCCACGCTTGGACTGCCCACCGACCCGCGCGACTGGAGCGACGACCAGACCCTCTTTTACCTGCGCGAACACGGGGACGACTTGCCGGGCAACCTCACTCTTGGCGATGGCCCTACCGGGCGCGCGCTCAACGCCGCCGTGCCCGACCCCGTCACGCCCGAAACGCGCGCCGCGCGCTACCCCGAGCTGGCCGCGCGGGCCAGCCTAGGCGACCCCGTCGGCTCCTCCGTCGAGGGCGAGCAACCCAAGTTCACCACCTGGCTGCGGACCTCCGCCGAGGATCAGGTCTTCGGCATGCTGGTGAAGTTCACCGACCGGCTCGACACGCCCACCGGCCGCCGCTGGGCCGACCTGCTCGTCGCCGAGGCCCTCGCGCTGGAAGTGCTGAGCGGGGCCGCGCAAGCGGGCGCCGGGGTGGAACCGCCCCGGACCTTCGATTTCGGCGGCCGCCGTTTCTACGAGCTGCCGCGCTTCGACCGCGTGGGCGCGCACGGCCGCCGCGGACTCGTATCCTTGCGCGCACTACACGATGCCGGCTTTTCCGGCGCCGACACCAACGACTGGGCCGAGGCCGCCGCCGGCCTGCACGCGCGCGGCTGGATCGGCGAGGCGGACCTGCGCGCCGTGCGACTGCGCCGGCTTTTCGGCCGCCTGATCGGCAACACCGACATGCATTTCGGCAACCTTGCCTTTTACCTGAAGCCGGAGCTCCCGCTGAGCCTCGCGCCCGCCTACGACATGCTGCCCATGCTCTGGGCTCCGCGTCCCGGGGAAGCCTCGCCCGCACCCGTGTTCACCCCGCCCGCGCCCCTGCCGCAGGAGCTGGCGCTTTGGCCCGAGGCGGCGACGCTGGCGGAGCGTTTTTGGGAACGCGCCGAGGCGGACATCCGCGTCTCGGACGGCTTTCGCCCCCACGCCGCCGTCGCCCTCTCCGCCCTCCGCACCCTCCGCGAGCGCTTCGGGTAAAGCCAAGCGAAGATACGTGGGCCGGCTCCGATCTCGCCCACTCAGCCACCCCGCACCAGCCGCAGAATATCCGAATAGTCGCCGTCCACCGGCATAGTGAAGAGCCCCTTGCCTCCGCTGCGCGCCGCCCACAGCTCGCCCAGCCGCTTCTTCTCCTGCGAATCCTCGTTCGTGCTGCGGTCGCCGCCTTTGTATTCAACCACCAATACACGACCATCATCGAGCTGGCACACGAAGTCCGGGTAAAATCGGTCCGTGCTCGTCTGGAGCCAAAACGAATGCGCCGGATGGCGCTCCAGATTTCGCACCCACCACTTCACTTCGGGCAGCCCGTCAAGGAACCGCGCGCAGCGATACTCCGCACCCTCCTCCGCCAGCTCCCCGACGTTTTCATAGAAGTGCTTCGTGAACTCGCGGCTCCGCTTGCAGACCTCGCGGCAGGGATAGGTGTCGGGATCGTAGGCAAACACATGCCCCTCGCCCACGCGCACCCGCACGCGGCGCGCCGCATCCCCACCCTGCTCCGCATTGAAAAGCACCCGCTGATACTCGTGCCGACGCGCGAGCTTCCGCAGCTCGGCCACCCGAGCCTCGATCCGCCGCCTTAGCTCGAAACGCTCGCGCACCAAGCGCCCCAGCGTGTGCTGCCTGAGCAGTGCCGACACCACGCCATCGAGGTAGGCGCAGGCCTCCTGCGGGTCGATGTCGTCGTGCGGGATGTTTCGGTCCAGCCACGCCACCAGCCGCGCCTGCGTCCAGTTTTCCTGCGTCTCGATGAGTTGCAGCTCGCGCGCGAGCTCCGGCATCTGGCGCGTCACCACCTTGCCATCCTCCACGTCCACCAGGCCCACCGTGTCCTCGGGCCGCGGCGCATCGAGCGCAGGCGCGTCCTGCTCGCCCGGCGGCAGGGGCAGACGCCAGCCCGCCTCCAGCCACTCGGCCTCGTCGGGGCGCACCAGCTCGCCATTCAGTTCCAGCATCATCTGCGGCACCTCGAAGCGCTCGCCGCGCTCCGCCGGGGCCAGCATCACCCGCTCGTGCGCGGCCAGCTCGGCCAGCGCGCCGCGCAGGATCTCCTTCGCCTCCTCGCTCGCGGCCCGGGCGACCAAGGCCTCCGTCTCCGCCTTGCTCGGCGCCCCGGTCAAGGTGAGCGTGCGCGCGCCATCCTCCGCACTCACGACAAATTCCCGCACCGCCTCCGGCAGCTCGGCCAGCGCCAGCGGCTCCGGCAGCGTGATCTTCACTCTCCGCCGCAGGTCGGCCCGCACCAGCGCGGCGACCTCCGTCTGCACCGGCTTGCTCGGTGCGAAAAACTCCCGCGCCTCGCGCCGGTCGAAGCCGGAGTTCTTCACCAACTGATCGCGCAGCGCCTCGGCCGCCGCGAAGAAATGCGGCGAGCGCACATAAGCGTAGGCGCGGTTGAGCATCGGACGCGCCTTCTTCCTCGCCTTCGGCATGCGCAGCACGCGCCCGAGCAGCTGCTCCACTGCCGTCGCGCTGCGCAGGGGCGCGACCGAACAAAGCACATACGCGAACGGGCAATCCCAACCCTCCTTGAGCGCGGACTGCGTGATCACGTAGCGGACCGCGCAGCTCTCCGCGTTCAGGTCCACGCCCTCCAATCCGCGCCGCTCGCCCGTGGCCACCACGATCTGCTCCTCCGGGACGTGATGCTCCTCGCGCAAGGCCTTCTCGACCACCTCCACCGTCAGCGCGTCGGGCCGCGCCTGATCGCGCGGCTCCGCCTGCAAGAGCAGAATGGGGCGGATGTATTCACCCGTCGCCTCGCGCTCCGCCGCGGCCTCTTTTTCCAGCTCGCCGCGCATGGCGATGGCGCTCGCGACGATCTCCTTAAACCCCGTCTGCGCCTCCAACACGATGGGGAGCTTCACCATGTCCTCGGCCTTCAACTCCGCCGCCGACACGCTGTGCAGCACATTGCTCGGATTTTTCTCCGTCTCGGGCGTGGCGGTAAACTCAAGGATCGCTCGTGGCCGGAAGCGCTCCAGCACCGTCATGCTCAGCGGCGAACGCGCGTTGTGCGCCTCGTCCACCACCACCAGCGGACGCCGTAGCCGAAGCACGTTGGCCAGCGAGTGGGGAAAGCCCGCGGGGAAACGCACCTTCGTCTCGCGCGGGATGTGCGTGAAGTGGTCCATCAAAGCGCCGTTGTTCGCGTAAACCTTGCGCCCCTCGGTCTTCTCCACGCGAAAAGCCTGGATAGTGGCCACGATGATCGTCGCCGCGCCACTCAGGGTGGCGGGGCTCACCTGCAATGCGTCGTCGCCATCGAGGATCTCCACCACACCCAGCTCCTCATCGAGCAGTTGCCGCAAGGGATGGTCTCGGTCACGCATCGCCGCCAAAGTCTGCGCTCGGATCGCGTCGCTTGGCACCAGCCAGAGCGCCAGCGGATGCTCGGTGTCGAGCAGGGCCTCTCGTGCCACGCGAAGCGCTCGCGCCGCGATCACCGTCTTGCCGCCGCCGGTCGGCACGCGCAGGCAAACGAAGGGCATGTCGGCGGGGAAGCTCTCGCCCGGAGGCAGCCCCGTGATCGGGTGATAGGGATGCGCCGCGCCCCAGAGCTGCGCCGTCACCTCGAGAAAGCTGCGCGCCGGATCGCCCGTCTCGCGACAGCGCCGCAGGTAGCGCGCGAGCGATTCGAGCGTCTTGTTTTGGTAATCTTTATGGCCGTAGCGGTCGCTGCTCATGCGGTGCGGAGAGTGTAGGGGATTTGTTTAAACGTGATGCCCTCGCGCTGGAGCCGCGCCGGACTGAGGCGCCGCGAGGTGCCGTAGACGACCATGCGCTCGAAGGAGCGGCCCGCCGCGGCCTCGCGCAGCAGGGCCAGCGATTCGTGGGTGAGCGCGTTGCCGCCCTCGGGCGAACGGTCCTTGAGGATGCCGTTGTAGAGCAGGCAGACGGCGCGCCCCTTGTGCACGCCGAGCAGTGGCGTGGTGGGCACACGTTCGCGCGGCAGCGGCTCGCCCGTCTCGACGAAGTAGATGTGCCGCGCCAGCTCGGCGAATTTCACCGCCGGCCGGATGTGCCCCGCCTCGTCGTAAAGCGGCTCGTCCAGCTCGCAAAAACGAAAACCGCCGCCGAGCCCGGGCACGGTCTCGCCCTTCGCATTCGTGTAGCCCTGCGCCACGCGACGCACGCGCTCCGCCGTGACCTCGCGAGCGATTTTCTGATCCATCTCGACGAGGATGCAGCGGCGCGGCGGTTGGTCCGGCTGCGCGGCGTTTAGCTTTAGGACCGCATGCGCCGTCGTGCCGGAGCCCGCGAACGAATCGAGGACCAAGTCACCCGGTTTAGTGGCGATTTGGAGAATGCGCTCGAGAAGACGGGTGGGCTTGGGGGTATCGAAGACCGATTCATTCGCGAAGATATCATTCAGCTCTTTTCGCGCCTCTTGGTTGTGACCGGCTTCCTCATTCGACCACCACGTCCATGCACTTACGCCCTCACTCTCCGCCAGGTAGGTTTTCACGCGAGGCCGCGAACGCCCATTCCGACCAAACCACATGCGTCCCTCCTGAAGCAGACGTCGAAACTCTGACTCGATGTTCCCCCAGCATCGACCGGGCGGAGGCTCGTATTCGGCGCCACCCGGAGTGCGAATCTTATACATCTGATTCGGTCGCCAGCCTTGCGCCGTAAAATCTGTCGATGTCCACGCTCCCCGTGGATCGTTATCTGGATTTTTGAACGCCGCCGACTTTCCCAGCGCCAGCGGAACACGCTGAAAAATCAACTTCTCTACGTTCTTTGCGAAGACTGTGATGTGGTCGTGCGCAGGACTAAGCCCCAGACGAGCGTCTGGCGATGTGCGCCTTTGCCAGGCAATTGTCGTAACGAAGTTTTTGTCGCGAAAAATTTCTCCGATCAAGAACCGGAACGCGTGGGTCTCGTTGTCATCAAGGCTCACAAAGATTACCCCGTCGTCCCTCAGAAACTGCCGCAGCAAAACCAGCCGCGGATACATCATGCAGAGCCAGCGGTCGTGGCGGTCCAACGTTTCGCCTTCCTTTCCGACTACCTTGCCGAGCCAAGCGCGAATCTCGGGGCTGTTGACGTTGTCGTTGTAGGCCCAGCCCTCGTTGCCGGTGTTGTAGGGCGGATCAATGAAGATGCACTTCACCCGCCCGGCGTAGTAGGGCAGCAGGGCCTTGAGCGCGACGAGGTTGTCGCCCTGCACGATCAAGTTGCCTTCACCCGGCTCGCCGCAGGCAAGCGCGGGCACGTCGCGCAGCAAATAAAACGGGACCGCGTGGTGATGGTTTACCACCGCGTCCTTACCAATCCAATTCAGGGTGGGCACGGGCAGATGCGTTCGCGCTCACATCTGCTCTGTCGGAGGTCCCAAGAGGGCCTTGCGGTGCCAAAAATAAGAGGGGACGTGCCTACACACGTCCCGTCACAGGCACCGCTAAGAGCCCTCAAAGGAACGCTTTCAACACGCCCCCAGCCGGGAGCGCGCATCGAGCGATGTCCTTTGATTCGAAATTAGCGGTTTCGTGACGGACAGCAGCCGAAGCTACGCGAAATTGATTTTTAAGAGTGTTAGAGTCGGTTCAGCGGGCGGAAAGAAAGTTCAGAAGACCCTGCACCGTGCGCTTTCTCGCCCCCGCATGGCAAGCTTGGGTGAACGCCCGGGGCATACCGCCGGGCAATCAAACCAACGGGCACGCCGATCGTTGTTATGGGCCGAGCCGATGGGGCCAGGCGGCTTTGGTGGCCTGGCGCCCGCCTGCCGTGGTCGCTCCCGCCCCCGCTCGCCGGGCCGGTGTCAGCGCTCGGAGCGGGCCACGCCGTCGTTGCCCGGCGCGAGCTGGGCGCTGCGATGGGTGTATTCCATCAGCTCGATGCGGTTGCCGTCGGGATCGGCGAGCCAGGCCTGCAGCGAGCCGTCGAGGCCGCCGCGTATCTCTCCTACGGATACGCCGCGGGCGAGCAGGGCCTCGCGAAAGGCGGCGAGGCCGGTGACCTCGAGGCAGAAATGTTGGTAGCGGTTTCCGGAAGCGAGCGCTTCGGTGCCGCCGCCCCATTGTTTGGCCGCGAGCGCCTGGTCGAAAAACTCGACGAAGGTGGTGTCGCCGGCGGCGATGTAGGCGCCGAAGACGGCGCCGTCGACGGCTTGGAAACGAAACTTCACCGGCAGCCCGAGCGCGTCGCGGTAGAAAGCGACGAGACGCCCGAGATCGTTGGTGAGCAAGCAGAGGTGGGCGAGGCGGCGGATCATGGGGTTCTCCCAATCATGCCCGCCGCGGGCGCCCTGGCAATCGGGCGAATCAACCGAAGGAGGTCGGCACCCCACCGGCCCACGCGGAGCTGGCGCGCCTGCGAGTGCGAAATCTGTTCGGGACGCCCGTGCCACTCCGAGCCGGCTACAGCTTCCGTCGAAATGCGCCGGCGGCGGAGGCGCTGGCCCTTACGCGCCGCTGAGCGGGGGCGAGGCGGGCCGTGTCAGGGTTTTGTCAGGCTCTCGCTTTCGCGGAGCGCCCGGTGCACAAGGTCCTCGTAAACCGCGCCCTGCCCATGCACCCCCGCCATCTCCGTCCCCTCGCCTCCGTCGCGCTGTTCGCCGCGTTCCTCGCCGCCGCACCGCTCGTCCTGCCCCTTTCGCTCCAAGCCCAGTCCGCCGCCGCGCAGGCGGCCGTGCCAAACCCGATCGCCGAGTCGCGCCTCGGGGCGGTGACGGTGTATTCCGACCGCGCGGTGGTGCGGCGCGAGGCGCGGGTGACCGTGCCGGCCGGCGTGAGCGAATGGAGTTTTCCGGGCCTGCCGGTGGCGCTGATGGACGACTCCGTGCAGGTGTCGGCCCGCGGCGAGGTGGCGGCGAGCCTGCTCGATATCGCCACGCGCACGGTGTTCGTGAGCGCCGAGCCCGATCCGCGGGTGAAGGCGGCCGAGGACCGCGTCGCCGAGCTGCGCCGCGAGGAGGCGGCGCTGAACGACCGGCGGGGCTTGCTCGATTCGCAGCGCGCCCTGCTCGGCTCGATTGAAAAGGCCTACACCACGCCCACGGGAGCGGGCGCCGGGGCGACGCCGCCGGCGCGGCCGAGCCTCGATGAGTTCGCGAAGTTGCTGAGTTTTTCCGCCGAGCAGCGCACGCGGCTCGACGAGCAGGTGCGCACACTCGAGGTCGAGCGCGTGGCGCTGGCCGAAAAGATCGCCGCGGCCGAGAACCAGTTGCGCGAGCTGCGCGGGCGCCAGCCCGGCCGGCGCGCGACGAAGGTCGTGACGGTGCGGCTCTCCGCCCCGGCGGCCGGCGCGCTCGACCTGCGGCTCGGCTACGCAATCGCCGGCGCGAGCTGGACGCCCGCCTACGACGCGCGGCTGCGCAGCGCGGAGCGTCAGGTGCAGCTCGACGCCTTTGGCGTGGTGCGCAACGCCACCGGCGAGGACTGGAGCGGCGTCGAGCTCACCCTTTCCACCGCGCGCCCCGGGCTCGGCGGCTCCGCGCCGGAGATCTCGCCGTGGTTCGTCGACGTGCTGCGGCCGGCGCGACCCTCGCCGAGCGCGACGGTGATCGGGCAGCAGGGAGTGCTCAGCTCGCGCGAGCTCGGCGCGTTTTCCAACAACCTGCGGCTGGCCGGCGCCGTCGGTGACGCGGCGGCGGCCGACCACTTCGCGCCGCCCGCGCCCCCCGTGGTCGAGGCCGGCTTCGCGCAGGCCGCGGTGGAGAGCGCGGCGACGAGCGCGAGCTTCCGCATCGCCACGCCGGTCACGGTGCCGAGCGACAACACCCCGCAGCGCGTGCCCATCGGCTCGGCGGCCTTCGCGGCGGAGCTCCAGTATCAGGCGACGCCCAAGCTCCAGGAGACGGCCTACCTCGCCGCCTACGTGCGCAACACGAGCGAGCTGCCTTTCCTGGCCGGCGCGATGAACGTGTTTCTCGACGAGACCTTCGTGGCGGGCTCGCGCCTCGGCACCACGATGCCGGGCGAGAAGTTCGCGCTCAGCCTCGGCGCCGACGAGGGCATCTCGATCAAGCGCAAGGTCGTCTCGCGCTTCACCGAGGACATCGGTCTCACCTCGCGCGGACGGCGGACCACCTACGACATCCTGGTCACGGTCACCAACAACAAGCGCGGCGTGGAGCGCATCGTGCTCAAGGACGCGGTGCCGGTGGCGCGCGACGAGAAGATCGTGGTGCGCTTGCTCGCCCCGCTCGAGCGCGAGTTGTTGCGCGGCGAGGAGGCGACCGCCCAGCCGCCGCGCCCCGGCATCGCGCGCGAAGCCGACGGCAAGATGACCTGGCGCTTCGACCTGCGTCCGGGCGAGCGCCGCGAGATCCCGCTGCGTTTCAGCATCGAGCACCCGGCGGACATGCTGGTAAGCGGAATCGAGTGACCCCTGCTTAGGCCGGCCCCAGGCGCATTCCACAAACGGGAGCAGGTTACGCGCGGGTTTTTCGCTTCGCCGCCTGCTCCGCCCGCCAGCGTGCGGGCGGCGCGCCGTGCGCCTTGGCGAAAGCCCGGATAAAGGTCTCCACCCGCGGAAAACCGCAGCGCTGCGCCACCGCCTTCACCGGTTCCTCGGTCGCGCGCAGCCAGCGCCGCGCCAGTTCCAGGCGCAGGCGCGTGAGGTGCGCGTGCGGGCTGCGCCCCAACTCCTCCACAAACCTCGCGCGAAACCGCGTGTAGCTCATCCCCGCCGCCCGCGCGCTTTCCCGCAGCGACCAGGCCCGCGCAAGATCGCGCCGCCACGCCTCCACCACCCGGCCGACCCGCGTATCACCCGGCCGCGGCCCGCTCGCCGCCGCCGCCCAGGGCCCCTCCGCCAGCCATCGCTCCAAGGCCAGCTTCAACCGATCCAGCGCCCGCCCATCGCGCCGCTCCAGCGCCTCGCAGCCCGCTTGGAAAAGCCGCCACGCCTCGTCCACCGCCGCCTCCTCCACCGGCCAGAACCTCGCTTCGCCGCCCCACCACCCCGCCTTCAACCACTCGGCCGCGCGCTCGCCCTCGACGGTGAAATAAAACTCCTCCCAGCGATCCGCCCGCGCCGCCGGCCCGTAATCCTGCCTGCCGCCCGGCCACACAAAAAACACGCCCGGCCCGCGCACGCGTCGCGGCGCCGACTCACCCGCCTCCCGGTAAGTGCCGGCCGAGCCCGCGCGCAACACACAGAGGGAAAAGCGCTCCTGCACCCCGGTCACCCGCTCCACCTTGCGCGGCACCCAGCCCAGCGCGGCGATGCGCAGCGACTCCAGCCGCGAATCCCCTCTCAGCTCCGCCCAGAGACGATGATGCCCGGGATCCTTTTTCCGGGCACTTTCGTCAATTTTTTGGGCATGGCCATCAAGCTCTAGCTCTCGCCTAGCGGAAGCTCCAGCCAAAGCATCGGTCACATCCATCAACCCGCCCATGGCCTCCCCTTCCGCGTCCTCCGCCCCCCTCTCGCACCTCCGCCCCGCCGCGCTGGGCGAGTTTCTCTACGGCTCGCCCTACTACCCCGAGCACTGGGACGCCGAGATCCGCGCCGGCGACCCCGCCCTCTTCAAGGCCGCCGGCTGGAACGTGATCCGCATGGCCGAGTTTGCCTGGGACCTGATGGAGCCGCGCGAGGGCGTCTTCGACTTCTCCCTCTTCGACGAGACCATCGCCCGCTTCGGCGCGGTCGGCATCCGCAGCATCCTCTGCACGCCCACCGCCACGCCACCGCGCTGGCTGACCCGTGACCACCCCGAGGTGCTGCGGGTCGACGCCGACGGCCGCCGCCTCGAGCACGGCTCCCGCCAGCACGCCAGCCACTTCAGCGCGCTCTACCGCGACTACTCGCGCAAGATCACGCGAGCCATGGCCGAGCACTACCGCGACAACCCGCACGTGATCGGCTGGCAGACCGACAACGAGTTCCACTGCCACTTCCGCGAGGACTACAGCGCCGCCGCCGAGACCGCCTGGCACGAGTGGCTCCGCGCCCGCTTTGGCGGCGATATCGGCGCGCTCAACCGCGCCTGGGGCACCGCCTTCTGGGCCAACACCTACGAGCGCTTCGAGGACGTCGTGCTCCCGCGCAACTGGCGCCCGACCTACGCCAACCCCGCCCACTGGCTCGACTACCACCGCTTCCTCTCCGACGGTGTCACCGTCTTCCAGCGCGACCAGGTCGAGATCCTCCGCGCCACGCAGCCGCGCTGGTTCGTCACCCACAACGGCTGCTTCCCATCGATCGACTTCCGCGGCGACTTCACGCGCGACCTCGATTTTCTCGGCTACGATTCGTATCCGCTCTTCGACTACGATCCCGCCACCCGCGCCGCCGGCCACGCCTTCAACCTCGACCTGACCCGCGGCTACTCCGGCCACTTCCTCATGCTCGAGCACCAGTCGGGCGCGGGCGGCCAGGGCAACTACTTCCACGACAAGCCCGAGCCCGGCGAGATGCGCCGCATGGCCTGGACGAGCATCGCCCGCGGCGCCGACGGCCTGCTCTTCTTCCGCGAGCGCTCCTGCCGCTTCGGCGCCGAGGAATACTGGGAGGGCATCCTCGACCACGACAACGTCCCGCGCCGCCGCTACCGCGAGGCCGCCCGGCTGGGCGCCGAGCTCGCCCGCGTCGGCCGCGAGCTGCTCGGCTCGACCGTGCGGATCGACGTCGCCATCGCGGGCTGCGATTTCTCCGTCGAGCACGGCCACGAGCCGATCTCGCACGGCCTGCCCTCGCCCAAGCACATGGCTTGGGAGACGCACGGTGTCTTCTACCGCGCCGGCCATGCCGTCGGCGTCGTGCATCCGGCCGACGCGCTCGCCGGGCTGAAGCTCTACGTCATTCCCCACTTCGCGATTTTCGATCCCGCCTGGGTGCCGGCCCTGGAAAAGTTTGTCCGCGAGGGCGGCACGCTGGTCGTCGGCGCGCGCACGGCCTCGCGCGACCTGCGCAGCAACGTGGTGCCCGACATCCTGCCCGCTTGCCTGCGCGCCCTCGTCGGCGCGAGCGTCGAGGAATACGGCCGGCAGAACAAGCCCGAGCGCCGTCCGCTCGCGCTGCGTATCGACGGCGCCGATACCGACACGCCGACCACGCTCTGGTATGAACAGCTCGCGCCCGACGCCGCCGCGGGCACGGAGGTCGTCGCACGCTGGACCACGCGCCACCTCGCCGGCTCGCCCGCCATCACGCGCCGCGCGCTGGGTCAGGGCCAGGTGCTCTACGTCGGCACCTATCTCACGCGCGCCTTCACCGAGGCGCTCCTGCCGCTCCTCGGCCGCCTCGGCGCGCTGCCCCTGCCGGTCTCGACCACGCCCGGCGTGGAGGTGGTGGAGCGGGTGCGCCGCGACGGACGCCTGCTGCGCGTGATGATCAACCACCGCGAGGAGCCCGTGAGCGTGCCCCTGCCCGCCGGGGCGAAACGCGAGTGGCTGGGCGAGCGCGAGCTCGCACCCGGTGGCGCGCTTGAGCTCGAGCCCAACGGCGTCGCCCTCGTGGAGTAGCCGTTTCGTCGGAGAGGCTCGATCAGAGCCCGGCCGCGTTGTCGCTCCGACGCGCGGACGCGGCTCGTGCCGGGATAGGGGAAATATCTTGGCGTTTTGGGCTAAAGGTCGGTCGACAGCGCCCGATGTGTGCCGGCAGCTTGAACCGCTATGGCCGCCCTTGACCTCCCGACCGCCGAAGCCACCCAGTCCCGCCCGACGAGCGGTCTGCCGCGAGCCCGGATGGCGGCCGGGGCCGAGAAGCTCTCGCGCCCGCGCCGAGGCGCGGTGAAGCAGGAAGCGCCTGGCGCGGGCGCCGCGACCCGCGCTCTGCTCGCGCACCGCAACGTGTGGATCGCGCCCGCGCTTTTCGAGGGGGTCCTCGCCGCGACGGCGGCCGCGCTCTCGGTGTTCTTCTATCAGGTGATGACCGGCCAAGCCCAGCTGCCGGCCTTGCTCGCGCTGGGCGTCCTCCTGGTGCTCGGCACCGCGCTCAGGATTTGGACCGCGGCGGCGGAGCTCTTCATGCCGCGTCCCGTGGTGCTGCTCACGGTGCTGCCGCTCGGGGCGGCCTTTGCGCTCGCGGCGCTCGCGTTGCTCTTGCCCGGCGATCTGCTGGCGCGGCGTTTATCGATCCTCCATCGCGCGATCCTCGTGCTCCCGCTCCTGCTTTTTGTGCTCCGGTCCCTCGCCTGCGTGGGCAAAGCGCGCTTCGCCCCGCGGCTGGACACCTTGCGCGACACCCGGCCGGCCGGCGAGAAGCTGCTGGCCCGGGTGAAGGAAACGCTGGCCTTTTGGTGCAGCTAGACGAGGCCTGCTCGGGCGGCAGGTCGCGAGAGGCCGAAGGCCGCGGGCGAAAAGGCCCCGGGGAACCTCAACTATGCACCAAGGTGCCGACCGGCTCGCCGTGCCCGGCGCGGGTGATGGCGTCGGGCGCGTGGAGGTCGAACACGAGGATGGGCATGTGGTTGTCGAGGCAGAGCGAAAACGCGGTGCTGTCCATCACGTTGAGGCGCTGCTTGAGGGCCTCGAGGAAGGTGAGGCTGTCGTAGCGGACGGCGTCGGCGTGCTTCTTCGGGTCCTTGTTGTAGATGCCGTCGACCTTGGTGGCCTTCATGATGATGTCGGCGCGGATCTCGGAGGCGCGCAGGGCGGCGGTCGTATCCGTGGAGAAATACGGGTTGCCGGTGCCGGCGGCGAAGATGACGACGCGGCCCTTCTCGAGGTGGCGCACGGCGCGGCGGAGGATGAAGGGCTCGGCCACCTGGTTCATGGGGATGGCGGACTGCACGCGCACGTTGACGCCCATTTTCTCGAGGCAGTCCATGATCGCGAGCGAGTTGATCACGGTGGCGAGCATGCCCATGTAGTCGCCGGTGGTGCGGTCGACGCCGCGCTGCGAGCCGGTGAGGCCGCGGAAGATGTTGCCGCCGCCGATGACGACGCAGACCTCGATGCCGAGATCGTGCACGACTTTCACCTGACGGCAGATGTCCTCGAGGATCTGCGGGTCGATGGGATCGGCGCCCTTGCCGCGGAGCACCTCGCCGCTGAGCTTCAGGACGATGCGCTTGTATTTGACGGTGGAGGGCGTGGCCGGACGGTCGCTCATGGTTGCAGCGTAGGAAAGCGGGGCGCGCGCCGGGCGGTCAAGCGCGGCGGGGCTCGGCGTCACCTACGCAAAAGACCGGGGGAAAGGAGGAAGAGCGCCTGAGAGGGCATGGCGAATCGGCGCGGCGATGGCCGGGGGCGCGGGAACGAAAGGAGCGCGAGGCCCGCCGGCTCTTCCACAAGCGCGGATTCCGGGGTTAACCCAGGAGCAACGCCACCTGGATGCCGGGGCCGTGCACCCCCTCGATGAGGATGCCTTCGACGTCGGCGGTCTTGGAGGGGCCGGTGCACCACACGACGTTCGGGTCCTTCGGCAGCGCGGCGATGGCGGCGGGCAGGTCGAGGTGGATCTGCGCGCGGCGCAGCACCGCGATGTGCGTCCAGGGCGCGAGCGCGGCGAGGCGGCTCGAGGTGGCGGCGTCGGAGAGCACCACCGTGCCGGTCTCGGCGATGGCGCCGACGGCGGCGGTGATGCCAAATTGGTAATCGTCCACGCGGGCGCGGTCGAAGCTCGTCTCCACCGTGAAACCGCCCGCGGCGTCGAAGGCCGGGCGCAGCTCGGCCCAGAGCACGGGGTCGCAGTAGCCGCGACGCCAGTCGCTCTTGGTGAGCAGCGCGATGAGCTCGGCGACGGAGGTGAGCGGGGTGCCGTTCACGCCAGCGAGGCGGGCGGAGAAAAGCGTCCACGCATCCACCGCGCCGCGGGCCTCGCGCATGACGACGAGCTCGCGCTCCCAGTCGGGCAGCGGCGCGCGCTCGGGCAGCGGCGCGAGGGCGGCTTTGACGCGGGCAAGAAGGGTGTCGCGGGCGGAGGACATGCTAGGAGCTGGAGGCTAGTTGCTAGGGGCTAGGGGCTAGGGGCTGTTTTTCGCGCGGTCTTTCATCCACTTCCGGAAAACACCGCCGCGCCACTCGGGGAGCGTGCGGTCGCGCAGCCAGGTCTGCATCGGCGGCACGGGGATGAGGCTCTTCGGCACGTAGTTGAGCGTGTGGCCGGCGCTGAGCGAAGTGCGCCAAGCGAAGGGCTGCGTGGCGAGCAGGGACCAGGCGCCCATCGGCGGCGTGCCGGCGGCGGCGTTTTTCGCGCCGGCCTCCTTGCCGCGGGCGCGCAGGCGGAGGAGCAGGTCGGGGATGGGGATGTTGACCGGGCAGACCTCGTTGCAGGCGCCGCAGAGCGAGGAGGCTTTGGGGAGGTCGGCGAGTTCGGGGAAACGTTCGCCGGCGAGAAGCGGCGAGAGCACGGCGCCGACCGGGCCGGGATAAACGCTGCGATAGGCGTGGCCGGAGGCTTGGCGGTAAACGGGGCAGACGTTGAGGCAGGCGCCGCAGCGGATGCAGCGGAGGATCTCGCGGCACTCGCTGGCGAGCGCCTCGGTGCGGCCGTTGTCGACGAAGATGACGTGCATCTCCTCCGGGCCGTCGGGCTGGGCGGGCGAGCGCGGGCCGGAGATGAACTCGGTGTAGACGGTGAGCTGCTGGCCGGTGCCGGAGCGCGCGAGGAGGTTGAGGTAGAGGCCGAGATCGGTCTCGCGCGGGAGGAGTTTTTCGATGCCGACCATCGCGATGTGGCACT
>JAUVVA010000116.1 GCA_030604905.1 Verrucomicrobiota bacterium | reverse complement strand
GAGGTCGAAGAGCACGCCGTCGAGGCCGGAGAGCGCAAGCGAGGCGAGTTGGCCAAAGTCGCGGTCGACGAGTTCGAAGCGGTCGCCGAACTCGGCGCGGAGCGCGGCGGCGCGGGGGCCGGCCTCGGGATCGCGGTCGAGCGCGACGACGCGGCAGCCGGGCGCGGCCTCGAGGATGGCGCGCGTATGGCCGCCGGCGCCGAAGGTGCAGTCGAGGTAGCGGCCGCCGGCGCGGGGCGCGAGCAGGGCAAGCGTCTCGGGGAGGAGGAAGGAGATGTGCCCGGGCTGCGACTAGGCGACGCTGGGCGGCTCTGGTTGTTGAGGCGCGGCGAGCTTTGGCGGCGGGCCTCCGGTCGGTGGTGGATGGGAGCGTGGAGGCGGCGGGTCTCATGGCGCGGCCTCGGCTCAGATGCCCATCCGACGCAGGCGGTCGGCGGGACGCTGCGCGGCGGCGGCGGCCTGCACGCGCTCCCATTGCTGGGGACTGTAGAGATTGAACTTGGTCATCGAGCCCACGAGCACGGCGTCCTTGGCGATGCCGGCGTGGGCGAGCAGCTCGGGCGTGAGCATCACGCGGCCGGCCTTGTCAAAGGAGAAGGCCAGCGTCTTGGAGAAGAATTCCGCGATGACCTCCTGCGCCTCGGTGTCGGAGAGCGCTTGGGCGGCGACGCGGTCATGGAGTTTCTGCACCTCGGTGGGAGGGAGCACGCTCAGGCAACCATCCAGCGGAACTACCAGAAACGTATCGCCTTCTGCGTGCGCAGACCGCCACGCCGACGGAATCGTGAGTCGATTCTTGTCGTCCAACGTGTGCCGGAAGTGACCGGCATATAACGGTTTGCCAAGCGAAGACATGGATGGGTGCAGAGGGGCGCTCCACAACGCCCCATTTCGTCCCATTTTACCCCACATCGCGCAAGTAAAAAGGGGCTGCGGGAGCGTCTGAGGGGCCGAAACTTATTCACATTTTACGCTCGGACCCGGGCTTCCGTGGGCGCAGGGTGGGCCTCGGGGCCGAGTGCATCTTCGCAGGAAATTGGCGAATCCGTCCGCGCCCCGGCCTCCCATTCACGCTCTCCCGTCCAGCCCTCCCGCCCCCGCCGCCGCTTCCCCCTTGAAGTGGCAGGCGGCGTGCTAAGTTTCCTTGCCGATGAAGTTTCGCGTCTCGCACCTCACTCGTTACGAATACGACCGCGAGGTCGGCTTTGCCCCGCATATCCTCTATCTCCGTCCGCGGGAATCCGCCACGCAGCGCCTGCACTATCACCGGCTCTCGGTGCAGCCCGAGGCCAAGCTCAGCCACGTGCGCGACCCGCATGACAACAACTTCGCCTGGGCCCATTTTTGGGAAAAGGCCAACGCGCTCAACATCCGCTCGGAATTCGAGGTCGAGCGCCTCTGCCCCAACCCCTTCGACTTTATCCTGAAGTCCTACGCGGTCCCCTTCCCCTTCGCCTACGAGCCGGTCTTCGACTTCGCGCTCGGGCCCTACCTCGCCCCGCCCTTCGACGACACGCAGGCCCGACTGCGCGCCTGGCTCGACGAGCATTTTGTCGACCGCCCGACCGAGACCGTGCCCTTCCTCTCCGCGCTCAACTCCCTCCTTTTCCAAACCCTGCGCTACACCCGCCGCGAGGAGCGCGGCATCCAGCCCTCGCGCACCACGCTCGATCTCGGCGGCGGCGCCTGCCGCGACTACGCCGTGCTCTTCATGGAGCTCGTGCGCACCCTCGGCCTCGCCGCGCGCTTCGTGAGCGGATACCTCTACGCCCCGGCCGGCGACGACCACCGCACCGTCGGCGCGATGCACGCCTGGGCCGAGGTCTACCTGCCGGGCGCCGGTTGGCGCGGGCTCGACCCCACCCACGGCATCTGGTGCGACGAAAACTTCATCGCCGTCGCCCACGCCGCCCAGGCCGAGTCGGTCAACCCGATCCAGGGCGGCATCTTCTCGCCGACCCCGGCCAGCTCGCGCCTCGTCACCGACGTGGTGGTCGAGCGGCTCGACGCCCCGGGCGCCTCGCAGAGCCAGTCGCAAACCGGCGGTCCATCCTCCTCGCAATCCCAGTCCCAGACCGACTCCTCCCTGCCCGCGCCCACCTCCGCTTCATGAGCACCGCCGCCCGCCTCGCGCCCGCCCCGCCCGCCGCCTGGACCGCCGCCGCCGAAGCCGCCGAGACCCTGCTCGCCCGTGAGCGGGTGGCGCTGACGATGGGCGGCGAGCCGACCTTCGTCCCGATCCACCCCGAAGGCGCCGAATGGAGCACCGCCGCCCTCGGCCCCACCAAGCTCGGTTACGCCCGCCACTTCGCCCAGGCCCTCATCGCCCGCGCCCGGCCCGGCGCCGCTCTGCTCCTCACCTCGGGCAAACACTACCCGGGCGAGCCCCTGCCCCGCTGGGCCCTGCTGCTCCAATGGCTGCCACCGCAGGACGCCGAGGGCCGCCCGCAGGCCCCGCTCTGGCGCGACCCCCGCCGCCTCAAACGCGACGGCGCGCCCGGCTCGCATGGCCTGCCCGACACCACGCGCCTGATGGACGCCCTGCTCGCCCGCCTCGGCCTGTCGCCGCGCGCCGCGCTCCCGCTCACCGATCCGGCCTGCGCGGCCCCGGCCGCCGGCTGGGTGCTGCCCCTCGACCACGACGCCTCCGCCCCCGCCGGATCCCCCGCCTGGCGCAGCGACGACTGGGCCGCCGAGCTCGGCCACGATCCCCTGCCCCTCCTGCCGGGCGACAGCCTCGCCGGCCTGCGCCTCCCGCTCGCCAAGCTCTCCGAGGGCCGCCTGCGCCGCGCCCTCACCCTCGAGCTGCGCGAGGGCTCGCTCACCGTCTTCATCCCGCCCCTGCTCCACGAAGGCTACGTCGCGCTCGTCCGCGCCATCGAGGACGCGGTCGAGAGCTGCGGCCTGCGCGACATCGTGCTCGCCGGCTACGCCCCGCCCTATGACGCCGCCCGCCTGCCCACCATCGGCTTCGCCTCCGACCCCGGCGTGATCGAGGTCAACCTCGCCCCCTGCGCCACCTGGGCCGGCTACGAGCTGCAGACCCGCGAGCTCTTCGCCGCCGCGGCCGACGCCGGCCTCTGCGCCCGCAAGCTCCAGTTCAACGGCCGCGAGGTCGGCACCGGCGGCGGCGCCCACCTCGTCTTCGGCGGCCCCACGCCCGAGACCTCCCCCTTCTTTCTCCACCCGGCGCTCCTGCCCTCGGTCATCCGCTATTTTCAACAGCACCCCGCCCTCAGCTACGCCTTCACCGGACTCTACATGGGGCCCAGCTCGCAGGCGCCGCGCATCGACGAGAGCACCTACGAGGCGCTCTACGAGCTGGAGATCGCCTGCGACGGCGCGGCCCGCCTCGGCTCCCCGCGCAACCTCCCGCTCTACGACCTGCTCTTCCGCGATCTCCTGATGGACCGCTCGGGCAACACCCACCGCGCCGAGATCAGCGTCGACAAGCTCTGGAACCCTTTCGCGGGCAACGGCCGCCTCGGCCTCGTGGAGTTTCGCGCCTTCGAGACCCACCCCGATCCCGCCGCGCAAAACCTCGCCGCGCTCCTCGTGCGCGCCATCCTCGCCCGCTGCGCCGCCGCGCCTGTATCCACTCCCTTCATACGCTGGGGCGGCGAGCTGCACGACCGCTTTTTCCTGCCCGCCTTTCTCCGCGACGATCTCGCCGCCGTCTGCGCCGATCTCCGCGCCCACGGCCTCCCCTTCGACGCCGGGTGGCTCCGCCCGCTGCTGGACTGGCGCTGCCCCGAGCTCGGCCGCCTCGAGCTCGCCGACGGGGAAAAACCCTTCGCGCTTGTCTTCCGCCAGGCGCTCGAGGCCTGGCCGCTCCTCGGCGAGTCGCCCAACGCCGGCGGCGTGTCGCGCACGGTCGACGCCAGCATGGACCGCATCGAGGCCTTCGTCACCGACGCGGCCGCGCTCGAGCGCGGCCTGCTCCTCGTCAACGGCTTCCCCTGCGAGTTTCGCCCGGCCGACGGCGGCGCCGCGGCCGGCATCCGCTACCGCGCCTTCTACCTGCACCCCGCGCTCCAACCCCACCGCCCGGTCGACGCGCCGCTGCTGCTCGAATGGGTGGACCGCGCCACGCTCAGCGTCGTCGCCGCCGCCCGCTGGCACGTGTGGAATCCGCGCGGCCTGCCCTACGCCGAGCGTCCGGCCGATCCGACCGAGGCCGCGCAACGCCGCGCCGAGCGCTGGGAACCCTGGCCGCACACGCTCGGGCAGAGCCGCTTCATCCCGCGCGTCGAGTCCACGCCCGAGAGCCGCCACACGCTCGACCTGCGCCGCGCGCAGATCGGCGTGTAGCTCTGCATGTAGCGGAACGGCGGAGCCGTTTCGAACGGGCGAACGAAAGCGCTCAGCGCTTCCGCTACGGGACGTCGCTCTTTCGCCGCATCAGCCGCCGATCCCCTCGAGCAGCTCCTCCAGCGAGCCCGCGGCGGCGAGGCGCGCCTTGGCCTCGGCGCAGCGCGCGGCCGGGGCGAGGCCGGTGTTTTCGGCCAGGAAGATCAGGTAGCTCGCGACGTTCTTCGCGTAGCCGAGGCGGCCCTCGGCGCTGATCGCGTAGAACCGCGCGCGCTGACGGTAGCCCGCGGCGGTGTGGTCGCCCAGCGCCGCCTTCTCCGCGCGACCCTCGGCGGCGAGCACGTAGAGGAAATTATACTCGAACCAGAACATGTGCTCGGGGCTGGGCGCGAGCGCCTCCACCGCGCGCCGCGCCGCGGCCGCGTCGGCAAAGACCGCCTCGGCCGCCGCCGCGTCGCGCGCGGCGCCGGCCTTCACCAGCGCGTCGGCGATGAAGCTCCGCGCCATCTTGCGCTCGGTGGCGTCGGCCGCGAAGGCGCCGGCCAGCGCGAGCTCGACGGTGAAGCGATACCAGTCGCGCCACAGGGCCTGGTCGCCCGCGTCCTTGGAGGCGAAGAGCGCGCGGCCCATCTCGTAGGTGTAGCGCCCGCTGGTCTTGATCTCGAGGCGCGAGCCCGTGACCTCACCCATCACGCGGTAGTTCTCGGCCGATTTGCCCGAGCCGGAGTGGAAACCGATGCCCGCGTCGAAGGCCTTGCAAACCGCCCACTGCTTCTCGATCAGGCCGCGCAGCGCGGCGTTGTCCGGGTAGGGCATGTTTTTCTGGAAGCCGAAGGCCGGCGCCACGAAGTGGATCTTCATGCCGAGCGCCTCGCAGAGGGCGAGCATCACCGCCGTGGGCTCGGGCGTGGTGAGGCCGGGCAGCTCGTCGATGGAGAGTTCGCGCAGATAGGCCCGGCCCGCCTCGGTGGTAAAGGCGGCCGCGCGCGCCGCGGCATACTTCTCGTCGCGGCGCTTCATCTTGGCCATCGCGGGCCAGACGGTCTCGAGCAGGCCGGCGAAGGCCGCCTCGTCGAGCGCCAGCCCGGCCTGCGCGACGCGGTCGCGCACCCGCCGCACCAGCGCCGGGTCGATCTCGGCCAGGCGCGCACGCGTGCCGGCGGCGAGCTCGGGCGAGAGGTCGAAGGTGATGTAGCTCGCGAGCAGGCAGCCGCGCACCAGAGCGTCCTCGCGGCCGTCAAACTTGCCGCCGATCGGCTGGTGGTCGGCGTTGAAACTCCAGGCGATGCGGCGGCGGTGGAAGCCGTTCTTCAACTTGGTGAGCACGCAGCCGTGGCTCATGCCCTCGACGCTCTGGCCCTGGTGACCCTCGGGCACATTGGCGCCGATGAAGGGAAAGGGCACGCTGTCGAGGCGGCCGTCCATCATCGCGTCGACGTCGTAGACCAGCTCGCGCGGGATCGAGTTTTGGTTGGCGGTGAGCCCGAGCCCGAGGGCGGCCATGGCCCAGTCGACGGCCGGCCAGTGCAGGGTTGTGAAGCGCGCGCCGACGCCGAGCGTGCCGCGGCCGAGCGTGCCGCCCGCGCCGGGGAAGATCGTCGAGCCGGCGTCGTGCTCCTGCACGAGGTTTTTCAGGCGCAGCAGGTTTTTCCAGGTGGCGGGGAAAAGGATCGCCCCGTCCGCGTCGCGCGCGCCGCCCTCGAGCAGGCCGGCCGCGTCGTCGCCGCCGCCCGCGCGGGGCAGCAGCCGCCAGCCGTGGTCGCCGCTCGCGGGATCCTCGAAGAGGGTCCAGGAGCCGGCGGCGGTTTCGAATCCACTTTTCGGATACGCCCGCGTGGCGCCGTCGGCCCGGGCCGCGCGCAGCGCGTCCCAATCAAGGCAAAAGTCGGGGCTCACGCAGGGATTGGCCGCGATGCGAAGCGTGTTTTGGAGCAGGAAGGCGTTGAGGCGGGAGGACATGGTTTCAGGGCGGACTTGGCTGGAACGTATCGGTAGACCACCGAGCCAAGCGCGCCCCCTGGGCTCCGCGAGCCTGCGCCTTCTGAAAAAAGCCTCAGCCGACCGAGGCGGGCCGGAGAGCTATGCCCGGTCCCGACCCCGGTTCGAACGCGCGGCGGATTTTCGCGCGACCTCCGTCAGATTCGCGATCAGCTCCGACATCGCGAGGGGCTTGCGCAGCACGCGGTCCACCCCGAGACGAAGCAGCTCCTCGGCGAGGCCGGGGTCGACCAGCCCGCTGATCACCAGGACAGCGCGGGGGAGCAGACCCGCTTCCCGCGCCCGCTCGATCATCGCGCGGCCGGAGAGCCGGGGCATGTTGAGATCGGCCACCAGCACGTCGAAGCGCCTCGTGCCGTCGCCCAGGTGGCGGAGCCCCTCCTCGCCGTCGCCGGCGCAGACGACCTCGTGGCCCGCCTGCCCGAGCACCTCATGAAAGGTGTCGCGCACCAGCTCGTTGTCCTCGACCAGCAGCACGCGCAGCGAGGGCGCGCGCGGCGCCGCGGGGCGCTTGAGCACCGGAGCGTCGACAAAGGCCGGCACGTCCTCGGGGCGACCCACGGGGAAATGAATCACAAAGCTGGTGCCCGCGCCGGGCGTGCTGCGAAGATCGATGGTGCCGCCGAGGCCCTCGACCACGTTCCAAACCACGGCGAGACCGAGCCCGGTGCCCTTGCCCGGGGCCTTGGTGGTGAAGAAGGGCTCGAAGGCACGGGCCCGCACCTCGGCGTCCATGCCCTCGCCGTTGTCGGTCACGGTGAGGGTGAGGCAACCCGGCGCGCGGCGGAGCGTGGCGGGCGCGCTCGCCGGGGCCTGCGCGAGGAAGGAGGTGGCGATCGCCAGCCGGGGCGTCCACCCCGCCGGCGCCCCGCCCTCCAGCCGCGCGAGCAGGGCGTCACGGGCATTGAGCGCGAGATTCATCACGATCTGCGTGACCGCGCCCTTGCTCAAGAGGGCCGGCGGGAGGCCGGCCGCCAGCTCAAGCGCGAACTCGATGCGCCGGTCGAGCGTGTGGCGCAGCAGGTCGACCGCCGCCTCCACGAGCGGGTTGAGCGGCTGCAATCCGGGCGCGTCGGTCGATTTTCGCCCGACCGCCAGGATGCGTTGATTGAGCTGCGCCGCCTGGAGGATGGCGTCCTCGACCGGCTTGAGCATCGCCACCAGGCGCTCATCATGGGCCCGGGTGGCCGCGATCTGGCCGATCTGCATCAGCATCGGCGTGAGCAGATTGTTGACCTCGTGCGCGACACCGCCGGCCAGCTGCCCCATCGACTCCATCCGCTGCGTCTGCCGCAGCCGTTGCTCGAGGGCCAGACGCTCGGTGATATCGGTCGCGTGGGAGGCCACGGCGATCACCTGACCCGCGGCGTCGACCAAGGGCGTGTTGGTCCACTCGCAAGTGATGATGCGCCCGTCCTTGGTGCGGTTTTCGTTGATGTGTTGCCCGCCGCCCTTGCGCTCGATGAGCAGCTGACACACGCCGTCGATCTCGGCCGAGGCGTTGCCGGGAATGATGAGCTCGTCGAAAGGCCGGCCCAGCGCCTCCGCGGAACTGTAGCCGAAGATCCGTTCGGCCGCCGGATTCCAGCGCAAGACCCGCCGATCCGGCCCCCACTCGATGTAGGCCAGCGGCATCTGCTGCACCAGGAGGGCGAGGCGCTGCTCGGAACGCCGTCGCGCCTGCTCCGCCTCCACCCGGTCGGTGACGTCCAGCTCCACGACCACCAGTCCGGTGCGGTGCGGGGCCTCGATCACCGGCGCAAGCAGGCGAAACAGGTGCCTGGGACCGGTTTTGGACAAGCCCTCGGTCTCGCGCGTGACCACCGCCCCGGCGCGCGCCCGGCGACAATCCTCCTCCAGGGACGTCCGCTCCTCGCCGCTAAAATCGAGCTCCGCCAGCGTCCGTCCCTCCGCCGCGCCACGCGTGGCCGCCGCCCGGGCGTTCAACGCGCGGCAGATGCCATCGGCATCAAGCAACCAAAGCGCGAAAGGCAGATGATCCATCATCGCGCGCAGGCGGGCATCGCTCGTTCTCAACCTCGCCTCCGCGACCGCTCGTGCAGTCAGCGCCGCCCGGTCGAGCGCGGCCACCGTGCCGCTCCCGGCCAGGATCAACACGACCACGCCCAGATAGAGCAGGGCCACCCGACGCCGCTCCATCGCCTCCTCCATCCACAGCTCCGCCGGATAATCCACGCCGAGCACCGCCTCCACCCGGCCCTCCGCGTCGCGCATCGGCACCTGCGCGCTCACCCAAGTGCCCCAGCGATCCGTCACCGGGCGGGGCTGAAAGGTGGAGTGCCCCTCGAAGGCGCGGAAGATAGACTCCTCCGCCTGCGGATAGGCTTCCCCCGGCTGCGTCCGCGCCTCGCGCTCGCCCACAAAGACCCCGTCGCCGTCGTAATCGGTCTCCGCGTCGACCAACAACACCACGCTGCCGTCGGGTTTGCGGCGAAAGGTGTAGATATCGCTCACCAAGGGATTGAGGCGTTCCCAGCGTTTGATCGCCTCGATCATCGCGAGGTAGCGAGGGTCCTCGGCCGCCGTCTCGATCTCGAGCTCGGCGTGGCCCATGCGCTCGAGCTCCGAGGCGTAGGTCGGCGCGATGCCCTCGAGCATCATCACAAGACGCCGCTGCGGCCGGTGCCCCGCCTCCTCCACGAAGAAAAACCCGGCCAGCACGATGGCCGCGAGGGCGAGCCAGAGCACGCGCGGCAGCACCGCGGGCGCCCCCTTCCTCCAGCGCAAGGCCCAGGAAAGCGCGCCGAAAAGGGCCACCGCGCCCAGCACGAAGCCCACGTAATCCCAGCGGCCCGACACCCATGCGATCAACATGGCCGCGAGCCTGCCGGCCGCACCTTCTCGCGCAAGCTTCCAGCCGGCGTCGGCATCCGCCGAAAAGCCTGCGGGGGCCGACCCGATTCGCGCAGAACACGCGGGCGAGTCTAACGCGTCTCCTGCTCGATCCCGATCACCTTGCCCTCGGAAAAGGCCACCCGGAAGTGCTCCCGCGCCCGCGCCGCACGTTGATGCACAGGGGGGTGAAACAAGGGATAACCGCCGCGAAAGCGGTGAAAGTCGCCGCGGTGGAGCGGCACGCCATCGAGGCTGTCCCAAGTCGTGTAGGCCCAAACTTCGGTCTGCCCCGCCGCATCGGTGCGCAGCCAACGCCGGTCGGGACTCCCCAGCGCCAGGCGCACCATGTCCGGCGTGAAGCCGATCGCGACCTTGCCCTCGCGGATCAAGGCCTGCTCGGTGGCGGGCAAGGAGTCGAAGAGCGCCTGGTTGCGCTTGATCCGCGCCGCCGGAGTCGCGCACGCGGCCAGCACGAGCATCGCCGCGGCCGAGACGGCCGCGCGAAGCCAAAGGATTCGCACGGAAGCTTTCATGCCCGCACCATGTCGGGCGGATGCCCCGCCGCAAGCGGCCCTCGCCGCATCCGCCTCCCCGCCCGCCGCCTCCTCGTCCGACGCCGATCCCGCGCCTCGCCCGTCCGCCTCAACGCGCCCCCGCGGACCGCGCCGCCGGGCCGCCGCCCGTCTCGGCCGCGTCGCCCCCCGTGCCGCGGAAGGCGCCCTTCTCCGCCGCCTGCACGAAACCCTCCGTCACGCTCTTCAGCTCCTCCCAACGCGCGCGGATCGTCTTGGCCTCGGCCGCCGAGACCTGCTGGTCTGCGCTCGCCGCCGTGATCACCGCGAGCAGTTGGGCGAAGTCGCGCACGATCTCGTTGGTCGCCGGCACCAGCGCCGTGCCGGGCGCGCGCGCCGGCGGGTTCTCGATGAAAAAGCCGCCCGCCCGCGCGCAGACCCAGTGCGCGATGCGCTTGTCCCCGCTCGCCTTCAACAGCTGCTCGATCCGGTCCAGCGGATTGCTCGACCCGCTTCCCGAGGCCTCGCCCGGAGGCTCGGCCCACTTGTAGATCAAGGAAAGCGACAGGTTCATGTCCGCCGCGATTTGTTTGGCGCTCGTGCGCTTCAGGACCTCCTTGAGCAACTCGTGGGATTGCATTCGCGCACCTTGGGTAGGCTATAAGCGCAACGCAAGCCGGTCGTGTCCGTGCTAAAGCGGAATGGCTAAGGCTACGCCAACGGCTTTTTCGGCGTGCCAAGCCCCGGCGTAAGTCGCACCCTGAACGCTTTTCGCATGAACATTCACGAATACCAAGCCAAGGCCTTGTTCGAGAAGTTCGGGGTGCCCGTTCCCAAGGGTGCCGCCGCCAAGACGCCGGAGGAGTTCGACACCGCGCTCGCCCAGCTCCCCGAGGGACCCACGATGGTCAAGTCCCAGATCCACGCCGGCGGCCGCGGCAAGGGCACCTTCACCGACGGCTTCAAGGGCGGCGTGAAGTTCTGCAAGACCAAGGCCGACGCCAGGGAGATCGCCGGCAAGATGCTCGGCAACACCCTCGTCACCCTCCAGACCGGCCCCGGCGGCCGCAAGGTGCAGACCGTCTACTTCACCGTCGCGAGCGACATCAAAAAGGAATACTACCTCGCCGTCCTCCTCGACCGCGCCTCCTCCAAGCCCGTCATCGTCGCCTCCACCGAGGGCGGCGTGGAGATCGAGAAGGTCGCGCACGAGACCCCCGAGAAGATCACCAAGGTCCTCGTCGACCCGGCCTACGGTGTAGCGGATTTTCAACTACGCCAGGTGATCGCCGCCCTCCAGCTCTCCGGCGCCGAGGCCAAGAACGCGGCCAAGCTGATCAAGAACCTCTACACCATGTTCTGGGAGACCGACGCCGCCATGGTCGAGGTCAACCCCCTCATCACCACCCCCGCCGGCGACGTGCTCGCGCTCGACGCCAAGGTCTCCTTCGACAGCAACGCCCTCTACCGCCACCCCGAGATCGTCGCCCTCCGCGACCTCAACGAGGAGGACCCCAAGGAGATCGAGGCCTCCAAATACGACCTCGCCTACATCGCCCTCGACGGAAACATCGCCTGCCTCGTCAACGGCGCCGGCCTCGCGATGTCCACCATGGACATCATCAAGCACTACGGCGGCAACCCCGCCAACTTCCTCGATGTCGGCGGCGGCGCCTCGAAGGAGAAAGTCGTCGCGGCCTTCAAGATCATCCTCGGCGACGCCAACGTGAAGGGCATCTTCGTGAACATCTTTGGCGGCATCATGGACTGCAACGTGATCGCCGAAGGCATCGTCGAGGCCGTGAAGGAAGTCGGCCTCAAGCTCCCCCTCGTCGTCCGCCTCGAGGGCAACAACGTCGCCAAGGGCAAGGAAACCCTCGCCCGCTCCGGCCTCTCGCTCGTCTCGGGCGACACCATGGCCGACGCCGCCCAGAAG
>JAUVVA010000219.1 GCA_030604905.1 Verrucomicrobiota bacterium | reverse complement strand
TGGCCTCCTCGGCGGTGGAGGCCCAGTGGACTTTCACGCCGTTGCGCTCGAGGGCGGCGGCGGCGGCGGGGAGCAGCGTGTCGAGGTTTTCCACGACGTGCTGCTTGATGTTGCCCGCGAGGCGGCGGAGGTGGTCGGGGTCCGGGTAATGGTCGAAAAGGACGGCGGTGCGTTTCTCGTGGCCCTTCTTCGAGCCGTCATACACGGCGGCGCGCGTGTCGGGGCGGAGCTTGGCGGCGAACTGGTCGATTTGCTGAAGGGCCATGGCGACGAGGCGGGCGGGACGGTGGATTAGGCGTTCTTCAACGCGTCGCGGAGGACCTGCGCGAAGTGGAGGGTCTTGATCGGCTGGCCCTCTTTTTGCGCGAGGCCGCCGAGGTGCATCATGCAGCTCATGTCGCCGCTCACGAGCACATCGGGTTGCGCGGCGCGGATGTGTTCGAGCTTCAGCGTGCCCATGCCTTTCGAGACGTTGGGGAAGGAGACGGAGAAGGTGCCGCCAAAACCGCAGCACTGCTCGCCCTCGCCGAAGGGCAGCACCTCCACGCCCGCGATGCTGGAGAGCAGGGTGAGCGCGGCCGGCCCGCTGCAGGTGCCGCGCGAGTGGCAGGCGCGATGGAAGGCGATCTTCGCCGAGTAGCGGCCGGGCCAGGTTTTCACACCGAGGCCGTGGACGATGAAGTCGGCCAGCTCCCAGGTGCGCTTGCCCAGCGCCTCGATCTCAGCCGCGTCGGGTTGCTTCTCAAACTCGAGCGGCGCGCCGTGGAAGAGCATGGCGGCGCAGGAGCCGCTCGGCACGATGATCGGCAGCTCGCCGGCGAAGACCTTCGCCGTGTGGCGCACCACGCGCCGCGAGGCCTCCCAGTCGCCGCCATTGAAGGCGGGCTGGCCGCAGCAGGTCTGGCCCTCGGGAAACTCCACCGCGCAGCCGAGATGCTCCAGCACCTCCACCGTCGCGCGCGCCACGTCATCGTAAAACGCGTCGCAGAGGCAGGTGGCCATCAACTGCACGCGTTTGCCGGCGGGACGCGAAGACGGGGTGATCAGGGCGGATTGGGCGTGGGCCATGACAAAGGACGGATGCCCGCGAAGATGGCTCCAACGGAATAAAAGCGGCAATCCTCGAATTGAGAGATAGTGGCTTATTTTGGTAGATTTTGGTAGATTTTGACTTTGGGTCGTTTTTTCCTGCGACCCTCCCCCACCCTCGCGTCTTCCTGCCCATGCCCTCCCCCGTCTATCTCGCCGCCGTCGATCTCGGCGCCACCAGCGGCCGTGTCATCCTCGGCACCTGGAAAAACCAAAAACTCGCGCTTCGCGAGGTGCACCGTTTCCCCAACGCCTTCCAATCGATCGGCCCGCACGACTACTGGAACATCGCCGGCCTCTGGGAGCAGATTCAAACCGGGCTGCGCGCCGCCGCGGCCGCACTGCCCAAGGGCGCCACGCTCGCCTCCGTCGGCGTCGACACCTGGGGCGTGGACCACGTGCTGGTCAACGACGCCGGGCGCATCGTGTATCCGGTGCACGCCTACAGAGACTCGCGCACCCAAGCCGGCCTGAAGCGTCTCGGCAACACCCGCGCCGCGCTCGAGCGCATCTACGCCGCGACCGGCATCCCGAACGTTTTCTACAACGCTTCGCTGCAACTCGAGGAGACGGTCGCCTCCTGCCCGGCGGTCACCGATCTGGCCACGCGCTGCCTCTTCCTGCCCGACTACTTCAACTTCCTGCTCAGCGGCCGCATGGCCAACGAGCTCACCATCGCCAGCACCTCGCAGCTCCTCGACGTGCACTCGGCCGATTGGTCGCGCGCCGCCCTCGACCACTTCCGCGTGCCCGCACAGTGGTTCACCAAGCCCGTGCTCGCCGGCGCAAAGCTCGGTCGCGTGAAAAACTTCCCCGGCCTCGAGAAGACCCAGGTGATCGCCGTGCCCGGCCACGACACCGCCTGCGCCTACGACGCCATGCCGGCCTCGCCCGACGGCAGCGACCTCTTCCTCAGCTCCGGCACCTGGTCGCTGGTCGGCTTTGAGAGCGACACCCCCGTGCTCGGCCCCGAGGCCCTCGCCGCCCGCATCTCCAACGAGCGCATCGGCGACGGCCGCTACCGCCCCCTCACCAACGTCATCGGCCTCTGGCTGCTCGAAGGCACGCTGAAGGACTTCGCCTCGCGCCCGAAATCCGACGACGAGTGGGCCAAGCTCATCGCCGCCGCGGAAAAACTGCCCGCGCCCGCCGCGCTGCTCGACGTCACCGATCCGTCCTTCACCAACCCGAAGTCGATGAAGGCCGCCATCGACGCCCACTTGAAGAAGCGTCGCCTTGCCGCGCCGAAAAACCTCGCCGGCTACGTGCGCCTCATCTGCGCCTCGCTCGGCCGCGGGCACGCCGACGCCAAGGCCGCCTTCGAGCGCATGAGCGGCCGCGCCTTCCGGCGCATCCTCATCGTCGGCGGCGGCTCGAAGAACCGCCTGCTCTGCCAGGCGACGGCCGACGCCTGCGGTATCCCCGTCGTTAGCTTTGCCCTCGAGGGCACGGCGGTGGGCAACATGGCCCGCCAGCTCATCGCGCTCGGTGCGGTGAAAAACCTGCCGACCTTCCGCGCCCTCCTCGCCAAAGGCCTCAAGCAGACCACCTACACCCCCCGGGAACGCCGAGCCCCAGCTCGGCATCCATAACCCTTGGCCCGCCCCGCCCCCGCCCGCCGCTCCCGCGGCGGGCTTTTTCATGTGCGCTATTGGCGAAACGCCGCGAAACCTCAATAAGCAGCCCCGCGTCCGCTTCCTGCTCCGTCCGCCCAGCCCACCTCCCGGTCTCGCTTCTCGGCCTCAGTCCTCCTCCACGATGTCCACCGCGCCCACTCCGCTCGCCCACCTTCGCCACGACCTGCGCACGCCGATCAACCAGATCCTCGGCTACAGCGAGCTGCTTCTCGAGGAGGCCGCCGACGCCGGTCACGCCTCCGCCTACGGCGACGACCTCCAGAAAATCCGCCACGCCGCCAAGCAACTCCTCAACCTCATCAACCAAAACCTCACCGACGAACGCGTCTCGCTCCACGCCGCTCCCCTCGCCGCGGGCTCGGGCACCGCCGCCCCCTTCGCCTTCTCCCGCGGAGCCTCGGGCCCCGCCGCCGCGGACGCCGCCCCCTCCGCCCCCGCGCTCGACGTCGCCGCGCTCCTCGCCGCCTCCGCCGAGGAGTCCTCCGCCGAGGCCCCCGTCGCCGAGCCCGGCCGCATCCTCGTGGTCGACGACGATCCCGCCAACCGCGACGTGCTCTCCCGTCAGCTTGCCCGCCAAGGCCACACGACCGCCACCGCCGAGCACGGCGAGGCCGCCATCGCCCGCCTCCGCGCCGAGCCCTTCGACCTCGTGCTGCTCGACATGATGATGCCCGTGCTCGACGGCTTCTCCACCCTCCGCGCCCTCAAGGCCGACCGATCCCTCCGCGATCTCCCCGTCATCATGATCTCCGCCCTCGACGAGCTCGCCGCCGTCGTGAAGTGCATCGAGCACGGCGCGGAGGATTTTCTCCCCAAGCCCTTCAACCCCACCCTGCTTCGCGCCCGCATCGGCGCCGGCCTGCAGAAGAAACGTTTCCGCGACCAGGAGGCCGCCTACCTCCGCACCATCGAGGAGACGCAGACCCGCCTCCGCGCCGAGCTCACCGAGGCGGAAAACTACATCCGCTCGCTGCTCCCCGCCCCCGGCCTCTGCCGCACGATTCCCGTGGACTGGCGCCTCGTGCCCTCCACCGAGCTCGGCGGCGACTCCTTCGGCTACCACTGGATCGACGACGACCACTTCGCGCTCTACCTGCTCGACGTCTGCGGCCACGGCGTCGGCGCCGCCTTGCTCTCCGCCGCCGCGATCAACGTCCTGCGCGGC
>JAUVVA010000212.1 GCA_030604905.1 Verrucomicrobiota bacterium | reverse complement strand
GCGAGGACGAGGTCGGTGACGTGCTCGGTGCGGGCGTGGGGGAGCGCGATCTCGTTGCCGAGGCAGGTGGTGTCGAGGCGGTCGCGGGCGAGGAGCTCGTTGTAGAAGCCGCCGTAGTTGGCGACCGAGGGATGGCCGTCGAGCAGGCGCGCGACCTCGTTGAGCGCGGCGGTGCGGCGCGTGGCGTGCACCGAGAGCGCGATGCGGGAAGGGTCGAGGAGATTGCGGAGGAGGCCGGCCATTACGAGCGAGGTCGAGGTCGTCGTGAAAGGATTTCGCGGTGGTGGAGTGCAACACCGTCCGCCCGTGAAAAAGCATGGCAAGCGCGGAGTGCGCGCGTGACCAGGTTTTGTCGCGTAGGGGGCCGCGAGCGGGTCGTGGAAAGGACCCGCGGCACAGGCGCGGCGAAGGCCTGTCGCGAGTGGCGGAGGCGAATCCGGGGGACGCGGGAACGCCAGGGGCGGGCCGCCCGCGGCTCGCTCGATCAACGGGTGATCTGCGCCACGAAGTCCATCAGGGGGCGGACCTGCGGCGGGGGCTGCACGAAATTGCCGAAGAGAAGTTCGGGGAGGACGTAGGGCGTCTCGTAGTAGGTCCAGTTGGCGGAGTCGTGGCGATCGACCCAGCCGGTGCGGATGGTGGCGCCGGCGAAGAGGCCCTGGGTGCGGCCGTAGACGAGGACGGGGGTGGTGAGGATGTCGCGGTTGACCATTTCGGCCTCGAAGGCGCGGGGCCCGGCGACGGCGCGGGCGTCGACGCCGATGTTGAAGCGGCCGGTGAAGAGGCGGCGCACGGTCTCGCGGTCCATGAGGACGTAGATGGTCTCGATGCGTTGGCCGCCGAGCTGGATGCCGAGGCTGGCCTCGCCGGCGCGGATGAAGACGGGGATGCTCCAGCTGCCGTCGTCGCGACGGGCGAGGACGACGCCGTAGCCGTATTGGAGGCCGAGGATGAGGCCGCCTTTGACTTGGTTGACGATGACGATGGCCTGCGCCTGGCGGAGGACCTCGGCGGGGATGGCGAGTTCGGGGTCGGCCTGGAATTCGCGCAGGATGGCCTCGGTGGTCTCGATGCGCGCGGTCATGCGCTCGGTGGGCTGGGCGTGGAGCGGAGACGCGGCGAGGAGGGCGAGGCAGGCGGCGAGGAGGCCGAGGAGGGGGCGGGGAGCGAGGAGCATGCGAGGGAGGTGGTGGTGGACGATAGGCGGGAAACGCGGGGGCGGAGCGCGGAGATCAGTCGAGGTCACGGGCGGCGAGGTCGTCCTCGTCCCAGCCGAAGTAGTGGCCGAGCTCGTGGAGGTAGGTGATGCCGACCTCATCGGCGAAGGCGTCGCGATCCTGCTCCACGAAGTCCCAGATGTTGTCGAGGTAGAGGCTGATCTGGGGCGGCATGGGCTGGTCTTGGGAGATTTCCTGGCCGTGGGGGGAGCCGTCGAAGAGGCCGAGGATGTCGGCCTCGAAGCCTTCCTCGAGGATGTGCGCGGGCGGGCGGGCCTCGTAGTGCACGGGGATCTTTTTCGCGAACTCGCGCACGGGGGGCGGGAGGCGGCGCAGGGTGGCCTCGACTTCGCGGGCGGCGAGTGCGGTGCGTTGGGCCAGGGTCATGGGGGGCGAAATTGCGCGGCCGCGTGATAAAAAGCGAGGCCGCGGGCGACCGGGAAAACGCGAAGGCGCCAGGGGTGGGGCGGAGCGATCGGGGCGCGAGGTTGTAACCGGAGCGGTGGCGCGGCGTCTCCCGTGACATGCGAGCGATGGCGCCGTCGCCCGCGAAAACTCAAATCCCGAAACCCTAAAATGAATGACGGAGCCACGGTGCTCCGCAGGTCCAGAGGAAGAACGAATCATGAACACGAAACTGCAATCGATGGTATGGAGCGCGTTGCTGGCGGGCGGTCTTTTGGCCGCTCCCGCGGTGGCGCAGGCGCAAGGCGAGGGCGGCGGCCAGCGGCCGGCGCGTGAACAGCGGGCCGAGCCGCGCGGTGGCGAGCAGGCGCAGCAGCGGCGCGACGCGGGCGAGGCGCGCATCAACATGCTGCGCGAGCGGCTGGAGCTGACGGACGCTCAGGTGGAGCAGTTGAAGCCCATCCTGGCCGCGGAGCGGCAGGAGCTGATGGCGAAGCGCCGGGAGCTCGGTGGGCGCGAGGCCGACCGCGAGGCGCTGCGCGAGGCCACGCGGGCGATCCACGAGAGCTACATCCCGAAGATCGAGGCGGTGCTCACGGCTGAGCAAAAGGCGAAGTGGGCGCAGCTGCGCGAGCAGCGCGGCGCGCGCGGGCCCGGTGCTCCGCGCGGACCCGGCGCGCCGGCCGCGAAGGCGGACGCCGAGACGAGCGAGTGAGCCTGGCTTGTAAAGCAAAAGCCCCGGCACCGAGAGGTGCCGGGGCTTTTTTGCGGAGGGAAACGTCGGGACGCGCGTGCGGCGGCTCAGCGACGGTTGGCGTCGGCCTCGTCGCGTGAACGGAGCTCCTCGAGGCGGCGGGTGGTGAGGAGCTGGAAGCTGCCTCCATTGCGCCGGGCGATGTTGGTGAGGTTGCGAACCGCGGCGTCGGGCCGGTCGTTCGGGCCGACGAAGAGGAAGAGGTTGAGGGCGGGGCGCTCGGGCACGAGGTGGCGCTGGAGGCGGGCATAGTAGGCGATAAACTCTTCCCAAGAGGCGCCCTCCACGGTGGAGACGCCGGTCCAGGGGACATTGAAGGTGGTGCCGTCGCGTTTGGACCAGCCGGTGCGGTCCAGCTCGATGCGCACGCCGTTGCGGCGGAGCTCGGCCTGAACGTCGGCGCGGAAGATCTGGTCGTTGTTCGTGATGACGATGGGGTCGCGGCCGGCGGCGACGATGCGGCGGTTGGCGGCGTTGAACTCCTCGCGGGCCTTGTTGAAGGCGCGGTCGCGGGCGGCGCGGACCTGGGCGGGGTCCAGGCCTTCGCGGCGGACCTCGGCCTCGAACTCGGCGATGTTCCGGTCGCGCTCGGCGGTGCGCCGAGCGAGGGTCGCGTCGTCGATGCGGCGGCGGGGGGCGCCTTGGCCGGAGGTGATGACGTAGACGACGTCGGGGCGTTGCTCGAGGGCGGCGTGCACGGCACGGGACCAGACCGGGGGCAGGAAGAGCGGGTCGATGCCGGCCTCGGGCGGGATGGGGCGGCGGCGCCAGCCGGTGCGGCGGGCGGCGGAGTAGGGGCCGAAGTTGCCGACTTGGGCGTTGACGGGGGTCATCCAGGCGAAGAAGTCGCGCTTGTTGTCGGCGGTGGCGGCGACGAGTTCGCGTTCGTAGAGGTTGACGTCGACGCTGTTGTCGTCGCTGCCGGTGGGGCGGAAGAGGATGACGTTGAACTGGGCGGAGGGGGGCAGGCGGCCGACGAGGCGCATGATCTCCTCGCGGATGATGGTGAAGGCCTGGAAGCCGCCCTTGCGGAGGTCCATGATGCCTTCGGAGGTGTCGACGACGAAGACGACGCGGGAGACGTTTTGGTTGGTGGCGCCGAGGAAGGAGAGGGACATGAAGCCGCGGCCGCCGAGGCCGCCGCCGCCGCCGAGGGAGGTGGCCATGCCGGTGCCGGCGCCGAGGCCGACGCCGGAGCCCATGCCGCCGAAGCCGCCAAAGCCGCCCGCGCCCATCGAGGGGAGGTCGGGCATGGAGGGCATGGTGACGGCGCCGGCCGCGGTGGTGTAGATGCGGTTGGCCGAGATGGGGGAGCTGGCGCCGCCGGAGGCGCCGCCGCGGCGGGCGACCTGGAGGCGGTGCTCCATCTGGGGAGCGCTGGCTTCGCTGAGATTAACCGCCTGAAAGGTCTTCTTTTTCTCGACCATGGTCTGCTGGACCACGATGGCACCGGCGGCGAGGATGAAGACGGCGTGAACCAGGACGGTGACCACCAGGGGCATGCTGGAGGTCAGGCGCAGGTAGAGGTTCTTCTTTTTCTGCGGCGTGACGGCGGGCTGGGGCGCGAGCTCGGTTTCGCTCGGCTGCTCGACCGGAGAGGTGTCTGGGGTGTCTTGATCTTGTGCCATGGGGGCGGGCGCGGGGCGCGGTTTGGCTCGGCGGCGAGGATCAGAACTCCTCGGAGTCGGCGGTGAAGGTGACGTTGGTGACGCCGGCGACGGCGAGGGCGTTGAGGACGTCGATGGTCCGGAAGTAGGGGGAGTCGGGGTGGCTGATGAGCGTGACGACAAACTTGGTCTGGGCGGCGTCGGAGGAGGCGCGGAGCTGGGCGAGGGTGCTGGTGAGCTGGGGGAGATCGCGGCTCTGGACGGAGTCGAAGATCTCGTCGTTGAGGGTGATCTCGCCGTCCTCGGAGACCTGCAGGATCTGTTCGTCCACGAAGTCGACCGGGCCGCCGGCGACGGCCACGCCGGGGAGGCGGGTCTGGAGGATCTGCTCGATGCGGATCTGCGCGGCGAGCGACATGAAGAAGACGAGGATGACGAAGACCACGTCGATCATCGGCGCGATCTGGAAGCCGATGTCGGAGTTTTGG
>JAUVVA010000170.1 GCA_030604905.1 Verrucomicrobiota bacterium | reverse complement strand
GCGGATGGAGTCGGCGACGTTGGATTTGCCGCAGCCGTTGGGGCCGACGATGGCGGTGACGCCGGGTTCAAAGCGCAGGGTGGTGGGATCGGCGAAGGACTTGAATCCGTGGAGCTTAAGCGCTTTGAGATGCATGCGGCGGAGTGCGGAACGGGATCGGGTGAACCGGGAACTGACGAGAAAGCCGCAAAGACAAGGCGGCGGGACGGCCCCGGTGCAAGCCCGGGGATTTGCCCGGGTCAGCGGATGGGGCCCCGCGTCAGGACCCCGGACCAACATTCGCCGCGCCGCGACTTTCGCCCGCCACGGCGCTTCCCGCCCAAGCTAACCGCACCCGCTGGTCCAACTCAGACTCGAGCGGCCCCAACCGGCGCAACCGGGGACACGGCCTCCGCCCGGTCTCGCTCCAGGTCCCGATACCAGCGCCGCAAGGCGCAGCGCCAGCCGGGCAGCAGTTGCCCCCGCTCGGTGCCCAAGACGCTGAAGGCGGGACGTGCGGCCGGCAGGCCCAATTCGCAAAACGGCACGCCGACGACCCGCTCGAGGGGCAGGCCGGCCAATTCGGCGACGATCCGCGCCCACTCGCACCAGGTGGTCGAGCCGCCGTTGGCGAGGTGCCAGACGCCTTTCTCGTCATCGATGAGGAGATCCAGGGTGGCGTTGACGAGATCGGGCACGTAGGTGGGCGTGACGCGGAGATCGTCGGCGGCGTTGACCACCTCACCGGCGCGCAGGCGACGCAGGACACCGAGGGCGAAATTCGCCTCGTCCCACGGGCCAAAAAACGCGCTCGTGCGCACGATGAGCGCGCCAGGGTGGCGTGCGGCGACAACGCGCTCCATCTCGGCTTTGCTGTGGCCGTAGACGTTGAGCGGCGACATCCGGTCGCTCTCGACGTAGGGGCGCGCCACGCGGCCATCGAACACGAGATCGGAGGAAAACACGGCCAGCGGGATGCCGCGCTCCGCGCAAATCGCGGCCAGCTCGGAGGGGCCGTCGCGATTGTCGCGGTAACAGGACGCGGCGTCGGCCTCGGCCTCGTCGACGCGCACATAACCGGCCGCGTTGACCACCGCCCAAGGCTCGATACGAGCCACCGCCTCGCGCAACGCCGCCGGATCGCGCAGGTCGGCCTGGGCGCGACTGTAGGCAACGACGGGCAGGCCCCGAAGGGCGCAGATATTGACAAAGGCGCGCCCGAGCGTGCCGCGCGCTCCGATCACCAAGAGAGGGCGCACCCCGGTGCGCAGCGGGGGCTCGCCGATCCCCCCGCGCTCGGCGGGCGCGAGTTCCAGCCGCACGGGCCGGCGCCACCAACCCGGCGAGGAGTCGACCGCCGGGTGGAAGAACTCCCCGCTCGATGCGAGAGAACACACGGCTCGCGCCACCGCGGTGGGGCGAGGCGAGGGGCCGCGAACGTCGAAGGCTCCGTTCTCGTAGGAGCCCCGGTTTTGCAGCAACAAGGAGTCCCAATCGTAGGCGCCGAGCAGGGCCCAGACGGTGAGCGCGCGCACATCGACCCCCGCGGCCCGCGCCTCGCGCGCCGCGCGCCAGGCCTCCAGCAGCCAGCGCACCTGCTCCTCGCGCGTGCATGCGAGCTGCACCTCGGTGAGCGCGATCGGAAGGTGGTAACGTTCCCAGAGTTCGCCGATCAAGCCGGCCCAGCCGCGCAGCTCGCCGGGAAAGGCCCGGACCGCGGGCACGTCCGCATAGCGATGCACCCAGTTGCCGCCATGGGTCTCGGGCGGGTAGTTGTCGAGGCGCTCGTCGATCCAGCGCTCGCTGGTGACGTAGTGGTTCATGCCGAGCACGTCCGGCGGGCAGGGATCGTCGATGAAGCCTTGCAACACCGCCTCCTCCGCGCCGCCGGCACGCAAATAGCCCCACATGGTGGAGTCGGGCCGGAGCCGGCCGCAAAGCAGGTCAAAGCTCAGCCAGCGGCGTTCGTTTTCCATCTCGACCTGGTAATGAAGAAGCGGCGTGCCGTGGGTTTTGCCGACGTCCTCGGTCTGCACCAGCCTGGCGCGAGGATTCACGGCGCGGATCGCGCGCATGGCCGAGCGCACCGCCTCGCACTGGTTGAGCAGGGCGCGGACGAAACAATCGAGATCATGTCCATGCGGATGCCACACGCCGTAGAGCCCGCCGAAGCGCGCCGTGGTGAGCGGCTCGTTCACGGGAGTATAGTCTTCGACCCACGGGAAACGTCGCGCAAACTCGCCCGCGAAGCGCGCCAGACCGGGCGCGAAGCCCGGGTCCACCAAGCCTCCCGCCAAGGGGCCCGAGCCGTGGTGCAGGAAGCCCACTATCGGACGGATGCCCAGCTCCCGCAGACGCTCCAGGCGCCGCTCGGTCGCGGTCCAATCGATCGGCTGCTCCGCGTGGTGTTCCCACAGAACCGGCTGGCGCAGCGCCCGCACGCCGAGCGCGGCGAAGCGGTCGAGATCCTCAATTCGCCGATCATGCCCGGTGCGCGCCTGCTGGTCGACCGCGCGCTCGCCGACGCGCACCCGGGAACACTCGACTCCGCCCCAAAGCTCCGGAAGCGGCAGGGCCGGCTGGGAAGTGTGGTTAACCATACCGCAAACTGTAGCCCGCCACGATGCGAATGGGGACGGGGGAAGGACGGCTGCTCCCGCTCCGGCTTCCACCCCAAGCGCCGGTGGCGGGCCGGGCGAGATTCGCCGGCCCCCGCAAATCCCCGGGCCCGGACCCGGAATTTCCCGCCCTCGGCGCCGCTTGCGCCCGCGCCGCCGGCACCGACGATGCACGTCAACCCCGCACGCCCATGCATCGCACCAACCCCGTCTGGCCCGGCTACTTCGCGGATCCCTTCGTGCTGCGCTGGCGCGAAGACTACTACGCCTACGGCACGGGCGAATCGCTCGAACGTGGCGAAGGCCTGCGCGGGCGCACCTCGCCCGGGGAGGCGCGCGCCTTCCGCATCCTGCGCTCGCGCGATCTCGCGCATTGGGAGCCGGCCGGCGCCGCCCTGCCCGTGCCGCCCGCGCGCGAGCGCGACGCCTTCTGGGCGCCGGAGGTGGCGGAGCACGAGGGGCGCTTCTACCTCTACTACTCGAGCGCGCCCGCGGGGCACGACGAGTTGCACCGCCTGCGCGTCGCCGTCGCCGATCATCCGCTCGGGCCCTTCCGCGAGCAGGGCCTGGTGCTGCCGGAGGACCTGGGATTCTGCATCGACGCCAACCCCTTTCGCGACCCCAAGGACGGCGCGTGGTATCTGTTTTTCGCGCGCGACTATTTTGAGGATCGCGTCGGCACCGGGCTCGCCGTCGTCCGCCTCACGCCCGACCTGCTGCGCGCCGCCGACGCGCCCCGCCCGGTGCTGCGCGCCAACGCCGACTGGCAGATCTACGAGCGCAACCGCGCGCTCTACGGACGCAACTGGGACGCCTGGCACACCGTCGAGGGCCCCTGCGTGGTCGCGCACGGCGGGCGCTACTACTGCTTCTACTCCGGCGGCAACTGGCAGACGCGCGACTACGGCGTGGGCTACGCGAGCGCCCCCCATCCTCTCGGCCCCTGGGAACACGCGCCCGAGCCCGGCCCCGTGGTGCTGCGCGAACGCGGGGGCGAGGCGCTCGGCCCCGGCCACAATTCCCACGCCGTCGCGCCCGACGGCAGCGAGTGGCTCGTCTACCACGCCTGGGACGCGCAGCGCCGGGCGCGGCGCATGTTTCTCGATCCGCTCGAGTGGACCGCGGCGGGGCCGCGCTGCGCGGGGCCGACCTTGCACGGCCAAGCGGTGCACGCCTAGCCGGTTGGGCTGGTCCTCCGCCTCATCGCGCCCAAACCTCGGGCGCGATGTCCATGTCCAAGGAAGCCCTTCGCGCCGCCGTGCTCGCCGCCCTCGAGGCCGAGCTCGCCCGGCAGACCCACGCCGCCCTCGACGCCCGCGACGAATCGATCAGCGAGGAGAGCCGCGCGGAAAACAAATACGACACCCACGCCCAGGAGGCGGCCTACCTCGCCGAAGGCCAGGCGCGCCTCGCCTCCGAGCTCGCCGCGGCCCTCGCCGCCTGGCGCGCCCTGCGTTTTCCCGAGCCCGGCCACGACCGCGCCCAGCTCGGCAGCCTCGTCACGCTCGAGGCCGGCCGCCGCCGTGATCTCCTGCTCCTCGGCCCCACTAACGGCGGCCTCGTGGTCGCTTCGCCCGCCGACCCCGCGGACGAGATCACGGTGGTCACGCCCGCCTCGCCCATCGGCCGCGCCCTGCTCGGCCGCGCCCTCGGCGACACGCTGCCGCCGCCCCGCACAGGCGCGCCCGCGCCCCGCCTCGCCGCGCTCGAGTGAGCCGCCTCCTCCCAGCGGTCTCCCGGCGATTGCGCAGCCGTGGATTGTGTCTTGGCCTCGGCGGCTTCGCCCGCTCCGCTCTTCCTCCCGTGTCTCGCCGTCTCGCCCTCGCCGTCCTCTCCCTTGTCTGCCTCGCCGCCCTGCCGGGCTGCGCCCCGCGCTACGACGCGGCCTCGGCCGAGTTTGGCCCGCTGCTCGAGGAACTGCCCCCCGCGCTGCACGCCGCGCTGGACAGCTACCGGGCGGAGGGCCCCAAAGGCTGGGCCTTTACCCAGACCACCTCGGGCGAAGGAAAGAACCGCGTCGAACGCTACGATCCGCTCGGACGCGGACCGGCCCGATGGACGTTGCTGCTCGAGAACGGCGTGCCCCCGACCGAGGACGAGCAACGGCGCTACCGCGACACCCGCCCTCCCTTCGACTCCGCCGCCGGCCTCGCCGGACAGTTCGACCGCCAGCGCGCCGCCTTGGTCGCCGAAGACGCCGAGGCCGGCACGAGCACCTACGAATTTGCGCTCAAGCCCGCGTCCGAGACCGACACCGCCGCGGCCCACATGCGCGCCCGCGTGACGCTCCACCACGCGAGCGGCGGCATTGTGCGCGTGGAGTTGTTCAACTTCCGCTCCTTCAAGCCCGCCAGCAGCCTCACCATCCACGAGGCCCGCACCCTGCTCGTCTACGCGCCGCCCGCCGAGGGCCGCCCCGCCCTGCCGCTCGAATCGAGCATGCGCATCCGCGGCGAACGCTTCTGGTTTCGCGCCTTCGAACAAAGCCTCTCCAGCGTCTTCAGCGATCACGAGGATCGCCGTCGTCAGGAGTAGCGCGGGAGGCTCCGCGCGCGGCGTCAACCCGCCACCACCACCGCCGCCGCGAGCAAGACACCGTAGAGCGCGAGCCAGCGCCCCGTCTGCCCCAGCAACGCGATGCACTCCGCGGGACTTCGCACCGCGGCCAAACGCCGGCATTGATGGATCGCCACCGCGGCCGAAACCAAGGCCACGAGCAAGGCCGCCCAAGCGGCCGCGGCGCCGACGATCACCAAGACCAGCGGCGTCGCCACCGCGACGGCATGCGAGAAGGCGAACTGCGCCCGCCCGTAGGCGCGGCCCCAGCGCACGAGCAGGGTGCGTTTCCCCGCCTTCGCGTCGGTCTCCACGTCGCGATAATTGTTCGCCACAAGGATGTTTGACGCCAGCGCGCCCACGCCCGCCCCCGCGAGCAGCGCGGCCAGGCTCGGCTCGCCCGTTTGCACGAAGGCCGTCGCACCGGTCGCGACGAGGCCGAAGAAGAGAAACACGAACAGGTCCCCGAGCCCGTGGTAGGCCAGCGGATAAGGCCCGCCGGTGTAGGCCACCCCGCAGGCGATGCTCGCCACGCCGATCACCAGCAGAGGCCAGCCCCCGTAGGCGAGCAGCGTGAGCCCGAGCGCGAAAGCCGCCGCGAACACCGCGATCATGGCCGCGCGCATCACCTTCGGCGCGATCAAGCCGCTCGCCACCGCGCGCCGCGGCCCCACCCGCTCCGCCGTGTCGGCGCCCTTCACGAAGTCGTAGTAGTCGTTGGCAAAGTTCGTGCCCACCTGCACGAGCAGGGCAAAGCCGAGACACGCCGCCGCCGCCGGCCACTTCGCCTCGCCGGCGCGCCACGCGAGCGCCGTGCCGACGAGCACCGGCGCCACGGCCGCCGGCAAGGTGCGCGGCCGCGTGGCCTCGATCCATACCCGCGCCGCGCCAGGCGAAGAAGTCCGCTCGCGTGGATCGCTCACCGTCAGTCGCGCCCGCCCTTCACCGACACTTCCGCTTCGCGCCGCTCACGCGAAGAGCGCGACACCACTTTCGTCCGCTTGTCGAAGGAGGCCGACAGCCGCTTCTTCAACAAAACGCTCAGCAACACCGGCAGCCACACCACCCCCGCGAGCACCATCACCAGCGCCGGCGCCTGCCCCGGCAACAGCAAGCCGAGAATAAGCGTGAAGGCGCCATGGATAAACAACACCGCGCCCGGCCCCGGTAGCACGGGCGTGAGCGCCCAGCTGCCCACCATCGCGAGCAGGCCGACCAGCCAGCCCGCCGCGCCAAGCGTGAGGCCCTGCAGAAAGAAGATCGGGGCGAAGAGGCTGAAACGTCCCTCCATGCGCGCCATTTGCATCAGCGCGGCGAGAGCCAACACCACACCCTGCCAGATCAGCGTGACGGTATGCACGCCCACCGTGTCCTCCGGAGCTTGCAGGGCGAACGCGATCAACGCGTAGCCGCCCACCGCACCGCGCGCGAAGTCGATCCAGTTGCGCGCCTTGCCCGCCTCGGCCAAGGGATGCACCGTGCGCTCTCCCGGCTCGCGCACCGAGGGCCCGGCGGTGTCCTCGCTGCTCCGTCGGCTCGACTTCGAGGAGAACCGCGCACCGTGCCTCAACCAATTGCGCGGAAACGCGAGCAACAAAATGGCGAAAACCAGGATGGGAAGATGAACGGACACGAGAAAGGGGGAAGAAGGGGAAGACTGGACTTCGGGGAGCCCGTCTTATGCTCCTCCCTCCACCTCCCTGTAAAGCGCAGCCTCGCTGCTCCGCCTATCCACCCGCCGCCGCCCAGACCGGGCTAAACGCCTCCCGCTCCCGCGCCCTTGCCCACGCCCGCGCGAGCCTGCAGCCAGGCCGCATACTCCGCCCGCGGCATGAAGCGAAGTGCGGCGGAGTTGATGCAAAAGCGCAGCCCGCTCGGCCGCGGCCCGTCCTCGAACACGTGCCCGAGGTGCCCGCCGTCGACCGCGCAGTGCACCTCGATGCGGCGCATGCCGTGGCTCTCGTCCACCTGCGCGCCGACAAACTTCGGCTCGATCGGCCGGGTGAAGCTCGGCCAACCCGTGCCGCTCTCGAACTTGTCGCGCGAGTCGAAGAGCGGCGTGTCGCTGCCCACCGAGAAATACACGCCATCCTCGTGGTGATCCCAATACTCGTTCCGAAACGGCGGCTCCGTGCCCTGCCGGCGTGTCACCCGATATTGCTCCGGCGTGAGCATCGCCCGCCACTCCTCGTCGGTCCGCTGCACCGCCCGCCCCGCCATGTCGATGACCACCTGGGAAGGCAGCCCGCAGGCCGATTGCGGCTCCGATTTCATATCCGTGTTGTCCATCACCGCATCCTAAACAGCCCTTCGCCCCGCGCAACCGGAACGATGCCTGGGGCCGAGCCAGCCGACGCCCCCCGCACCGCCGTGCCATCGCGCATCCGTCCTCGGCCATCAGCCATTGGTCATTCGCCATTGGTCATTGGTCATTGGTCATTCCGCGGCCCCGG
>JAUVVA010000154.1 GCA_030604905.1 Verrucomicrobiota bacterium | reverse complement strand
GTCTGGACCCGCGTGCACCGCGAGTTCTTCCGCGACAAGCCCTCCGAGTTCGACTTCCGCCCCCCGGGCAAGATCTTCATCGCCGAATACGCGAAGTTCATCGCCTCGCGCAACAAGCTGCTCGGCAGCGCCGGCCAGCTCGAGGATCTCCGCAAGAGCCTCGCTGCCAAGTAAGGCTCGGCCGCAGTCCCTCCCTGCGACGCGCTCCCCGCCCGGGGGAGCGCGTTTTGTTTGGGGCTCCGCCGTCCCCGGCGACGTCACGCCCGCGCGTCGCAACTCGGGTCTCCCTGCGATCGGCCAAGCCGCGACCCGGAGCAAACCCAAGGGCAAGCACCGGCAATCCGTGGTTGGTTTGGCCCGGGATTTTCAGGTTAAGTGGGTTTTTCATCCATGCCGCACGATCCCGCGAAGCCCTCCGCCGACGCGCCCCGTCCCGAGCCCCTGCCGCCGCCTCCACCCGAGGCCGTGGCCCATTTCGCCCCCGAGATCCTCGAGCGCCTCACCGACTACGGCCGGCAACTCGCGGGAGCGGGCGTGGTGCGAGGACTTATCGGCCCCCGCGAGGTGCCTCGCCTCTGGGACCGGCATCTCCTCAACTGCGCGGCCCTCGCCGAAGCCATCGAGCCGAACGAACGCGTCGCCGATATCGGCACCGGCGCCGGCCTGCCCGGCCTCGTGCTCGCGCTCGTGCGCCCGGATCTGAACGTCATCCTCGTCGAGCCGCTGGAGCGCCGCTGCGTCTTCCTCCAAGAGATGATCGCCCGCTTCCACCTCGCCCCCCGCGTCGAGGTGCGCCGCGGCAAGGCCCATCTGGTCAAAGCGTGCGCGGCCGACGTCGTCACCTCCCGCGCCGTGGCCGCGCTCGATACGCTCGCGGGCTGGAGTTTCCCGCATCTGCGCGTGGGCGGCCGATTGCTCGCGCTGAAAGGCGAACGCGCGGAGGAGGAGCTGCTCGCGGCCAAAACCACCCTCGCGAGATGGGGCGCGGAGAAGGAAGCGGGCGTGATCGAGTGCGGCGCGGCTTGGCTCGCCCAGCCCATCAAGATCGTCCGCGCTCCGAGACGAAAGTAGGCCCCGGGCCGCGCCGCGGCCCCGCGCCGCAGGCGCGCGGGGCGGGGCGGCTCTCGCCGCCCCCCGCCGGCCGCGTCACTCCTCCGACTGCAGCGCGGCGACGACGGAGAAATCCTCCAGCGTGCTGGTGTCGCCCTTTACCTCGCCGCCGGCGGCGATCTGTTTGAGGATGCGCCGCATGATTTTTCCCGAGCGCGTCTTGGGCAGCGCGGCGGCGAAGCGGATCTGGTCGGGCTTGGCGAGGGAGCCGATCTCCTTGCCCACGTGGGCCCGGAGTTGTTCGCGCAGCTCGTCGGAGGCGGTGTGGCCGGCCTTGAGCGACACGAAGACCACGAGCGACTGGCCCTTCAGCTCGTCGGGTTTGCCCACGGCGGCGGCCTCGGCGACGGCGGGATGGGAGACGAGCGCGCTCTCGACCTCGGCCGTGCCGATGCGGTGGCCGGAGATGTTGAGCACGTCGTCGATGCGGCCGACGATCCAGAAGTAGCCGTCCTTGTCCTGGCGCGCGCCGTCGCCGGTGAAATACCAGCCCGGCTGCTTGGGGAACTCGGAGAAGTAGGCCTGCTTGAAGCGCGGGGCGTCGTTCCAGAGCGTGCGCAGCATCGAGGGCCAGGGCTGGGTGATGACGAGTTTGCCGCCGTGCTCGCGCGGCACCTCGCGGCCCTGCTCGTCGACGACCATGGGTTTGACGCCGAAGAAGGGCAGCGTGGCCGAGCCGGGCTTGGTCGGCGTGATGCCGGGCAGCGGGGTGATCATGATCGAGCCGGTCTCGGTCTGCCACCAGGTGTCGACGATCGGGCAGCGCCCCTTGCCGATCATCTTGTGATACCACATCCAAGCCTCGGGGTTGATGGGTTCGCCGACCGATCCGAGCAACCGCAGCGAATCGAGGCGGTGGCGCAGGACGTAATTGTCGCCCCAGCGCATGAAGGCGCGGATGGCGGTGGGCGCGGTGTAGAGGATCGTGAGGCTGTGCCGGTCGATCATCTCCCAGAAGCGGTCGGGCTCAGGCTGGTTGGGCGCGCCCTCGTAGATGAAGATGGTGGAGCCGTTGGCCAGCAGGCCGTAGACGACGTAGCTGTGCCCGGTGATCCAGCCGATGTCGGCCGAGCAGAAGTAGCGGTCGGTCTCCTTGAGATCGAAGACGTAGTGCGAGGACAACTTCGCGCCGAGCAGGTAGCCGGCGGAGCTGTGGAGCACGCCCTTGGGTTTGCCGGTGGAGCCGGAGGTGTAGAGGATGAAGAGCGGGTGCTCCGAGTCGAAGGCCTTGGCGCGGTGCTGATTCGGGCTGCCCTTCCAGGCGTCGTGCCACCAGATGTCGCGCCCCGAATGCATCGGGATCGACTGTCCCGTGCGTTTCACCACGAGCACGGCCTGCACCGAGGGGGCGCCGGCGACGGCCTTGTCGACGGCGGCCTTGAGCTCGATGATCTTGCCGCGGCGCCAACCGCCATCGGCGGTGACGACGAGCTTGGCCTGGCAGTCGTTGATGCGGTCCTTCAGCGCCTCGGGGGAGAAGCCCCCGAAGACGACGGTGTGGATGGCGCCGACGCGCGCGCAGGCGAGCATCGCGATGATCGCCTCGGGGATCATCGGCAGGTAGATCGCCACGCGGTCGCCCTTGCCCACGCCGAGGTTTTCGAAGACGTGGGCGAGACGGCAGACGTGGAGGTGGAGCTGCTTGTAGGTGATGGTCCGCACGTCGCCCGGCTCGCCTTCGAAGATGAGCGCGGCCTTGTTTTCGCGGGCCGTGCCGATGTGGCGGTCGAGGCAGTTTTCGGAGACGTTGAGCGCCCCGCCGAGAAACCACTTTGCGTTTGGTGCCTTCCACTGGAGCACCTTCTTGAAGGGGCGCCGCCAGACGAGCTGCTCGGCGGCCATGCGTTTCCAGAACTTTTCTGGAGCATTGACAGACTCGGCGTGAAGCTTCTTGTAAGCCGACATACTGCCAAGGTTCGCTTGGCGCTGGAACTCAGCCGTTGGTTTGAACACCCGTTTCTCACGGGACACGGAAGTGATGTTTTGATCCGACACGTTGAGGTGCTGTTTGGGTTTGGGGTGACGCGACGCGCCGCTCATGGGCGCCATTAGAAACTGCGCGCGGCCCTTATCCTGATCGCTTTGCACAGCGTCAAGCATGCGCCCGCCGCGTTTTCGCGTGTCGCCGCTCCTTTGCCTGAACGACACGCCCCTTCAACCTTTCCGACTTCCATGCCCGTCAAGAAAACCACCGCCCGCCGTGGCCCGGCCAAGAAAGCCGCCGCGCCCGCCGACGACGCCCCGCCCGCCAGCACCCCTGAACTGCCTCTCGCCGCCGCCCCGGCGCCGGCCCCCGCCCCCGCCCCGGCCCCGGCTCCAGCCCCGATCTTCCCCCTCGGCTCCGCCATCACCCCGGAAGCCATCGCCGCCGCCCAAGCCATCCTCGCGGCCGCCGCCGCCCAAGCCGCCCAAAACGCCGCCGCCGCCGCTCCCGCCGCCGCCCCGGCTCCGGCGCCTGCTCCCGCTCCGGCGGCCCCCGCCGCCCAGCCCAAGCCCGCCCCTCCGGCGGCCCAGCACTCCCCCGCTCCGGCACCGGCCGCCACCCCGCCCGCCGCGGACACGCCCGCGCCCGCGCCGCGCCCCGCTCCGCCGCCTCCCGCGCCCGAAAACGTGATCACCGTCGAGGGCATCCTCGACATCGACACGCAGCGCGGCGGCAACGGCGCCCTCCTCGACCCGCTCAAGAACGGCCGCCGCCGGCCCGCCGACACCTTCGTGCCGAAGGAGATGATCCGCCGCTTCCGCCTCAAGCAGGGCAGCATCGTCAAGGGAACCGCTTTCCCCCCCGAGGGACGTTTCCCGAATCCGAAGATGAAGTATATCGAGTCGGTGGACGGCATCCCGGTCGAGGACCGCTTCCGCAAGCACGACTTCACCCAGCTCACCACCATCTCCCCCGAGCAGCAACTCAAGCTCGAGACCAAGGACGGCCGCCTGACCACGCGCGTCGTCGACCTCTTCTGCCCCATCGGCAAGGGCACGCGCGGTCTCATCGTCGCGCCGCCGCGCACCGGCAAGACCACGCTCCTGCGCGACATGGCCGTGGGCGTCTTGGAAAACCACCCCGAGTGCCAGGTCATGATCCTGCTCGTCGACGAGCGTCCCGAGGAGGTCACCGACTTCCGCCGCAACGTCGCCGGCGCCGAGGTCTGGGCCTCGTCCAACGACGACCCGGTGGAAAACCACATCCGCGTGGCCGACCTCGCCATCGAGCGGGCCCGCCGCCTCGTCGAGGTGGGCCGCGACGTGGTGCTCTTCATCGATTCGCTCACGCGCCTCTCCCGCGCGCACAACACCGCCAAAAACTCCGGCCGCACCGGCTCCGGCGGTCTCGATGTGCGCGCCCTCGAAAAGCCGCGTCAGCTCTTCGCCTCCGCCCGCCGCACCGAGGAGGCCGGCTCGCTGACCATCATCGCGTCGATCCTGGTCGAGACCGGCTCGCGCATGGACGACGTGATTTTCCAGGAGTTCAAAGGCACGGGCAACAGCGACCTCATCCTCGACCGCAAGTGCGCCGAGCTGCGCCTCTGGCCGGCGGTCAACATCCAGGCCTCCGGCACGCGCAAGGAGGAGCTGCTCGTCGAGGCGAAGCGCCTCGAGACCATCCATTTCTTCCGCCGCGCGCTGGTGCAGGCGAAGATCGAGGAAGCCTGCGAGACCGCCATCTCGCGCCTCTCGAAGACCAAGACGAACGACGAGTTCATCAAGCTCATCGGGCGCTGACTTCGTCGGGAACGCGCCGGGAACGCCGAGCCCCAGCTCGGCAGGTTTGGCCGCCCGCCTTGGGACGACGAGAGGGCGAGCGCCGCCCGCGCTCGGCGTTGCCCTTTGCCACCCGAAGATGCCGAGCCGGGGCTCGGCGTTCCCGGGCTCAGCCGCGCAACAGCGCCGCGAGTTCGTCGCACACCGCGGGCGACCCCGCGAAGAAGGGCACGCGCGGCATCTTGAGGTCGAACACCCGCAGCGGAAACACCGGTTCGCGCAGGTAGCGCACCTCGCCGCCCGCACCTTGGCAAAAGGGCACGGCCGCGGCGATGTCCCACACCTTGACGTTGTGGTCGACCGTGGCGTCGAGCAGGCCCGCGCCGACGTAGGCCAGGTGGAGCGTGCTGCTGCCGAGCGCGCGGATCTTGAAGCGCTCCACGAGCAGCGTGGCGTGCGGCGCGAAGCGTTTGTCCATCGGGCTGTGAAACCCGAGCAGGCTTTGCCCCGGCTTCTCCTGCGCCTTCACCCGGACCGCGCGTTCGCCGTCCCACGCGCCAAAGCCCGGCCCGCCGTGCAAGAGCGTGCGCCGCGCGAGATCGTAGATGACGCCGTAGACCGGCACGCCGTGCTCAAGCAGCGCGAGCGAGATGGCGCAGTGCGGGATGCCGGTCGCGTAGTTGTTGGTGCCGTCGATCGGATCGAGCACCCACGCGAAACGCGCCTTCAGGGTGAGCGCCGCCGTGCCGTCGCCGAGTTCCTCGCTCAACAACTCGTCCTCCGGAAACTTCGCCGCGAGTTCGCGAAAAATGCCCTCGGAGATCGCGATGTCGGCGGCGGTGACCCGCGTGCCGTCGCTCTTCCATTCGCTGCGCGCGCGGCCAAACTCGCGGTGAAAAAACTCCGTCTGCGCGAGAACGGCGCGTTTGGCGGCTTCGATGCGGTGCAGAAAATCGGGCGAGGCGGAGGACATTGCGGAGAGGCCTCAACGAATACACGGAAGGACCGCGACGAAACATAAAACAAGCCCCGCGTAATACCCGGGGCTCGTGAGCGTCCCGCGACCGGGGTTGCCCAAAGGAGATCGTGACCGATTTCTTCGCGTTGTTTCTGCGACTTCCGCGCTTTTTCACGCCCAAGGGATTCTTCTTCCGCCCACAAGCTCCCCCGGCGCGACCTCCGTCGCGAAGCCTACTCGTAATCGTAGAGTTTCGGATCGCGGCGCGGGGCCGTGGTGGCGCGGCGCAGTTTCCAGCGCATGCGCGCCTCCTTCTTCTCCGCCTCGGTCTTCGCCGGGCCGCCGGGACCGCCCTCCCCCATCCCGTAGGGATCGTCCTCGCCGCCCCCCTCGCCTTCGCCGCCGCCCAGCCGGTCCTCGAGCGCCTCGGGATCGACGCCCTCCTCCAGCTTGCGAACCACCTCCTCCATCTCACCGTCGATCTTCTCCCCGGTGAGCTCGGACATGCGGCGCATCATCCGCGCCATCGCCCGCGGGTCGTTCTCGTCGACCGAATCAAACTCCTTCTCCATCGCGGCCATCGCCGCCTCCATGCGAGCGTCCTCGACCGGATCGGCGCCGGCGGGCGCTTCACCCTCGGCCTTGGGCTCCTGGGCGCGACCGGTGAAGGCGAACTGGGAGACGATCCGCTTCAGCGGCCAACGCGGATTGTCGGGACACTTCGGGGTCGTGCGGCCCTGCGCGAGCGACTTCGCGTAGAACTGGTAGACCGTGTGGTTGCGGGCGCAGTAATACTCGTAGATCGGCATGGTGCCGACCCTTCCAAGGCCGGCTCCCGAATGACAAGCCGCCATTTTCGCGCGGACACTTTCGCGCGTGCCCCGCCGCCTCCCGTCGCGTCTCGCGCACAGCTCCCGATTCCCCTCCTCCCCGCGGGCTCCGCGCCGCAATCCCTTGCGCTCCGAGCCGTCCCCGATTGACGCCGACTCGCTCCACCCGAGACACTGGTGCCGATGATCCCCGCATCCCTTCGCCTCACCCGCTGGTTCCCCTGCCTCTTGGTCTTTTTCGCCGCCGTTGACGTCTCGGCCGCGAAAGCCGACGACCCCGGCGAACTCGAGATTCGCAACGTGCTCCCGCTCGACGAGGCCGCCCGCGCCCGCCTGGCGCGGATCGTCGCCGAGTCGGAGGACGCCCGCCGCCTGCTCGACGAGAAAAAAGCCGCGCTACCCGCCATCGCCGACAAGACCCCGCGCCCGCTCGCCGTGCTCGTCTACGAGGGCCGCCTTAACACCGATCCGCAGCGCCACAAGACCGTGCGCCATCTCTACGATTTCGACCACATCGGCGCCTGGTTCGAGGTGTGGCAGGCCACCGGCGACGCCGACCTCGCCCGCCGCCTGCGCGAGTTCATCTCCGCCTGGGCCGCCGTCTACAAGCCGACCGGCAACGACGTGAACGAATACAAGCTCATGCCGCTCTTCACCGCCTACGTCGCCCTGCGCCAAGACTTCGAGGCCGAGGAGCGCGAGCGCATCGACGCTTGGCTGCGAGACATCGCCGAGCGCCACCTCGCCGCCGCCCGCCGCCTCGAGCGCGCCACCAACAACCGTTTCGCCAAGAGCCTGCGCATCGTCGCCACCGCCGCTCTCGCCCTCGATGAGGATTCCTGGCGCGACGCCTGCATCGCGGCCGTGCACGCCCTCGTGAAGCGCGGCCTTTACCCCGACGGCAGCAGCCATGATTTCCGCACGCGCGACACCCTCACCTACCACACCACCACCCTGCGCCCGATGATGGACATCGCGCTCCTCACCCGCGACCGCGGCGAGAGCCTCTACGAGTGGGTCGCGCCCAACGGCGCCTCGATCAAGAAATCGGTCGACTTCGTGGTGCCCTACGCCCGCCGCGAAAAAGTCCACGCCGAGTGGGTGAACACCCAAGTCGACATCGACCGCCGCCGCGCCGCCGCCGGCATCCCGCACTACCAGCCCGGCCGCCCCTACGATCCGGTGCAGGCCGTGCCGCTCCTGGAGGAGGCGGAGTTTTTCGATCCCTCGCTCGGGCCCATCGTCGCCGACTTGGTCGGCCGCCCGGGCTCCCGTTTCCCCACCTGGCGCCTGGTGCTCAACGCCGCCCTGCGCGAGTAGGACCGGCGGCCTTCGCCAGACAAGCGGGCCGGCAAGCCTGACAATCCCCCTCGAAAGGGGCGGCGATCCCTTTGTCGCGCCCGCACCCCTCCCGGGGCCGCACAAAACCGACCTATCAGCCGGACTATTCCGCCTCTGCACCTTTTTTCATGCCCTTTGTGCTTCCCCCGCCGCCCCCGGGCTTTCTACTCCTCGACTTTTAGCGCCTCGCGCGCCCCATCCGTCCCTTACTCCCTTACTCCCTCACTCCCTAACTCCCTCCACCTCTTCCCCTTTCCACCTATGGCACTCGACCTCGCCCTCCTCGCCCAAGCCGCCAACCAAGCCCGTGGCCTCGCCATGGACGCCGTCCATAAGAGCAACTCCGGCCACCTCGGCCTCCCGCTCGGCGCCGCCGAGATCGGCGCCGCCCTCTACGGCGGCGTGCTCTCGCACTGCCCCAGCGCCCCCC